>CAVVNE010000144.1:0-6331 GCA_963749245.1 Bryobacterales bacterium
GCGACCGTCAGGGAGCGGACAGACGGAACAGAATACTCATGCAAGTAACTCCAGCTTCGGCCTTCTGAAGCTCCGAAACGTCGATGTTGCGAACATCGACTCCAGCAGCAGTGAGTGTCTCCGAGGTGTGAACGAAGTTCGACGGCACCAGCACGGAGCCGCCTATGGGAAGAACGTCGGCGGCGCCGGGTTCGTCCGCGGCGACGTCGATGATTCTGAAATCTCGGAATGCGCTCGCATCGATCCATTGGCGATTGGCGAGGATCCTATCGCCGCCGGCCCAGCAGGCTCCACTCTTCAGGTGCAGGCAGCCGTTGACTTCCACCGGTATGACGCGATGGCCGAAGGGCTTTAAGAGTTCCGTCAGTTGCCCGATGCCTTCGCGGTTGGTGCGGCGGGACAGGCCGACAAACAAGGTCCTCCCGATGTGAACCACGTCGCCGCCTTCAAGCGTTGCCGGTTCGCGGATGTATCGGAGCTCGCGAAAAGGCGCAAGAGCCTGCGCAATGCTCTCCGTCTCGCCGCGCCTCGATTCGGCTCCAGGCCGCGTCACGATCGCGACCTCATCAAGGACGATAGCTGCGTCTTCAACGAAAACGCCGTCGGGAAACGACGGGTCGGCGGGCAGCGAGATGACGTGTGCTCCCAGTTCAGTCAAGCACGCTTCGTAAGCTCGATGTTGCTTGATTGCCTTGGCGACGTCGATGGGCTGGCGATTTAAGAACGTCAATTCGCATTCGGCGAAGGTCGGACTCACTTGCCTGGTCAACGCCTGAAGCATTCAGGTCACTATCATAAAACAAGAGTGCTGACTCGCTGGCTGGTTCGATTGCTGAAGTGGTCGCTGCTGTTCATGGCGGCACTGTATTTGTTCTGGATTTCCTCTCTGGTGATGCTGAAATACGTCGATCCGCCAACGACCGGCGTCCAGATTCAGCGCTACATTGAAGCGAAGATCGACGGCAAGCCGTATCGCAAGAAAATCATTTTCAAGCCGCTGGCGCAGATTTCGGTGCAATTGCAGCACGCGGTGATTGCGTCCGAGGATGGGCGATTTTACATCCACCACGGCGTCGATTGGATCGAGACGCAGAAGGTTGCCGACGAGAGCCAGGAGAACGGAAAACTGGGGCGGGGCGCGTCCACCATCCCGCAGCAGCTGGTCAAGAATCTGTTTTTCACCACGCATCGGAATCCGGTTCGAAAGGCTTTCGAATACACGCTGGCACCGCTGGCGGATTCGATTCTCGGCAAGCGGCGAGAGCTGGAGCTCTACTTGAACATCGTCGAGTGGGGGCCGGGCGTGTGGGGCGCGGAGGCCGCGTCGCAGTATCACTATCACATGCCCGCCGCGAAGCTGGATCGTGAAGAAGCGGCGCGGCTGGCCGCTTGTTTGCCTTCGCCGCGGCGCAGGAGGCCGGCGCGGATGAATGACATGAGCGCATCGATCATGGATCGGATGCGGATGATGAACTGGTAGTCAATTTCGCAGACCCAAAGGGCTAAATTAATTTGCGGCGGAGGAAGTCGAGGGCGGCTTGGGCGGCGAAGGTGCGGACGCGGGCGCGATCGCCGGGGAGTTGGAGGCGGCGCGCCTCGGTGGGGAAATCGGGGCCAGCGACGGCGACAAACACGGTGCCGACGGGCGCTCCGCTCGCGCTTTCCGGGCCGGCTTCACCGGTGACGGAGACGGCGTACGTCGAGCCGGTGCGCTGGCGCGCGGCCTCGGCCATGGCGCAGGCGACTGCCTCGCTCACCGAGGTTTCCGCATTGATAAGATGGCGGTCCACGCCGAGCAGCAGTTCCTTGGTGAAGTCGTTATAGACCAGAAAGCCGCCGACAAAGTACTTCGAGCTTCCGGCGACGGAGGTGATGCGTTGTCCGAGCAGTCCTCCGGTGCAGCTTTCGGCGACGCTCAGCGTGGCGTTGCGTTCCGTAAGAAGCGCGCCGACGACGGCTTCGAGCGAATCTCCGTTGCGGGAATAAATGCGGTCGCCAAGCAGCGCTTCGATGGGCGGGCCGACTTCGGCGAGCAGGGCTTCGGCTTCCTCGGCGGATTCGCAGCGGGCGCGCAGATGGATCTGGATATCGCTGGGCGCGGCGAGGATCGTGGTGACGGGATTGGTGTACTTCGTGTAGACAGGCGCGATTAATTGGTCGAGATCGGACTCGCCCATGCCGGCGACGCGGTAGAAGCGGGTACGGATCACGCGCGCGGGCACGCGAAGGGCGAGACGTGGCACGCATTGGTCCATGAACATTGCCTTCATCTCATGGGGAGGGCCGGGGAGCATCATCACTACGCGCCCTTCGTGATCGAGCCATTGGCCGGCGGCGGTTCCGTTGGGATTCGGGAGAGCTTCAGCGCCTTCAACGGCGTAGGCCTGGCGCAGATTGATCTCCGCCATTTTGCGGTTCATGCGGCGGAAACGCTCCGCGATGGCGTCGCGCAGGTCGTCGCGGAAGATCAGTTTGCGGCCGGTGGCAGCGGCGACGGCGTCCCTTGTTAGATCATCCTCCGTGGGGCCGAGGCCCCCGGTGAGTATGACCATTTCGACGCGGTCCAAAGCTTCGCGGATGGAGGCGGTGAGGAGCCCACGATCGTCGCCGACCACAATTTTGCGGCGGACTTCAACGCCGAGGGTGTTGAGCTGGCCGGTGATGAACAGCGAGTTGGTGTCGACGCGCTGAACGCCCAGGAGTTCAGAGCCTACGGCGATGATTTCGGCTTCCATCGTTTTTATAATCGCGCACGGAGAGGAGGGGTGTTGGGTGACGCAGTGCGGGTAGTTTACGGGAGCCGGCGGCCTTCGATTCCTACGTCGACCCGATAGATGGAGTTGTTGGTGGCCAGGATCGTCGCTTTCGACGGGGCGAAGGCTAGTCCTACGATAGCGGGGCCGGAGAGGAAGAGTTCGGCTTTTGCCTCGGGGGTGATGCGGACGACGCCCCGGCGGCCTTCCAGAGACGCACAGACGTACAGGTTTCCTTTGGAGTCAAAGGCCATGCCCTGCGGACGGCCCAAACCGCGATAAAAGACCGAGACGTGACCGTCGGGATCGACGCGCTGCACGGCGTCGAAGCTCGATGTGTTGGGGCCGGTGACGTAGAGATTCTGGTCGGGACCGAAGGCGAGGTGATAGGCGGCGATGGACGGCTCGATGGTGGCGAAGACGTAGATCTGGCGCTCGCGGCTGATTTTGAAAATAGTGCCACTGCGGTCGCCGACGTAGAGAAAATCGTGCTGGTCGAAGGCGATGCCGGTGGCGACGCCCATTCCTTCTACGTAGACGGCGAGGTTCCCGCCGGGCGAAACCTGATAGACCACGCCATCGTGACGGCTGGAGGCGTAGAGCCCGCCTTCGGCGTCCATGGCGAGTCCGGTGGCGTTCATCAGATCGGAGACCAGCGGGCGCGCGTGATGATGCGTGTCGATTTTGTAAATCGAGACGGGCGCCTTCTGGCCGGGGGAGCCGCTGAAGGTCGTATAGATGTTGCCGTGGCGGTCGACGACGGGATTGGAAACGGGATGCAGGCTGTCGGCGATAAGGATGCCGACCTCGCATTTGTAAGGCGCGCTGCCGACGGTCATTTCTCCGGCGGGCGCGCCTTCGGGCACGCGGGCGATGACGAAGGAATCGGAGCCGATGACGATGGGCGCGGAGAGCTCCCCGAATTTGACGTGAGGGCGATCGGCGCCGGCGAGCCCCTTTCCGCGGATCTGAAACTCGCCGCCGGGAATGGCGGCGGAAGGCGTGACGTCCGAGATTTGAGGGCCGTTGGTTGATTTACGAAATGCCATATAAAAACTTGCTAATTGAATGGTTGCATCCGGCGAGGTACAACACAAGCGCGGCGTAAATGCCGGCCATCACGTCGTCCATGACGATGCCGGTTCCACCGGGCAAACGCTCGAGATGGCGCACGGGCCAGGGCTTCCAGATATCGAAAGCTCTGAAAAGCGCAAAGGAAGCAATCCATGCGGCGGGCGAGTACATCAGGGCGCCGGCGAGGGCAATCCACTGGCCTACGACTTCGTCGATGACGACGATTTGCGGGTCTTTTTTGCCGACTTGCGAAGCCGTGCTTCCGGCCGACCAGATGGCGGGGGCGAGGAGGATCAGCGCGAGCGCCGCGAAGAACCAAGGCGGTTGATGGCGCAGGGGCCAGGCGACGAGCAGGGCTCCGAGAGATCCCGCGGTGCCTGGGCCTTTGGGCGCGTAACCGCAGCCGAACCAGGTGGCGAGTACGCGTGCGAGGGTTTTCAATCTTCCTCGTCTTTCAGGTGGGAAAGGTCGGCGGGGGTGGAAATGACGTACTTTTCCGTCGCCCAGTTGCCGAGGTCGATCAGGCGGCAGCGTTCACTGCAAAAGGGCATCTCGGGGTTATCGAGGGTGACGTCTTTTTTGCAGATCGGACATTTCATACTGCGATTTGTAAGAGCTCCGAGGTTCTCCCGGGCACATCGATCAATTCGCCGGTGAGGTCGTAATCGTGAGCCTCGGTGACGCGCAGGGTGCGCATAGCTCCAGAGTTAAGAGGGTGTTCGCCGGGATCGGAAATGTAGCAGACGCCGTCGATTTCGGGGGCTTGCGTGGAGAGACGTGCCTGCCAGACGAGGTCGGAATCGGCGGAGGGGCCTTCGACGAGAACGCGGAATTCTCGGCCTACAGCCGCCCGGTTTCGTTTGCGCGAAATTTTTTTCTGAATCGACATCAGGTGGCGCTTGCGATTATAAATCGTACGGGCATCGACTTTCTGGTCGAGTTCGAAGCTCTTGCTGGTGTCCTCGTCGGAGTAAGAAAAGACGCCCAGACGGTCAAATTGGGCGGTTTTGATGAACTGGCAGAGGGTTTCGAAATCCTGCTCAGTTTCGCCTGGGAAGCCGGCGATCATGCTGGTGCGGATCGCAACACCGGGGATGGTGGCGCGGATGCGTTCGATGAGTTTGAGGAAGATATCGCCGCTGGCTCCGCGCTTCATGCGCTTCAGCACAGGGGCGCTGGCATGCTGCAAGGGCATGTCGATGTACTTCACGAGAGACGGATGTTCGGCGATCGTGTCGAGCAGCTTTTGCGTGACTTTATTGGGGTAGCAATAAAGAAAGCGGACCCATTTTTCGTGCGGCGTCTCTATTCGAGCGAGGCGGGTGAGAAGGGCAGCGAGGCCGTCTTTCATGCCGAGGTCTTCGCCGTAGCAGGTGGTGTCCTGGCCGATAAGGTTGATCTCGCGGACGCCTTGTGAGAAGAGCCGGGTGGCTTCGCTTATGACAGATTCGAAGCGGCGGCTGCGGAATTTTCCACGATATTGAGGGATGACGCAGAAGGTGCAGGGATGGTCGCAACCCTCGGCGATTTTGATGTACGCGAAGTGGCGAGGCGTCGAGAGAACGCGCGGCGTCAGATCATGGTACAGGTACGCGTCAAAAGGACTTTCGGCGGGCTGCACGCCTTCGCACAGTGCCGTGATGCGCTCCAGTTCGTTGGTGCCGATGACGGCGTCGACCTCGGGCATGTTTTTCTGGATGTCGGCGCGGTAGCGTTCAACCAGGCATCCGGCGACGATCAGGCGCTGCGCGCGACCGGTTTTCTTGTATTCGGCCATTTCAAGAATCGTGTCGACCGATTCCTGTTTGGCGGGGTCGATGAAGCTGCACGTGTTGACGACGATGACGTCGGCGTCGGAAGGGTGGGGGGTCAGTTCGTGGCCCCCAGCGACGAGCTGGCCCATCATGACCTCCGTATCGACGAGGTTCTTCGGGCATCCGAGGCTGACAAAACCGATTTTCAAAATAGATTCCTGCTGGGGTGGGCTATCTATCAGTCTAGCATTGCCGTCAGAAATGACACTGCGACAGGCCGCGCTTTTCCAGGTATTGCTGATGATACTCTTCGGCGCGCCAGAATTCTGTGGCGGGAGTGATTTCGGTCACGATCGGCCTGGGGAAACGGGCCTGCGCGGCGTCGCGCGAGGCTCGGGCTTCGGCTTCCTGCTCGGGCGAATGATAGAAAATCGCCGAGCGGTACTGCGTGCCGACGTCGGGGCCCTGGCGATTTAGAGTGGTCGGGTTGTGATTGTCCCAGAACACTTCGAGGATGTCGTGATAACTGATCACGGCGGGGTCGAAGGTTACTTCGAGAACCTCGGCGTGCCCGGTCGAATCGGTGCAGACGTCTTTATACGTAGGATTTTTGAGCTTGCCGCCCATGTAGCCAACAGCGGTGGACTTCACGCCGGCCAATCTTCCGTACGTCGCCTCGACGCCCCAAAAACATCCCGCGCCTAAAGTAGCTTTTTCTTCCGCCATAACTCCTATTATGGCGTCTTAATC
>CAVVNE010000145.1:0-37849 GCA_963749245.1 Bryobacterales bacterium
GCCAAGGGTTTTGAATGTGTTCTTTGCGAGCTTCGCGTCTTTGCGTGAAAAAATGCGTTCGCCACGCCCCCTGGCGCGATGGGTGTCCGGTTTCGCTACAAACTGTCCGCCTGGGGGATTAAGCGCCTCCGCGTCTCTTTATGATAGGATTTCTCTCCATGCCCATCACGAGAAGATCCTTAGCGCCCCTATTATTGACGCCTTGGTGCTTGTGGGGCCAGAGCGGAGCTACTGAGGCGGAGTGGTCGCGCTTCATGGACTGGTACAAAACCACACCTCCCGAGGTTTTCAGAAATTCTCCCAGTGTTGTGGTCGGCGCTTACAAGGCCAAGCTCATCGCCGAGGGAGCGGCGGCGGCGGACGCCGAGGCACTCGCGGCGCGGCTGCAAGCGCGCGCCCGGACCGATCGCGAATACCTGCGCGCGAATTCCGACCTCACCTATGCGGCCGGCCCCGATGGACAGCACGGACTGCGAACGACCGAGCCGAACGCGTTTCTCGCCGAAACGGTCGCCGGCCGCCGACCTGGCAAGGCACTGGATATCGGAATGGGCGAGGGCCGCAATACCGTGTTCCTTGCTCAAAAGGGGTGGGATGTCACCGGAGTGGACCTCTCGGACGTTGGTGTCGCCAAGGCAAACGAACACGCGCGGACGCTCGGCGTCCGGATTACGGCGCAAGCTCAGGACATCAACCGCTTCGAGCTAGGCACCCAACAGTGGGATCTAGTCTGTCTGATCTACTTTCCCATCGACGAAAGTATGCCAAACCTGCATCAGCGGATCGTCGCTTCGCTAAAGCCCGGAGGCATGGTGATCGTGGAAGGCGTGGGATCAGGGGGAACGCTGGAGGCGCTCATCGAGACATGGCACAAATGGGAGCCGCTCAAGCTCCGGGTGCTCAAGCTCGAATACGTTGACGGGACACAGTCGGACTGGGGCGCCAGGAGGATCGGGCGCTTGCTCCTCGGAAAGCCCACGGCGTAATACAGAGCTACTTACCCGTGAACCGGGGCGCACGTTTCTCCACGAAATGCGCGACCCCTTCCTTGAAATCGTCCGACTGCAAGCTGGCCAGAATCTCCACTTCGGCGGTGGCCGCGGCCTGTTCCAGAGTCTGAAGCAGCCCGTGATAAATCTGCCTCTTGATCACCCTCATCGATCGCGGCGACACGTTTTTCACCAGCTCCAGCGCATAGGCACGAACGTTTTCCATAAACGTCTCCGCCGGAAACACGCGATTCACCAGCCCCATCCGCGACGCCTCGCGCGGCATCGATGATGCGCGCCGACAACATCAAGTCGAGAGCATTGGCCGGCCCGATCAATCGCGGCAGGATCCACGCGACGCCGTACTCGGCGATCAACCCCCGGCGCGAGAACGCGGTTCCGAATTTCGCGTCCGACGAGGCGAAGCGTAGATCGCAATACAGCGTCAGAATGAACCCCAAGCCCACTGCATGCCCGTTGACCGCCGCGATCACCGGTTTTTTGATCGACGGAAAATAGGAATACGTGCCCAGATAATCGGGACGCGTATTTTCGCCAAACCGCGACTGCCTCTGGTGACCCAGGACCCTGGCCGCCGCGCCGGTGTGGCCATTGGCCGCCAGCTCATTCAGCAAGGACATGTCTGCGCCCGCGCAGAAACCGCGGCCCGCGCCAGTGAGGATGATGACGCGCACGTTGTCGTCGGCCTCGGCCGACTCCATCGCCTCGCGAACCTCCGTCCCCATCTGGCCGGTCCAGGCGTTCAGTTTGTCAGGCCTGTTGAGCGTCAACGTCGCGATTCCGTCGGCGACTTCGTAAATCAATTCCGTTGGCATTTTCGCTAGGAGTATATCACCGAGTCCCCTCCTTTACAGTCGGGGTTCGGTGTCAGCCATTACTTCCTGACAGGTGTGATGTCGGTCACCGGCAAATCCCAGTGAGCCAATAAAATCTCGAACCGGCGCTGCTCCTCGCGCTGATAGGTCGCCTGGTCGGGCCAGAGCTGCTTGATCAGCCTCTCCTCGTCGGGATTCGACGTGGTCGCCACGGTCGAATTTTTGAACCGGATGGTCACCCGGTAATCCCAGCGCCCGTCTTCTGTGGTGTGATAAGCCGGCGTGTCGATCTTCACCGAGAGCATGCGCCCGGTCTCGACGATCTTCTGTAGCAGCGGGTAATGGTTTTTCAGAAAGAGCTGCAAAAACTCCTGCTGATGTCCCCACTGAACTTTGTAATAATACTCGACCGCGTAGGGTTGGTCCGCGCCCCCATGCGGCGGAGCGCCCTGTCCCCAGGCGAAGGCGGAAATCACGAGCGTAAGCAGAACGTTTCTCATCGATCCTCCAGCAATTGAGTGCAGTCTACCAGAGCCGCCATGCGTAGGTTCGGCCGTCATCACGCAGTGAGCTTGGCCACGACGTGGGCCGCGCTGTAAACGGGGCCGCCATCGAGAAACGTTCCTAGCGCCGTCAAATCGTCGCCCGACGTGATTAGCCCCCGCTCGACCCGATTACCGGCGCGCACCTGCGCATGGCCGATGTTCGCCATCAAGCCATTGCACAGGCATTTGCGACCAGCCGTATTTTCGAGCTTGCCGCCCTTGGCGGTGTACGTCGTCACCGGCTCTCCGGCGCAGCGATAGTCGATGGCGCCGTCGGCGGTCCGATAGGCCTCTCGCAAGTATCCGAGGTCGCAAATGCGCGGGCGGGCGGCGTAGATTTCGGGCTCCGAGTTCGACCCCTCCACCCGCACCACTTTAAACGGGAAGTCCGTGGGCGATGCCAGAGGATCGGTCAACACGCGCGCCTTGCCTTGCGCGACGCTTTCTAAAACGGCCCGCTTGTAGTCGTCAGTCAATCCGGATTCCTCGCAGAACGCGAAGGCCGTGCCCACCTGCACGCCCGCGGCGCCCGCTGCCAGCGCCTCGCGCACTTTTTCCGGGCGGCCGTATCCGCCGGCAAGCCAGAAGGGCACGCCCAGCTCCCGCAGTTTGGCCAGGTCGACGCGGTCGCGCTCTCCGTAAACCGGTTCGCCCGCCTCGTTCAACTGCAATTTCCCGCGCGGCGGAGCATTATGGCCACCCGCCGTCGGACCCTCCACTACGAAGCCGTCGACCTTGCCGTTGGCCTTCTTGAGCATCGTCAACGCCAGGGTGTTGGACGCGATGATGGCGAGAAATCTAGGCCTCGTGAGCGGCGGCAGATCGAATTCCATGAACTCGCGCGGCGCTAACGCGATGTCCGCAACATCCCCGCCGGCGACTTGCAACGGATACGTCACCGCTTCGTGCCGCGACAGATCGTCCAGGACGGCCGGAATCTTCAACGGTATTCCCGCGCCCATCAAAATGTAATCGACTCCCGCCAGCATCGCGCCATAAATCGACGGCAGCAGGGGCAATTGGATTTTTTCGAGATAATTGATGCCCGCCGGATTGCCGTGGCCGTCGCGGGCGAGGAACACCTCGACAAAGTTCGACACTATGCACAACTCCTGCAATTCGCGCGGACCGGTGAGTTCGTGCATGGGCAGCTTTTTATACGATTCGTAGTCCTGCTTGCCGCCGGGGATGAAATAGGCGCTCCAGACGCGCTCCGCCATTTCGCGGAAGGGGAAATGATCGAGTCCATGGCGCATGTGCCCGCCTGGATCGCCGTCTTGCAGCCGGCGGGCGAAGACCTGGTCGAGGGCCGTGCCCGAGACCACGCCCAACTGTCCCAGTCGCGAAACCGCCTGCGCCAGGCGCCAATTGGAGACCCCAACACCCATGCCGCCCTGAATGATTGTCGGATAGCTTGTTTTCTTCACAATTGCGTCCTCCACCCGCGCCCAACTGCGCCAATACACGCAGCTATAGCGACGTTTTGAGGTTGAGGTGCAATCCGCTCGCCAACTCCGACAACCGAATAAGATGGGAATAGCCGTCATGCTTCCCAATTTGCGTTACGCCCTGCGCGTGCTGAGGAAGAATCCCACTTTCTCGGCGGCGGCGATTCTGACTTTGGCGCTCGGCATCGGCGCGAATACGGCGATCTTCACGGTCAGCAACGCCCTTCTCCTTCGACCCCTACCCTACAGCCAGCCGGACCGGATCGTCTTATTGTCCGGAGCCACTTTCGACGCGGCAGGAAGTTGGGGCAGAGTTTCTCTTCCGTTTTTCAAGGTTGTCGAGGAGCACAACCGTTCCTATTCCGCCGTGGCAGCGTGTATCTTCGACACGTTCAACCTGACCGGCCTGGGCGAGCCGGAGCAACTCAGCGCGTCGCGAGTGACGTGGAGATTTTTCGACGTGCTCGGCGTGCAGCCCATCGCCGGCCGGTCCTTCACGCAGGAAGAGGATCAGCCGGGCGGCAAACCGGTTGTGGTGCTGAGTGACAAGCTCGCCACGAGGCTTTTCGCGAACGCCGCCAGAAGCCGTGGGGCAGAGCCTTACGCTTGACGGACAGGATTACATCGTCATCGGCGTTCTCTCGCCGCGCTTTGTCTTCGGCCTTTTCGGCGGCGAAAGGGATGTGTGGGCCCCGCGGGTTTTCGACATGAATTCGATCACGCCAGCCAGGGTCGCGTTGGGCGGCGCGTACTTCAACCTGATCGGACGATTGCGTCCTGGCGTCGCCATGGATCAGGCGGACGCTGAGTTGCGCGTGCTGTATAAGCAATACCAGCAGGCGAGTCCGGGTAACTTCGACGCGACCCTGAACCTACACATGCGCCTGGCAAAATTGCAGGATGAGCTGGTCCTGAACATCCGTCCTACGCTGTTGATTTTATCGGCCGCCGTGGGATTGGTATTGCTGATAGCCTGCGCGAACGTCGCGAGCCTGTTGCTCTCCCGCGCCGTCGGCCGGAAAAAAGAATTCTCCATTCGCGCGGCGCTGGGTGCGTCGCGTGCCTCCCTCATGGGGCAGTTGCTAACGGAGAGCGTCCTGCTGGCGCTGGCGGCAGGCGGGCTCGGCATCGCGATCGGTTACGCGGGAACTCGCATTCTGGCGTCGCTTAACGACCAGGGACTGCGGATCGGCGACATCCCTGTCGACGGTAGAATTCTGGCCTTCGCTCTGGCGATTTCCGTTTTGAGCGGCGTCCTATTCGGACTGGCGCCATCGCTCGATTTGTCCAACGCGGACGTGAACGCCGGTTTACGGGAAGAGAGCCGCGGCAGCACACGAAATCGAGGCCAGGGACGCGCGAGAACGGTTCTGGTGGTGATGCAGGTTGCGCTATCGATGGTGCTACTGATCGGCTCCGGATTGCTGGTTCGCAGCTTTCTTCGGCTACGCAGCGCCCCGCCTGGATTCGATCCGCACAACCTGCTCACGATGCGCATCAACCTTCCGCCGGCCATGTATTCGAATGCGGCGAAAAGCATTGAGTTTTACAATGGCGCCATACGGAATATTCAAAGCGTCCCTGGGGTGGAGGCTGTCACGATCTCGACTGCGATTCCCACCAACGCCACGCATAGCACGCCCGTTCTGTTTGAGGGCCAACCGGCCCTGACCCTGGGGCTAAGGCCGATCGTCGATATACAGCAGGTCACCCCCGATTACACGCGAGTCATGCGCGTTCCCGTGCTCGCCGGGCGAACGTTTTCCGATCATGACGATGCTCACGCCCCGATGGTGGCGTTGGTCAACCGGACTGCCGTGCGCCGCTTTTGGCCCAACGAAAATCCCATCGGGAAAAAGGTCTGGATCGGAACCATGAAGAATCCGTTCGAGGTGGTCGGCGTGCTGGGAGACACGAAAAACAACGGCCCGGCGGCCGCCACTGACGCCGAAATTTTTATGCCCTTGCCGCAGATGGTGTCGCCCTACGTCTGTCTGACCGTGCGCACCGCGATCGATCCGCACAGCCTGGTTTCCGCCGTGCGCAGCCAAGTCGCCGCGGCCGATCCGGATCAGCCGGTGACCGGCAGTCATGACCATGGAGGAATTCCTCGAAACGCAAAGCTCGCAATCCCGGTTCACGGCAGTTCTACTGGGCACGTTTTCGGGGATCGCATTTCTTCTCGCCGTGGTTGGCGTGTATGGAGTGATCGCGTATTCGGTGGCGCAACGAACGCAGGAAATGGGGATCCGAATCGCTCTGGGCGCGCGGAACGTAGATATTTTAAGGCTCGTCGTGGTTCATGGCGTCGCTTTGACTGTGAGCGGAATCGCGATTGGTCTGGCCACGGCTCTTGCGGCGACGCGACTGCTGGGCAGCCTTCTGTTTGAGACCAGCACCACGGATCCGGCGACATTCCTCACAACTGCGGCACTGTTCGTGGCCGTGGCCCTCGTCGCAAGTTATATACCGGCGCGCCGGGCGATGCGCGTGGATCCCACGACCGCGTTACGCGCGGAGTAGCCCGTTGGTCGCGGTTCTTTAGCTGCTCATGGAACCGCGACCAGCGGAAGCGGTCCACCTGCTGGCACATAACCCCGTCCCGTCAGGGCGGGGATTTGCGGACAATATGACAATCCCCAGGCTTACGCCGTGGGGTTATCGACCATCGCGTGGCCCGCTCCCGGTGGTCGCGGCTCCATAGCGCACCATGGCAAATTAGACGTTTTTGGAGCCGCGACCTCCGGGAGCGGTCTGCTCCGAAGGTGTTGAAATCGTCAGGATGGTCTACTAATCCCCCAAATGCGGAAACGTCGCGCACACCCGGTCGATCTCCTCCATCTGCCCCTCCGACAATCCCTCATCCGGGTCCAGACACCAGATCCCCTCCATCAACCCCTGCCGGCGCAGGATTTCGTGAACACCCGCGATGCACCCACGAAACCCGTTCGCGACGTCGAAGATTGCCGCGTTGGCCGCGGTCAGTTCTCCGGCGAGCGTCAACCATTCCGGTAACGATGGATCGCGGTGAATCCCGTCCAGCATCTCGACCGCTCGACGAGTCCACACTGCCCACTGCCCCAATAGGCCCCCGACAAACCGCAGCCCTCGATACGTAGTGATCAAATCGAGCACTATGTGGTCGTCATTACCCGTGTACAGCGCAATCTCCGCCCCGCGCCCCGAATCGAGCACGCCGTCCAGCACATCGAGCGTTTGATACCGATGAAACGGCGCGACCTTGATGGCAATCACGGATTCAATCTGCGCAAAACGTCTCCAGAAATCGCGAGGCAACACGCATCCGCCTACCGCAGGCTGCAAGTAGAATCCGACAATTGGTAAAATGCTGCCCACGTCGCGCACCCGCACCAACAGCTCCGCCGGCGTCTCCGCCCGCCGCGGAATCAACAGCGCCGCATGATACCCGAGCTTCGCCGCCAGTTCCGCCTCCCGCACATCGAACGTTCCCGCAATCTGAATAACCTCGAATCTCTTCGCTACTTCGGCTGCCAGCTCCAGCACCGGCTTGTAAAGTCCCTTTTCGCGAATGGCGAACTGCGTCGTATGGACCCCGACCGCGATCCCTCCCACGCCCGCAGCAATGTAATAGCCAGTGAGTTCTATCTGCCGCTTCCAATCCAGCTTCCGCTCATTCGTCAGCACAAGGGGATGCGCCGGAATCACCACGCCTTCGCGCAACCGCGCCCGCCAGTCAAAATTTGCCATCGCGGACCTCAAAGTGCGTCGGCTTATTCAACGTCTCGCCGCCCGTGCGAATCCAGTCGGCGACCATTCTTATCATTTCGTCCACAGAAACTGACGGCGCACCCAGCAGCCGGTGGCACAACGACGCGTCACTCAGCAACGCCGTCTCCGCCTCGCGGCCCTCGAACTCAGGTTCAATGCCGAACACTTCGCCAAAGCGGCGCGCGATGTCCCGCACGCGGAGTACTTCAGGACCGGTGACGTTCAGAACGAATGGGGGCGAAGCGGCGAGCGCCAAAGACCGTAGTACAACCGAGTTCGCGTCGCCTTGCCAGATCACGTTCACCGCGCCCATCGCCACCGAAACCGGCTGCCTGGCAAATACGCGCTGCCCGATGTCGAGCAGCACTCCATACCGCACGTCGATTGCGTAGTTCAGCCGCAGCAGCGCCACGCGCGTTCCGAATCGCCCCGAAAAATATTCAAAGATCCGCTCCCGCGCCAACACCGACTGCGCGTATTCTCCCGCCGGCTGAGGAAGCGTCTGCTCAGTCGCGCCCTCGCGGGTCAGCGGATAAACATTCCCGCTCGACAGCGCGACAATTCGCGCATCACGGTACTTTTCCGCAATCATCGCCGGCAACAACGCGTTGGTCGCCCACGTCAGGCCTTCATTGCCCGTCGACCCGAACTTCCGTCCAGCCAGAAAAATCACGTTTTTCGAATCCGGCAGCGCGTCGACCTGCTTGCGATCGAGCAGATCAGCGGAAATGTCGCTGCCGCTGCGCGCCACGCCGACAATTTTCGCGTGCGGAGCCGCGCGCCTCGCCCTCTCGATCAAGCTTGGACCCATTTTCCCGCCCGCGCCGACGACCAGCAGTTCATCCACTTGGGCGAGCGCGGCCCGGTCCGCGTCCGAGGGCGTGGAAAGAAGATTTTCGGGAGACATCATCTGGATGCCATAGTAAATCATGTCCAGCCGGATGCGGCTCCTGGAGCCATCGGACATTTCGCAGGCGCTCGCGCTGAGCCAGGCGGTCGGCTGGGATCAGACGCCCGCGGACTGGAGCCTGGTCATCGAAATGAATCCCTCCGGCTGTTTCGCCATGGAGTGCGACGGCGTGCTGGTCGCGACGACCACTACCATCCGCTACGGCACGGAGCTCGCCTGGATCGGCATGGTGCTCACGCATCCTGAATTTCGCGGACGCGGGTATGCACGCTCGTTGATGCAGCAGGCTCTCGACCATCTTGCGGATGTGCAAACCGTAAAACTCGACGCCACGGAGATAGGCAGGCCGCTATATAAGAAACTCGGCTTTGTCGACGAGTGCGCCATTGAACGCTGGTTGCGCGCGGCTGGGCCGTCGACGCCCGTTGCCGTAAATGAATATACTTCGCAGCCTCTCCTTGACCGACCAGCATTCGGCGCAGATCGAAGCGCTCTGCTCTACCGTTTAGCGCAATTCGAAGCCGCCTCTATGAACGCCGGTTTTGCCATGGGACGCGGCAATCGCTTCGGCCCGTGCGTGAGCCGTTCCAAGGAATCGGCGGAGAAACTCGCGCAATGGTTTCTCGCACGACATCCGGACGAAGAAATCCTGTGGGACCTGTTTCCGGAAAACAATCTGGCGGAATCGTTTGGTTTCGAACGCTCCCGCCGCCTGACGCGCATGACGCGTGGACCCAATCTGAAAGACGACCATTCCCTGATCTTCGCCGGCGCTGGATTCGAATTCGGCTGATTACATCCCTAAAATATTGGTTTCGATCTTCGTATATCCGTGCTCGTCGGCCCACAAGTTCAGCGCGACCGTCGCGATCTCATCCACCTCCGGCACCGCGAAGCCGTCCTTCGTCAAATCGACCGATTTCAGATAAGCGCGGCAGGTATCGCAAGCCTCCACGCGGACGTGCGGGATCTGCTCGGCGATATAAACAGGCAGTTTCTCCTTGTCTTCTTCGCCGCAATTCGGGCAAATGACGCGGCGGTAAGGCCACTCCAACGCGCATAAATGACAAATCAGGGCTCTCTTTGCCCCGTCGCCTTCGCCGCGAAGCACGCCGACGACGGGCTTGCCTCCGCAGGAGGGGCATTTCGAACCTGTCCCATCGCCCGGTTTTCGGAACCGTTCGGCATAGGGCCGCATCAGGACGCGCCAGAAAAATTTCGCCTCGTCGGTCGACGGCTCGGCCCGCAAAAGATCTGGTGGCAGAGCGATCTGTGGCGCCAGCGCCTGTAAGCGTGGAAACCAAGCCGCCAGTTTGTCCATGTCCGGATCCAGGTTGCGGGCGATGTCTTCTTGCAGCAGAGTCAGTTGGATGTAAAACTCGAGCAGTTGAGCGGCCTCCGGGTACTTCCGCGCCAGGAGCGCGGCTCTCATTCGCCGGTCTTCTGCTGAAACCATAGCCGGTGATGCGCCCTTGCCCAATCCTTCGAAACGAACCCATGCACCATGGCGTCGACGCTGCCCGGAACCATGAAAACACCCATATAAACGTGGATGATAAACGCTCCAATCGTAATTAAAGCCGCTCCTTCGTGAATGAAAATCATCCACGGGCGAAGCATGCGCGGCGTGTATTCGGGGAACCACATAAAGACGCCCGAGAGCAGCAGCAGAAACGCCCCGTAGAACATAGCCCAGTAGAACGCTTTTTGCCCGGCGTTGAATTTTCCCTGCGCGGGGACTTTTTCGTCTTCGTTTTCGACGTAATACTTCGCTTTATCGAGCCATTCGCGATCTTCCGGGGTGATTTTGACATCGCCGCGCCAGATCTGGTGCATCCAAGAAGTCGCGATCACGAACACGACGCCTATCATGGGGTGCCAGAATCGCGAGGTGGGTCCGCCGCCGAGCATCACGGCCAGCCAGAACAGATACGGCGAGTAAAACGCCAGCCCGGTGCCGAGGCAATACAAATACGCGAAGCCCGCCAGCCAATGGCAGATGCGCTCGTGGAATGGATAGCGTTCGATCATTTCGATTCCTTCGGGCCGAAGCGCAAGTAGTGAATCGCCACGCCCAAAATGCCGCCGACCATGGCCAGATTGCCGATCCACTTCAGCGGTCCTTTCCAGATGCGGACCAATAGCGGAATCGTCGGGTCTTTGGGCAAGCCTCCGTAGCGTTCCGGATGCTCGATGTCGTGCAGGACGTACATCACGTGCGTGCCGCCGACGCCCGGTGGATCGTAAACGCCCGCGTTGGTATGCGCGGAGTGCTCGCGGAGCTGCGCTGCGCGGTTTTCGGCAAGCTCCTTCATGTCTTCTTTCGTGCCGAAGTGCAGGCAGCCGGTGGGGCAGGCTTTAATGCACGCCGGTTCCAGGCCCGCGCCCACGCGGTCCGAGCACAATGTACACTTGTGGACTTTCTTGGTTTCGGAATTGAACCGGGGGATGTTGAAAGGACAGCCGGTGACGCAATACTGGCAGCCTATGCAGTTGTCCTGCTGAAAATCGACGATGCCGTTGGCGTATTGCACGATGGCTCCGTCGGCGGGGCAGGCCTTCAGGCAGCCCGGGTCGGCACAATGAAGGCAGCCGTCCTTGCGCATCAGCCAGGATAGTGTTCCGTCGTCGGCGACATGCTCGTCGAACCGGATCAGGTTATAGTAATTCCATTCCAGATCCGGCATGGTCTGATACGTGTTGTCGAAAACGGTTTCGCGGAACGGGTAGCCGTTCCATTCCAGGCAGGCGACTTCGCAGGCTTTGCAGCCGATGCAGGTGGTGACGTCGATCAGCTTGGCGACGCTGTAATCGCGAGAGGTGTCGAGCCCGGGAACGGGTCCGGCGTGGCCGGAGATGGCTTTGATTTGGAGAGGTCCGTTGGACATCAACGCACTCCTCGTCTGTCCGCATGCTGACGCACGGCGGCGTTGACCGCTCCCGATGGTCGCGGTTCCAAAAAACTGTCTGGCGCGCTTCGCATCACGCTTTCTCCAATTTCACAAGAAAACCCTTAAATTCCGGTGTGTAGGCGTTGGGATCGGTCACCGTCGGCGATAATGAATTGGTGAGCGAACGCGGCGTTCTTCCGGCATCCTCCTGAATGCCGCGGTAGCCGTAGTGAATCGGAATGCCGATCTGGTAGACCTTCTTGCCATCGATGGTCATGGGCTTGATGCGGTGCGTCACCATCGCCTTCGCCTCATAACTGGCGCGGATGCTCGACACTTTCACTTTGTCGCCGCCCTTGATGCCGAGATCGGCAGCCAGCTCCACGGGAATCTCGACAAAGGGTTCGGGCACAAGCTGGACGTTCATCTGATTGTTCTTGGTCCAGAAATGATAGTGCTCGGTCAGGCGATACGTCGTACAGACGATGTTGTAGCCTTCCGCGGCGGTCCCATACTTGTCCATCGCGGTCTTGTACCGCTTGACCACAGGACTGTTGGACTGCTTCGGATGCAGCGCATTCGCAACCGGGCTTTCGATGGGTTCGTAGAATTCGGGGAACGGCCCGTCGGCGAACGCGCTGAGCGGTGCGAAGATGCGGCCGACTCCTTCCGGATTCATGATGAACGGGCCCATGTGATCCTTGGGCGACGAATCGGCCTTGAAATCCGGAACGTCGTTGCCGACCCATTTCTTCTGCGCTTCGTTCCACCAGACCTGCGGACGCGACTGGTCCCACGGCTTCCCCGACACGTCACACGA
Organism: Bryobacterales bacterium; assembly: GCA_963749245.1. Lineage (GTDB taxonomy): Bacteria > Acidobacteriota > Terriglobia > Bryobacterales > Bryobacteraceae > Palsa-187. Next base: position 12,190 of record CAVVNE010000145.1, read on the forward strand.
GGCGCGATTGTACAGCACGCGGCGGTTCATCGGCCAGCTCCATCCCCAGTTGGGATGGATGCCCTGCCCTGACGGGTCGGCATTGTCCCTCCGCTGGGCGAGCGATCCGGCTTCGGTCCAGGAGCCGCACCACAGCCAGTTGCCGCAGGAAGTGGAGCCGTCGTCCTTCAACGCGGCGAAGCCTGGAAGCTGCTGGCCGGTACCGAGGTCGCGGCCGTTCAGTTCTTTGGCGACTTCCGAGAGCGACGGACTCGCCGGGAGAGTGTAATTCCAGGTCAGGTTTAAAATCGGATCGGGGAATTTCCCGCCCTCCTTTTGATAGAGCTCGCGGACCTTCAGGAAAATGCGGGCGAGGATATCCTGATCGAGTTTTGCGTCGCCCGGCGCCGGCACCGCGGCCCATTTCCATTGCAGCCAGCGCGCGGAGTTGACGAACGTCCCGTCCTTTTCGGCGAAACCCGCGCCCGGCAGGCGGTAGACCTCGGTCTGAATCGCCTTGGTTTGCTCGGGCGTCGTGCCGGGGGCCCGCCAGAAGTCGCTGGTCTCTTCCGGATAGATATCGCAGACCACCAGAAATTTCGCTTTCTTCAGTGCGTCGATATTCTTTTGCGAATTCGGCCCGATGGCGACGCCGTTCATGCCGAACGCGATCAGGCCTTTGAGTTTCTCCCGGTACATGTCGTCCCAGATGTGGCTCCAGGAATATTCGCGGTCCACCTTCGGCAGGAAGTCAAACGCCCAGTGATTTTCCTTCGTGGCCGCCGGGCCATACATCGCCTTGAGCAGGGAAACCGCGAATTTCGGCGTATTCGACCAGTAATTGAAGGACGCCCATTCACTGGGCTTGGACGGCGTCGGGGTAATGCGCTTCATCCAGGAATCGAAATCCTTGTCCGCCACGTTGGGAATTTTGAGATAACCGGGAAGGTTATCGAAAATTCCGGCGACGTCGGTCGCGCCCTGAATGTTCGAATGTCCACGCAGCGCGTTGACGCCCCCGCCGGCGCGGCCCACGTTGCCGAGCAGCAGTTGCAGCATGGCCGCGGTGCGGATGATCTGGGTGCCGAAGCTGTGCTGGGTCCAGCCGACGGCGTAGATGACGGTCGCGACCTTCTTTGTATCGCCATCCTTGCGGATGGACGTGAACAGGTCGGCGGCCTTCACGAATTGATCCTTCGGGATGCCCGTGATGCGCTCCACCATCTCCGGCGTGTAGCGCGAGTACTGCTGCTTCAGCAATTGATAGACGCAGCGCGGATGTTCGAGCGTCAAGTCGGACTTGACGTCTTTCGGCAGGGCGTTGGGCTCGTGGGAGCCTTCGTAATTCCAGCTCGACCGGTCGTATGTATGGGTGGCCTCGTCGAATCCGGAATAAAGGCCGTCTTCCGGAAGTTTGAATCCTTCCTGAACCAGGAACGCGGCGTTGGTGAAGTTCGCCAGATACTCCTTGGCGATGCGGCCATTCTCAATCGCGTAGCGAATGACGCCGCCGAGAAACGCGATGTCGGCTCCGGCGCGAATTTGCAGGAACAGATCCGCGGTGGCGGCCGTGCGCGTGAAGCGCGGATCGACCACGATCATCTTCGCGTTGCGATTGCGCTTGGCTTCAATCGCCCACTTAAAACCGCAGGGGTGATTTTCGGCCGGATTGCCGCCCATGATCAACATCATGTCGGTATTCTTGATGTCGACCCAGCCATTGGTCATCGCACCGCGTCCGAACGTGGGCCCCAAACTGGAGACCGTGGGACCGTGTCAAACCCTGGCCTGATTTTCTATATAGGTCATCCCCATGGCGCGCATGGTTTTGACCGCGAGGTAATTGAACTCGTTGGTATCGGTGCAGCCGCCGTTCCAGGCGATGGTTTCGAGACGATTGACCGTGCGGCCCTGCGCATCGGTCGTGATGAAGGTTTCGTCGCGAACCGTCTTGATGTGGCGTCCGATTTCCTCGATGGCCTTGTCCCAGGAGATCGGCTCAAAATGGTCGGAGCCAGGGCGGCGGACTTCCGGCCGCAGGAGGCGACGGTCGTTCAAAATGTCCTGATAAAGCGACGATCCCTTGGGACACAGCGTGCCGCGGTTAATAGGATGATCGGGATCGCCTTCGACGTGGACCACCTGAGGGGTGACGTTCTTGGCCTTGTCGCCGAGCGTATGAATAATGACGCCGCAGCTCACCGAACAATAGGGGCACGTGGATCGCGTCTCGGTGGTTTTGGAAATCTTCAGTTCCTGCGATTGCGCGTAGGCGCGTCGCACATCGAAGCCCAGAACGGAGGCGACGACCGCTCCGCCCGCAGCCCGCACAAACGTCCTTCTTGTTACATTCACGTGAATGCCTCCAAGGGCTTAACTGGGTCAAAACGTGTTGACTAGGAGCATGTTATCACCGCCGAGGTTTGAGTCAAGGGCAAAGATTTTTCCAGAGAAAATCGGGCCAGCAAGCACTCACTTGCATGGAAAATGTCAAGCAAAAAACAGCGAAGGCTAAACCCGGGGAGAGGTACTGCCGGATTGGACCTATTTTTGTATGTCTTACGGAGTATATAGCTGCCATTTGGCATAGTGAAAAACTGAGTTCTGAGCCATTGTAAAGTTTCCTTGTAACCCTTATCTGAAAACGCGCATCTTTTCTAGCTAGAAGGGGTTACCAGCAGTGTACTGGACGTGTAAACTGCGCACGTTGGTAATCGAGAGGAGCTCAACAATTACATGAGAATTTGCGTGCTGGGAGGGGACGGATATTGCGGGTGGGCAACCGCGCTGTATTTATCGAGGAAAGGGCACGAAGTTTCGATTGTCGACAATTTTCTGAGGCGGCAATGGGATCACGAACTGGGCGTACGGACGTTGACGCCGATTCAGCCTCTGGCTGATCGACTGAAGGCGTGGCAGGAACTGACCGGGAACGTGATCGAATCCTATGCCGGGGATGTGACCGACTACGATTTCCTGACGCAGGTGATCGAATCGTTCCAGCCGGATGCGGTGGTTCACTTCGCCGAGCAGAGGGCGGCGCCCTATTCGATGATCGACCGCAAGCACGCGGTGTTCACGCAGGTGAACAACGTGGTGGGCACGCTGAACCTGCTGTTCGCGATTAAAGAGCTGGCGCCGGATTGCCACATCGTCAAGCTGGGCACGATGGGCGAGTACGGCACGCCGAACATCGACATCGAAGAAGGCTATCTGAAGATCGAGCATAACGGGCGGAGCGATGTTCTGCCTTTCCCGAAGCAGCCGGGTTCGTTCTATCACTTGTCGAAGGTTCACGACAGCCACAACATGATGTTCGCCTGCAAGATCTGGGGGCTCCGGGCCACCGATCTGAATCAGGGCGTGGTGTACGGCACCGTCACGGACGAAACGAACCTGCACGACGCGCTGATCAACCGCTTCGATTACGACGAAATTTTCGGCACCGTTCTGAACCGCTTTTGCATCCAGGCCGCGGTGGGGCATCCGCTGACGGTGTATGGCACGGGCGGGCAGACGCGGGGATTCTTGGACATCCGCGACACGGTGCGTTGCATCGAGATCGCGTGCCAGAACCCGGCGGCTCCGGGCGAATGCCGGGTGTTCAACCAGTTCACCGAGCAGTTTTCGGTGCTCGACCTGGCGCACATGGTGAAGACCGCCGCCGCCGAGATGGGCCTGCCGGTGGAGATCGAACACATGCCGACGCCGCGCGTGGAGGCGGAGAAGCATTATTACAACGCCAAGCATTCCAAGTTGGTCGATCTCGGGCTGAGGCCGCATTTCCTGTCCGATTCGCTTCTCGACTCGCTGATGAATGTCGCGATGAAGTATCAGGATCGCGTCGAGCGGAGCCTGTTCCTGCCGCAGGTGAACTGGCGAAATTCGCGCAATCAGCGGTCACGCATGCCGGCGGCGGCGGTGGCGATGACGGGGGACTGAAGAAGAAGTAGCCAGGAGCCAGGAGCCAGTAGCCAGAATGGGCTGGCGACATCTAGGGGAGCCGTCTATCCTGTAGATGATCTAATGGAAACGCTGCGCCTTCGTTATCTTCTCATCGTCATTTTGTTTGCTTCGGCCGTTTATATCGGCTGCATGATTTCTCCGCCTTCGCTGATGGACGATGTGGACGCGGTGCAGGCGCAGATCGCCCGCAACATGCTCACCTCGGGCGATTGGGTGACGGCGCGGCTGGACGGCGTGGCGTACATGGAAAAAGCGCCGCTCATCTACTGGATGATGGCGGTCTGCTACAAGATTTTCGGCGTGCATGACTGGTCGGCGCGCATCCCGGTGGTCGTTTCATCGATAGGCCTCGCGTGGCTGACGGCGGCGTTCGGGATGTGGGCGTTTGGGCGGCTCGCGGGATTCTATGCGGGGTTGTGCATGTCCACATGCGTGGGATTGTTTCTCTTCACGCGCATTCAAATCCCCGATGTAATGGTCGCGGCGGCCATGGCTCTGTCGATGTGGGCGTTTTTGCGCGCCATCGACCAGGAAGAACCCAGGCCGCGCTGGTGGGCGTTCGTGTTCGCGGCGACCCTCGGCGTCAGCCTGCTGCTGAAAAGCCTGATCGGCGTGGTGTTTCCGGTGGCGGCGTGCGTGATTTATCTCTCGGTCACACGGCAATTCGGATCGTGGAGGCGATTGCGTCCGTTCAGCGGGCTGCTGGTGATCCTCGCCATCGCCCTGCCGTGGCACGTTCTGGCGACTCTCCGGAATCCTCCGTATTTCGATTTCACGATGCATTCCGAGCCGGGCGAATATCACGGGTTTTTGTGGTTTTTCGTGATCAATGAGCAGGTGCTGCGCTTCCTGAACCTGCGCTATCCGCGCGATTACAACACAGTGCCGCGCATCTGGTTCTGGCTGTTTCACCTGATCTGGCTGTTTCCCTGGAGCGTCTATTTTCCTGCCGTGGCGAAGCTATCGTTCAAGCCGATGGACCGCGCCGGGAAAGACGCGGCTACTGGCTTTGTGCTGGACCGGATTCGTGCTGGTGTTTTTCACGTTCTCGACCACGCAGGAGTATTATTCGATGCCCTGCTATCCGGCGCTGGCGCTATTGCTGGGGTCGGCGATGGCCGAAGGCGGCGCGTGGGTGCGATGGGGCACGCGCGTGTTGTCGGGAATCGTGTTTTGCTGCGCGATTGCCGCCGCGGCGCTATGGTTCCTGACGCGAGGGATGCCAACGCCAGGGGATATATCGTCGGCGTTGAGCCAGAATCCGGGCGCTTACACGCTCTCGCTGGGGCACATCGAAGATTTGAACTTAAAATCGTTTGCGTATCTGCGAATGCCGTTGCTGGCGGCGGCGATCGCCTTTTCGATCGGCGCAGTCGGAACCGCGTTGGCAAAAGGAAAGACGGCATTTTTCGCGGCGGCGGTGATGATGGTGTTGTTTTTTCAGGCCGCACGAATGGCCTTGGTAGTCTTCGATCCATACATGAGCTCGCGCCCGATGGCGGAGGCGTTGATGCGCGCACCGGAGGGCCGGCTCATCGTTGATCATCATTACTACACATTTTCCTCAGTCTTCTTCTATACGAATCGCAGCGCGCTGCTGCTGAACGGACGGTTTAACAATCTTGTCTACGGCTCCTACGCGCCGGGCGCGCCGGACGTGTTCATCGACGACGCGCAATGGCGGCAACTTTGGCTCGCGCCGGAGCGCTACTACATCGTCCTGAGCGAGTCGGCGCGCCCGCGGCTCGAAAAGCTCGTCGGAGCCGGGAACCTGCACGTGCTGATCGAGAGCGGAGGGAAACTCATCCTCTCGAATCATCCCGTGTAGTAGTCTGAAAGTCGTGACAGCCGCCGTGCTACTGTGCATGGGGATTGCAGCCATCCCCGTCGTGTACTATTTGATCGCGCTCTACAGTTCTTGGCGGTATTTCCGCCAGCCTCAACCGGCGGCCGATCGGAGCTTTGCGCCGCCGGTCAGCATCCTGAAGCCGATACGGGGCCTCGATCCCGACGCGTACGAAAATCTGGCGAGTTTCTGCCGCCAGGACTATCCACAGTACGAAATGATTTTCTGCGTCGACCCGGATGACGACACGGTGCTGCCGGTCGTCGAGAGACTGCAACGCGATTTTCCGGATTGCTCGATCCGGGTGTTGTACGGCTCGGGGCGCGTGGCGTCCAACGACAAGGTCGCCAAGCTGGCTCGGATGGCGGCCGAAGCCCGCTACGAAACGGTGGTGATCAGCGATAGTGACGTGCGCGTCGGCCCTGATTATTTGCGGGCGATAACGGCTCCTTTGCGTGAGGAACGCGTGGGCGCGGTGACGTGTTTCTATGTCCACACGGATTTAAAAACGTTCGCCGACCGGCTGCAAACCGTCGGCATGATGTCTGATTTTTACGCGGGCATTCTGGTGGCCTGGCAACTGGACGGGATCAAGTTCGCGCTGGGCCCGTCGATTGCGACCACGCGCGCGCGGCTGGCCGGGTTCGGAGGCTATGCGGCGATCGAAAATTCTCCGGGCGACGATCTGCTGGTCGGGAGGCTCATCGCCGAGCAGGGCTACGAAGTGAAATTGCTGCGCTACGCGGTGACCACCGTTTCCGATTATGGCTCGATGAGCGACCTGCTGCACAAACGGATGCGCTGGATCGTGGTGATGCGTCACATGCGACCGTGGGGGCACCTGGGCCTGCTGCTGACGCAGGGATTGCCATGGTCGCTGGCGGCAGTAGCGGTGCACCCGACGGCTGCGGTCGCGATCGGCTACCTGGGAAGCTATCTCGGGCTGCGTGTGGCCATGACCTGGATGATCGGCGTGCACGGGCTGCACAGGCCGGGATTATGGGGGCAGATGATTCTGATTCCGGTGTGGGACGCGGTGGCGTTTTCCATCTGGCTGGCCAGTTTTCTGCGCAGCAGCATCCGTTGGAGGGGCGCGGATTACTATATTCGCGAAGGGCAGCTGGTGGCGAAAGAAAGTAGCCAGTAGCCAGCAGCCAGTAGCCAGAATGAGAAGATTATTCCCCCAACAACACGACTCCGGCCAGCACGATCAGTGCTCCGGCGGCTCGCTTCACTCCGACCTTTTCTTTCAGGACGAATTTTGCCAGCACCGTTTCTAAAATGAAGCTCGCGGCCGAGGCGGGGACGGCGAAGCTGAGCGGCTCGGTCTGCACCAGCGCCATGAAAGAGAAAAACGAGACCGCCATGCATGCAATTGCTAAGATCAGAAACTTCCTCCGGGCGATCATTCCGAGCAATCGGAGGAGGCCGCGCGCGCCTACCGACTGCTCGCCGGCGCGCTTCATTTCGTAGCTTTGCAGGAGATCGCTGAGCACCGTCGCGGCCACCATCAGGACGACGAGGAGCCACTTCATGCAGATTTCTCTTTCGTGGAGCCGACCAGGACCGCGCCGATGAAGATCAGGATCGTCCCCAGCCAGCGATGACTCGAAACCACTTCATGGAGCACGACTTTTCCAAGGAACGCGGCGATCACGTAGCCGACCGCGGTAACCGGCAGGACATAGCTTAAATCAGCGAGGCTCAGCAGGACCATTCGGGTGAGCAGCGCGACGATCAGGGACACGACGCCCATTGCGACGAACGGGTCGAGCATGGCGCGAATGTAGGAAAGCGGATTCGCGCCGGCAGCAGGCAGGTGCTTCATGCCCCAGGCGAGGGACAGGTTGCCCGCCGCTTTCAGGGCGATGAACAGCAGCAGGACGGACCAGGTCCGCAGGTGCAAGGAGGCTTTCATACGCGCCGAGTCTGCGTGAAAATTCCAGTTTCAAATGTGGGGCGGGCTATCAGCCGGCAGCCGCCCTCTGGACGGCTCTTGTTTTCAGGAACGAAAAGCCTGCTGGAAGCAGGCTGCCGGCTGAATAGCCCGCCCCACACGAAACGCCTGAACAGACTCATCTACAGTTCCGTCTTCCCCTGATAGGTCATTTCATCGATGTGGAACGACTGCGTGATCTGGTATGGGCCGATCTGCGCGTCGAACTCCGCGCGCGAATCTTTCGCGGTGATTTCCTTCGTGCGCGGAAACAGAAAGACGACCACCAGGCCATCGTCGCGTTGAATCACCTGCACGCCGGAGGGCTTAATGTCCTTTTGGCCTTCGCGTTTGATGCTGGCCTGGCCTTTCAGACGGTCGCCGAACGATTGCGGGTCGGGCTTCCCGAACCTGGTGGGAATGCCATAGACGGCGATGGCGTAGTGATTCTCGTCGACGTCCGGCGCGGCGGTCTCGCGAGCCTTCAGCTCCGCCTCGCGAATGGGCAGCGCGCTTTCCCAGCGGACGTTCAAAGGCTGGGGCGGCTCGTTGGAGGGCGGAGCCTCGGTGGTGTTCGGCGGAGGCTCTCCCATGCGGCGCCGGCCCATTCCGGGCGCGCCGAACCCGACGCCGTGAAGGCCCGGCTGGCGCGGCGATTCCTTCTTAATGGTGGGCGTCACCATGCTCCCCCAAGGCGAATCGGTCAGGACCTGCTTCGTTTCGGCATCGGTCCAATCGGCGACGCGCTTGGTTTTCCACGCGTCATCCGCGGCAAGAACGGGGACGAGGAGAAGCCAGATCGGCAAATTACGCAGCATGCTGTACCAATATAAACGTGTTTCACTTGGGTCCTGGGTACCGATGTAACGCCGGACGCGCCGCCAGCGTCGATTAAATCCGAATGACCAGGCGCACAGCACTGCTGATTGGCTTGACGAGCGGCTTCGCGCCGGCTTACGCGACCAAGGAGTTCTGGAACGAGAAACAGCCATCGGACTGGACCGGGGAGGAAATCGAGCTGCTGCTGAACAAATCGCCTTGGGCCAAGGAAGCGTCCGTTTCCTACTATGGCGGCCAGAACGGACCGTTGAGCAACACCATGCCGGGCGCGCGCAGCCGCCAGAGCCGCAACGCATCGAGCGGCACGTCCCCGAGCGCGGCGTCGCCGGCGGCCTGGAAAGCGATCGTCCGCTGGGAATCGGCGTTGCCGATCCGCGAGGCGTTGAAGCTGGAGCCGTCGCCCGACGTTGAGAAGTTTTACATTCTCAACATGGTGGGCGATGTGCCCAGCATCGGGGCGACGCCCGATGAAGACCCCAGCCAGCGCGCGGCCAGATTCGAAACGCTGAAGATGGTGACCAAGCTGGAGCACAAAGGCGACGCGATCCTGCTGAGCCGCGTGGAGATTGCGCGCAAGAGCGCCTTGTCGCTGGCCGGGACGCTGTTCTATTTCTCGCGCGACCTGGCGTTGCAGCCGAAAGATAACCAGGCGACGTTTTCGACCAAGCTCGGCCCCATTGACGTGAAGTGCAAGTTCACGTTGCGGGACATGATGTATCGCGGCAAGCTGGAGTTGTGAATAGTCTTTCCGGAACCGGAAAGGCCCGCGACGCCGATGAGAAAAGGCCTCAAACGGCTGTTGTAGGATAGATATTGGAGGAATGGGTGAGTGGTTGAAACCGGCGGTCTTGAAAACCGTTGAACTCGAAAGGGTTCCGGGGGTTCGAATCCCTCTTCCTCCGCCACTTCTCTATGCTCAAGCAATGCGCGGTGGTTTTATTGGCCCCACTCGCATTTGGTCGGCCTAAATTCGTTGGGCTCTGCCTTCGAAAGCGTAACTTCACTTATCGTCTGGCGTCGATGGCTTTCAGCAGCCGCTGCGCCTTGTCATATTCCGAGTCGGCGCGCGGAATGGTGAGAAGCACCTGGCGCGCCTTGCCCACGTCGCCTTTTTGAACGTAGGCGGCGGCCAGCAGGTAATGCGCTGGGCTTTCGGGGTCGATACGCAGGCTGGTTCGAAACGCGCTGATGGCGCGCGGAATATCGCCGATCAGGTAGTAAAACCGGCCGGCGCCGATCTCCTGTTCGGCATCGTCGGAATTGGCTTCGGCGCGGGCGCGGAACAGATCCTTGGCCTTTTCGAAGCGCACGCGGTCTTCGCCCGCGAATTGTTTGACGCCCATTGCGACCAGCGTGGCTGCCGCCGCGACGCGCACGGTAGTCTCGTTGTCGCCCAGGGACCGCGCTAGCGCTTTCACCGCCGCGTCCCTGTCGACCGGCCCGGGCTGGATGCGCAAGGCCGCGACCGCACGGACCACGGGTTCGGGGTCGGACAACGCCTTTTCGAGCGCGGGGAAAACTGTCGGATCGTTCGAAAATTGGCTCAGGTGCCCCACTGCATTGGCGCGCACCAGCGGACCTTCCGCGGGCTCGGCCAGGATCGCCAGCAGATTTTCGATGGACCGGGGATCGCCTTTGCCCGCCAGCGCGAAGGCGTCGGCGCGGCGGATCAGTTTCTGGTGCGAACGATTGCCGTACCAGGCATCCATCTGTTTGATGGACCAGTTGGCGTCGCGATCCTTGTGGCAGACGTTGCAGGCGTTCGGGATGGCGTGATGGATCGTATTTTCCGGCACCGGGATGCTCATCGAATGGTCGCGAATTTCGGCCTTGATGCTGTAGACGGTTCGTGGCATGTGGCATTCGACGCAGGAGCTGCCGGCGCTGCCCTGGGCGTGGTGCGTGTGCGCGGGAATCGCCTCGCCGATCGCGGTGTGGCAGCGCGTGCACAAGGCGTTGGCGGTCGGCCGGAGCTGTGGGTTCTTCTCGATTTCCACCTGGTGGACGGCAGTGTGGCAGGCGACGCAGGTCACTCCGCCCTTGAGGAAACATTCGCTCTGCCACAACCCGTAGGCGTCGTTCGAAAACCGGCGCGTGCGGCCGTCGACCCAGTAGGCGGGGTCCTTATCGCGCGGCTGATCGTATTCGAGTATCGGCAGGAAGTAGTTGTAATAATCCGCGCCGGCGGAAAATCCCTTGGCGAACGTGTCGCGGAAGGAGTGGCATTGCGCGCAGACCATGGTATTGCGCGTCGCATCGAGCCGCGTCTGGATGACGATATCGTGCGCGGGACCCTTGGGCGGCGTGGCGGAGGAGTAATGAGCGACGTGCTCGCTCCCAGGCCCGTGGCAGCGTTCGCAGTTGGTGCCGAAGTCGAGCCACGTCGTCTTGTATTCGTTCTTCTCGCCGTCGAAATGTTTTTCCTGCTGGCTGACGTGACAGGAGTAGCACATCTTGTTCCAGATCTGGACCTGCACGCCCTCCACTTCATCGGGATCGGCGATGTCGAGATTGTGGAACCAGCCCTTTCGCAAAATATCCCAGCTCGGGGGCAGCACGACCACCTTGCCGTCGGCGAGCGTGGTCAGATAATGCTGGATGCGGCGGTTGCCCAGTGTGTAGTCGACGCGATGCTCCTGAGGCTTGCCGGTGAGGTAGCTTTCGGTGATGTAGAAAACGCCGTCGCGCTCGCGCAGTCCGTAGTAAGAGCCGCGGAGCTTGACGCGAGCCAGCTTGAAGTCGCCCTGCACACTTTCCTTGGTCGCGCGCTGGACCATTTTGCTGTGGCGGGAATGGGTCCACTCACTAAAGATTGCCGCATGGCACTTCGCACACGCGGCCATGCCGACATACGCCGGAGCACCGGCCGCGGGGAGCGCCGCCAGCAAGAGTAACGCAGTTTGCCGGATGATCCGCAATTTTCTAATGTTAACAAGTATGTGTTGCGAATGATGAACCGCTCAAGGCGGCCGGGCTGGTGGCCGGCCTACAAGAACAGGCTTCGCTCCTGAAGGAAAATTTGAAGTTGTCAAAGAACAAGATTTATCGGAACGCTCCCACGGCGGAGAAGCTTGGTTCTAGTAACCCGTCACCGAGTGGGGGCCAGTCGTTGACTGGCGGCAATCCAACGCACACAGACCCGTATCGGCGCGTGACTAGTATTGCGCTTACTGGTCGATCCCGTTCTCCGTTGGAAGAGCACATGGACTCCTTTCGATTTGAGAGTAGAGCAAGGAGTTTTCGGGCGGGGGCGGGTGAACGCGGGAACTGGCAGAAAAAAGGGCGGATAAAGACGCGGCGAAACCGGAAAGAGATGGGAGAGATCACGCACCGCGTATAAGTGGTTCTTCCTAGTAAGTCTGTCCCGGTCATTTCGTTTAGCGACGAATCCCCGGCTCACACCAGGGGTTATAACCCCGTCCGGGCGGGGATCCGGCGAACCGAGCCTGCTAACGAAATCGCCCGGACAGCTTACTGGTGGGCGCGAAACATATTTAGCATAGTTGCGGACCGCAAGATGTGGGCAGCCACGACGCTGACCGCTCCCGGAGGTCGCGGTTCCATTTTGGTTCTTTGGAGGCGCGACCTTCGGGAGCGGTATTGGCGATAAAGATGCCTCGCGGAAGCTCGCGCCACCGTAAGATAGTAGACGCGTGTCCTCTTTCAAACCGCTGCTGATCTACGACGGCAAGTGCGGGTTCTGCAAAATCTGGATCGACTATTGGCGCATGCTGACGGGCGACCGCGTGGACTACGCGCCATCGCAAAACGTGGGCGACCAGTATCCACAGATTTCTAAAAAAGAGTTCGTCGAAGCCGTGCAGTTGGTGCGGACGGACGGAACCATTGTGAGCGGCGCGCGGGCGGTGTTCGAGACTCTGGGCTACAAAAAAGTTCCCTTCGCGCCCGTGATGGAGTGGGGATACCGCATCATCGCGGCGCATCGTGACGTTTCTTATCACTTGACCAAATGGACCTTCGGGACACATATCGAACTCGCGAGGTTTGCGTTGACACAGTGGATTTTTGTCCGGCTGCTGGCGGTGATTTACGCGATCGCGTTCGGGTCGCTGACGGTGCAGGTAACGGGTTTGTTGGGGGCTCACGGCATCCTGCCGGTGGGGGATTATTTGAAGGCTGTCGCGGAAGGCGCGGGCGCGGCGCGGTATTTCTATGTCCCGACGGTGTTCTGGCTTAACTACTCCGACGGCGCGCTGCTGACCGTCTGCTGGGCGGGTGTGGCGATCGCGGCCATGGTGCTAGTCGGATTTTTCGAGCGCGCCGGCCTGGCGATTTTGTTTGTCCTCTATCTCTCGCTTAGCTCGGCGGGGCAGGAGTTTCTGTCCTTTCAATGGGACGCGCTGCTGATTGAAGCTGGATTTCTGGCGATTTTCCTGGGCAATGTTCGCGTAGTGGTGTGGTTGTTCCGATGGCTGCTGTTCCGGTTGATGTTCCTGTCGGGCGCGGTGAAGCTCCTGAGCCACGATCCGACGTGGAGGAACCTTACGGCTCTCTCGTTTCACTATTGGACACAGCCTTTGCCGAACCGGATTTCCTGGTACATGGCGCAGCTCCCGGAGTCGTTCCAGAGGATGTCGACGGCCGTGGTGCTGGGCGTGGAACTGGGGATTCCTTTTTTGATCTTCGCGCCGCGGCGGTGGAGGATTTTCGGGGCCTGGTGCCTGCTGGGTTTGCAGACGCTGATTTTCTTGACCGGCAATTATACGTTTTTCAATCTGCTCGCCTTGGCGATGTGCGTGTTCTTGTTCGACGACCGGACATTCGAACGGTGGTTCAAGCGAAGGGAGCCGAAGCCGAGCACGAAGCGGCAGAGAATGGTTGTCGCGCTGGTGACGGCTCTCGTACTGACCATCGGTCTGGCCCGGATGACGGAGACGTTTTCGGGGGAGGCAATCGAACCGCTTCACACGATTGTCAAATATACGGGTCCGCTGGAGCTCGTCAATTCCTATGGATTGTTCGCCATGATGACGACCGCGCGGCCCGAGATCATCGTCGAAGGGTCGATGGACGGGGAGGTGTGGCGGCCGTATTCCTTTCGGTATAAACCCGGCGATATGGCGCGCGCGCCCCGGTGGGCGGAGCCCTATCAACCGAGGCTGGACTGGCAGATGTGGTTCGCCGCGTTGGGGAATTATCGCGAAAATCCGTGGTTCGTGAACTTCGCGGTAAGATTGCTCGAGGGCTCGCCCGAGGTGAGGGGATTGCTGGAGGCGGATCCCTTCGGTGGGCGTGCTCCGCAGTACCTGCGGGCGGAGCTTTACGATTACTCGTTTACCGGCTTCGAGGAGCGGCGGCGGACGGGGAAGTGGTGGAAGCGGGAATTCAAGGGGTTGTATCTGCCCGCCATCGGGTTGAGGGCGGTTAGTCGGATGGATATAAACGCCTTAAAGAATCAATAGCTTCGAATGTAAATTTACCTTAAGGCCCTGTAACCCCCGCGCGGGGAATCAGGTCTTTACAAATGTCACCGCGGGGGAGAAGTTTATGAAAAACAAAGCCATGTGGCTGGTTGTGTATGCGGCCCTGATGGGCAGTCTGGCGGTTGCCCAGGAAACGGCTGCTCCCAAACAGGTGAATGGGACCGTGACCAAGGTCGATGCGGGCGGCAATGAGCTGGTCATGAAAGCGGACGGCGGCGGCGATGTGCAGGTAACGCTGGCTCCGAAACACGCTTTGCGCAAAGTGGCTTTGGGTGAGACGGATCTGCGGAAGGCCGCAGTCATCGAGTTTAAAGATATCGCGCCGGGCGACCGGGTGGCGGCGCGCGGTGTCGAGTCCGGCGAAAAAGTGATCGCGACGTTGATCGTGGTGATGTCGTCATCGGACGTGGCGAAGAAGCAGGAAGAAGACCGCGCCGACTGGGAAAAGCGGGGCGTCAACGGGCTGGTGACTGCGGTGTCGCCGGAGTCGGTCACTCTGAACGTCCACACGCTTGCCGGATCGAAGACGGTGACGGTGATTCCGGAGGCGAAAGCCGTCATCCGGCGGTACACGGCGGATTCTGTGAAATTCGCCGATGCGACGCCATCGACCCTGGCCGAGATCAAGATCGGAGATCAGGTTCGTGCACGCGGCGACAAGAACGCAGATGGAACGAAGCTGGAGGCGGAGGAGATTGTCTCCGGCCGGTTCAAGACCATCGCCGCGACGGTCGTGTTGATCGACCTGGCGAATTCCCAGATGACGGTGAAAGATCTGGAAACGAAGAAGACGCTGGTCGTGAAGGTCAATGCCGATTCGAACATGAAGCGGCTGACCGATCCGATCGCGCAGATGATCGCGCGCCGCGTGCATCCGGAAAATTATGAAGGCCGGGGCGGGCGCGGAGGAGGAGGCGGCTTGAGCGGCGGGCGGCAAGGCGGAGAAGGTGGACAAGGCGGCCGCGGCGGCGACGCGGCAGGTGGCATGCGCGCGGGCGGCGGTGGCGGGCGCGGAGGCGATCTGCAACAGATGCTGGACCGCCAGCCCGCGGTCATGCTGGCGGAATTGAAAGTCGGCGAACCAATCGTGGTTTCGAGCGCGGTGGGAGCGGCGGCGGATCACATTATGGCCATCACGATGCTGGCCGGAGTAGAACCGATCCTGCGGTCGCCCGGCAAGCCGGAGATGTCGCTGGGCGGATGGAATCTGGGCGGCGGCGGAGATATGGGCGGCGGCAATTAGCCGCCAGGTTGGAATTTTTCGCGAAGGAAACGGAATGATCTTATCAAAACGAGCTGTACTCGCAGTCTTTTTGCTGCTGGCGATGTCGGCGGCACTGATGGCGCAGGTGCCCGGAAGTTTGAAGGGGAGCGTTCTCGATCCCTCCGGCGCCGCGGTTCCCGGAGCAACCGTTACCCTGTCGGGTCCGAATAACGTGGTGAAGGTCGCGCAGAGCGACAACAACGGTGTGTACTCGGTGGTGGGATTGCCGCCGGGCAAGTACACGATTCGCGTGATCGCCGCCGGATTCGACCTGTTTGAGGGCACCATCGAGAATCTGCCGGGCGGGCGCGTTTCGACGTTCGACGCCAAGATGGCGGTGGCCAGCGAGAAGCAGGAAGTGACGGTAAAGGACACGCAGCAGGTGGAACTCGATCCGGCGAAAAACGCCGGCGCCCTGGTGCTGAAGGAAGCAGACCTGGACATGCTGTCCGACGATCCGGACGACTTGCAGGCGGACCTGCTGGCGCTTGCCGGACCGGCCGCCGGGCCGAACGGCGGGCAGATTTTCATCGACGGATTCTCGAGCGGCCAGTTGCCGCCCAAAGATTCGATCCGCGAAATCCGTATCAACTCGAATCCGTACTCGGCCGAGTACGACACCCAGGGCCACGGACGCATCGAGATTTTCACCAAGCCCGGTTCGGACAAATTTCACGGCAGCGTGAACGCAACCTATAGCGACCATATCTGGAACGCGCGCAATCCGTTCAATACCCAGCAGAGCGGGTTGCCGGCGCAGGATACCAAGAATCTGATGGCCACCCTCAGCGGCCCGATCAACAAAAAGGCTTCGTTCTTCCTCGATTTTTCACGGCGCCAGTTGCGCGAAGCGGCGCTGGTGAATGAGCAGCTGCTGGATCCGACCACGTTTCAACCGCTGCCGCTCCAGTCCTTCGGAATTGTCGCGCCCACCACGAACACGCGCATCAGCCCCCGAATCAACTACCAGTTGAGCGCCAAAATCACGCTCGACGCGCGCTATGTGTATAGCCGTAGCGAAACGAACAACAGCGGCATCGGCGGCTTCAACCTTCCCAGCACCGGTGCAACCAACCACGGCACCCAGCAGCAATTCTTCCTCACCGAGACGGCGATCCTCAATACCAGCACTATCAACGAATCGCGATTCCAGTATTTCAAGAACGATTCCAACAGCCTGGGCAACGATCCGGAGCTGAATATCTCCGTGGCGAACGCGTTCACGCAGGGCAGTAATTATTTGCAGACCTACGGAAACACCGGCAACTACGAATTTCAGAACTACACGTCAATCACGCACGGAACCCAGTTCATCAAGTTCGGCGCCCGCTTGCGCGAAGTGCGGACCAGCAGTTACACGACCAGCAACTTTTTGGGGCAGTTCAACTTCGCCGACATCCAGTCCTACGCGATTATGGAGTCGGGAATCGCGCAGGGATTGCCGCTGAACACGATCATCGCCAACGGGGGCGGGCCGATTCAATATCAGCAGAACGCCGGAGTGCCGCTGATTGCCGGCAATCAGTTCGACGCCGGCCTGTTCTTCCAGGACGACTGGAAACTGATTCCCAGCATGACGCTGAGCCTCGGCCTGCGCTACGAAATTCAGGACAATATCAACGACCATGGCGACATTGCGCCGCGCATCGGATGGGCGTGGGGCATTGGCGGCGGTCAGGGCCGTTTCCGGACGCCGAAAACCGTCATCCGCGCGGGGTCGGGATATTTTTACGACCGCTTCAACCTGAACAATATTCTGAACGCCGAGCGGTTTAACGGGATGAACGATCTGGCCTACACCGTGACCAATCCAACGTTCTATCCGTCCAACAGCGTGACCAATCCCAACAATTATCCATTTGTCGGAGTGCCGATTCCCGCGTTGAGCACGCTATCGCCGACGGCGGCGACGATTTACAAAGTCGATTCGAACCTGCACGTGCCGACGCAGTTGCAGTCTGCGGTCGGCATCGACCGGCAGTTGCCTCACAACATCACTCTGTCGGTGAATTACCTGAATACGCGCGGGACTCATGTTCTCCAGACGATGAATATCAACACTCCCTTCCCGGGCACTTATATTCCGCCGTCCGGATCGTTCGGCGCGCAGGGGGCCTATCCGTTCGGGCAGGCGGCCGGTATTATCGACCAATATTCGGGCAGCGGCGTCTACCGGCAGAACCAGCTGGTGGCGAACGCCAATGCGCGCATCAATTCGAGGGTCAGCATTTTTGGATGGTATGTCTACGGCCACGTGAAGACCGACGCCAACGGTTCGCCGTCCAATCCTTATAACATCGCCCAGGATTATGGCCGGGCGAGCTACGATTACCGCCATCAGGTCAATGTCAACGGCAGCATTTTGGCGCCCTACGGGATTCGCTTCTCTCCGAACATAGGGCTCCGTTCGGCCGGACCGTACAATATCATCACCGGCCTGGACGATTTCGGCACGACGAATCCAAACAACCAACGGCCGGCGTTTCTTACGGCGGGAGAGAACATCGCCGCCTGTAGCGGGAGAGTGGTGGCCGGCGGCGCGCCCTGCGTCGAACACGGCTTTGTGCTGAATCCCACGCAGGGAATGACCATCATCCCGATCAACTACGGCAAGGCGTTTCCGCAATACAATGTCAACCTGCGCATCAGCAGGACCTGGGGTTTCGGTGAACTGACGCAGGCGGCTCGCAACCGTCAGCAGCAGCAACAGCAGCAGGGCGGCGGACGTGGCCCGGGCTTCGGCCAGGTGGCTGGCGCGGGCGGCGGTGGCGGTGGACGTGGCGGCGGGGGCGGGGGCGGACCGCGCGGTGGTGGCGGCGGTGGATTCCCCGGCATGGGCGGAGGCGATTCCAGCGGACGGCGCTACACGCTGACGGCCAGCATCATGTTCCACAACCTGTTCAACACGGTGAACCCGGCGGCTCCTATCGGCAATCTGATCAGTCCGTCGTATGGCGAAACGATTTCGCAGGCCAGCGGCGGCTTCGGCGGCCCCGGCGGCGCGGCACAGGCGTTCAATCGCCGCATCGATTTATCGCTCCGCTTCAGCTTCTGAATGTGGGGCGGGCTTTTAGCCGGCAGCCTGCTTCCAGCAGGCTTTTCGCTGCTGAACACAAGAGCCGCACCGAGGGCGGCTGCCGGCTGATAGCCCTCCCCACTCTTTGCGCCTGCCTTGTAACGGACCTTGGGCTAGACTGATAGGTGGCGATGTCCACCACAGCCTCTACTCCTTCCCCTGTCGACGGTCTTTCTCTCAACGATCCCAGTCTCTATATCGACCGTGAACTAAGCCTGCTCGAGTTTCAGCACCGCGTGCTCCAGGAAGCCGAGGATTCCGCCAACCCTCTGCTGGAGCGGGTCAAGTTTCTTTCCATTCTTTTCTCCAATATCGACGAATTTTTCATGGTCCGTTTTGCCGTACTGAAGCAGAAGGCGGCAACCGTGCAGGACGGTTCCATCGGCGAACAACTGGAGCGCATTCGCACAGCGGTGCAGCGCCTGACGGGCGAGGCTTATGAAGCGTGGCGCCAGATTGAGGCCGCGCTGAAACAGTCCGGCATCGAACTGCGCGATTACCGCGAGCTGACCAATCGCGAACGGAACCTGATGGAGACTTACTTCCGGCAGGTGGTTTATCCCGTGCTGACGCCTCTGGCGTTCGACCCCGGCCGGCCCTTCCCGCACATTTCGAATCTCAGCCTGAACCTGGCAGTCGCCGTGCGCGATCAGAAGGGCGTGGAGCGGTTCGCGCGGGTGAAAATTCCCGATACGCTGCCCCAATTAGTGCCCGTCTCCATGCCCGACCAGCCCGCGGGCGTGCGCCCCGTGTTGGTCTGGCTGGAGCAGTTGATCGTCGAAAACCTGCATGCCTTGTTTCCCGGCCTCGAAATTATTGAAGCCTACCCGTTTCGCGTCACGCGCGACGCCGAGGTCGAGATCCAGGAGCTGGAAAGCGACGATCTGCTCGAAACCATCGAAGAAGCGGTATGGCAGAGGCGTTTTCGCGCCGTGGTGCGTTTGCAGGTATCGCGCGAAATGCCGGAACATCTTCTGGAAACCCTGATCGCGAATCTGGAACTCGATCCGCGCGACGTCTATCGCGTCGACGGCCCTCTGGACTTGAGCCGTCTGCGCCAGCTTCTGGCCGTGGACCGGCCGGACCTGAAGGACGCTCCGTTCCTCGCCTACACTCCGCCGCAGTTGAATCCGAAAGCTGAGGACGATATTTTCGCCGTCCTCCGGCGCGACGACGTGCTGCTCCATCATCCCTTCGATTCGTTCCAGCCGGTGGTGGAGTTTCTGCGCCGAGCGGCGGTGGACCCGGATGTGCTGGCGATCAAGATCACGCTCTATCGCGTCGGACGCAATTCTCCGATTGTCGAAAGTCTGTTAAGCGCGATCGAAAACGGCAAGCAGGTGGCGGTGCTGGTGGAATTGAAAGCGCGCTTCGACGAAGAGAGCAACATCGAATGGGCCAGGGCGCTGGAAGCGGCGGGCGTGCACGTCGTCTACGGGCTGGTGGGATTGAAGGTGCATTCGAAAGTCGCTCTGGTGGTCCGCCGCGAAGGCGACACCATGCGCCGCTACGTGCATCTGGGCACCGGCAATTACAACCCGACCACGGCCCGCCTCTATACCGACTTGAGCTTTTTCACGTCCGATGACCAGATCGGAGCGGATGTCACAGACCTGTTCAACTACGTGACCGGCTACTCCGCCAAGAACGAATTTCGCAAGCTTCTGGTCGCGCCCATCAACATGCACGAGAAGCTGGAGGAGCTGATCCGCCGCGAAATCGGCCACGCCGAGCGCGGTGAGAAGGCTCGCCTGATCCTCAAGATGAACGGCCTCGAGGATGCGCACATGATGAGGCTGCTCTACCAGGCGTCGCAGGCCGGAGTGAAGATCGATCTGCTCGTTCGGGGAATTTGCAGTCTGCGCGCAGGCGTCGAAGGCGTCAGCGACAACATCCGCGTGGTCAGCATTGTCGGCCGGTTTCTGGAACACAGCCGCATTTACTACTTCCACAACGCCGGGCGCGAGGAAATTTTCCTGGGCAGCGCGGATTTCATGAATCGCAACTTGCACCACCGCGTAGAGTTGCTGTTTCCAGTGGAAAATAAACGCATCATGGCCCGCCTGCGCGAGGACATTCTCGAGAAATATCTAGCCGACAACCGGAACGCTCGTCACATGCAGCCCGACGGCAGCTATGTATGGGACAAATCGGGCGAGCCCCCGGTCGATAGCCAGGCGCAGTTTTTGATGCACTGATTTTTTGGAGCCGCGACCTTCGGGAGCGGTCAGCTCATACCCTATTGAAATTATCAGGACGGTCCGCTAGCAGCGATTTTTTCGAATGCGCAGCAGCCCTAGACCCATCAGACCCGCGGCCATCAGAGCCGCCGTGACCGGTTCCGGCACGGCACCCGTGTTTACCGAGAAGTCGGCCAAAAAAATGCCGTTGTCGCCGTAACTGCCGCCAGTCGTAAGGGTCGGAAAATTCAGGCCCGCTCCTTCGATTTGCCAGTCCGTCACCCACGTGTACCCGGGTATCGAAGTGATGCCCATCGCTTCGTACGGGAACGGATCGTTATTGCCCAGAAACTCGCCGCCAATGATGTAATCGCCTGGCGCCAAAATTAGATCCGATATGGCATCGTACTGGAAATTACCGACGATGGGGTCGGTGTTCAAAACCGTCGTGGACGCCAGCAGAGTCCCCGTGGAGGTCCACAGACCGACCAGATGATTGTTCGAATTTCCGTCGACCCAGTACCCGAGGGCGTTAATGTCAAGCGTGGTGGTGGTGATGAATTCGTAGCCCAGGGTAAATGGCCGGCTGTCGGTCAACGTCGACGTCGACGTATATTCAACTGCCTCTGTAATAGTGCCCGCCCAGACCGCGCCAACCGACGCGAACAGGAACGGGACCAGAATGGCACGAGTCATCTTTCCTCCCCAAGTACTTCTTGAGAGTATACCAAAGCGAATCGAGAAAAACTAGCTGTCGCAGCGGACGAATCCGCTGGCTGATGCCAGGGGTCATAACCCCGTCCCGTGAGGGCAGGGATTCCGCAAATCGGGTTCCCGTAACGATATCGCTTGCAGCATCTGTTTACCTGACCGCCGGCTGAAACCGACGCTGCAAACTGAAGCTCGCGCCACGAGTTATCATACTCAGATGCCCCGTCTGCCCTTCGCGTTATTTCTCACGGCTCTGCCACTGGCTGCCGCCGTTCACGAGCCCGTCCGCGTTGAACAAGGCCAGCTTTCCGGCGTCCCCGGCGACGATCCCTCGGTTCGCGTCTATAAAGGCATCCCCTACGCCGCGCCTCCGGTGGGCGATCTGCGCTGGCGCGCTCCCAAGCCCGCTGCCGATTGGCCGGGCGTTCGCAAGGCCGACGAGTTCTCCGTCACCTGCATGCAGACGCCGTATCCGGAAGGCTCGCTTTATCGCGGCGTGCCGCAGCCGGTCAGCGAGGATTGTCTATACCTCAACATCTGGACCGCCGCGAAGTCGGCATCCGAGAAGCGGCCGGTCATGGTCTGGATTCACGGCGGCGCGTTCACTCGCGGCTCGGGTTCCACGAAGACCTACGACGGCGAGAATTTCGCGAAAAAGGGCGTCGTGCTGGTGACGATCAATTATCGCCTCGGCATCTTCGGCTTCTTCGCGCATCCGGAGTTGACCGCTGAATCCGGGCATAATTCCTCCGGCGATTACGGCATTCTCGACGAAATCGCGGCGCTTCAGTGGGTGCAGAAAAACATCGCGGCGTTTGGAGGCGATCAGAAACGCGTGACCATCTTCGGCGAGTCCGCGGGATCGTGGGCGGTGAACGTTCTGGTCGCGTCACCTCTCACCAAAGGCCTGTTCCAACGCGCTATCGGCGAAAGCGGCGGAAATTTTTCGACCATGACCAAGCTGGCGGACCTGGAAAAATCCGGTGCCCGGGCCGGCTCCATTCTGGACCTGCGCGCCAAGTCCGCCGCCGACGTCTTGAAGATGACCGGCGCATTTTCGGTCAACGTAGACGGCTGGCTGCTCCCCACCGACGTCATGACTATTTTCGAAAAAGGCCGTCAAAACGACGTTCCTGTGCTGATCGGCTCCAATGCCGACGAGGGCACTGCTTTTATGCCTCCGAAGATATCCGTCGCCGGATTCGAAGCGACTGCCAAACAGCGTTTCGGCGCCAATGCCGAAAAATTCCTGAAAATCTATCCGGCGGCGTCCGATGAAGAAGCCTGGAAAGAATCCGCGGCTTTGATGCGCGATTCCACGTTCGGCCTGCAAATGCGGACGTGGGCCCGTGTGCAAACGAAAACCGGCAAATCGCCCGCCTATCTTTACTATTTCAGCCGAGTACCTCCGGGCCCTCTCAGCGAGCACTACGGAGCCTTCCATGCCTCAGAAATATCCTATGTCTTCGGGACGGGCGACCTAGGCCGGCGCAACTGGCAGGATGCCGATCGAAAATTGAGCCAGACGATGTCTTCGTACTGGGTGAATTTCGCGACCACCGGCAACCCGAACGGCAAGGGACTTCCCGCATGGCCGGCATATGATGAAAAGAAAGACCTTGCGCTCGGACTCGGTGACGAAATCGCTCCTATTCCGGTACCTCATAAAGCGGCTCTGGACTTCATCGTTGAGCAACGAACCGCGTCGAAATGACTCGGCCGCCGTGGCCATTTGACTTGACACCCAGTCGTAACTTCGCTATAGTGAGGATTCGTTAATTTTTGGGACTGCGCGTAGTACTCTCCGGCCTACGACCCCTTTGCACTGCGGGGTCGGAGTCGAATTAATCTAGGAGATCGATGAAGCAGCACTATTTCGTAGTCGTCCTCGCTCACTCTTTGCACGGACGGTTGCGTAGAATCCACATCCCCCACCAGGCCCTGTACCTGGTTTTAGCGTTATCAGTATTCGGTACATTCTCGCTTTTCGGGATGGTTTCCAGTTACCTTCGCATGACCTGGAAGGTTTCGAATTATAACTCCCTCCGTTCTGAAGTAGATACGCTCCGGAATAAATACCAGGTTCAGCAACGCGAACTCGATCAGAAGAAGGAGGAGATGGCTTCGCTCCAGTTGATGGCCAGCGAAGTCAGCGTCGCTTTAGGGCTGAAACGGCAGCTCGAAGGCACCGCCGATATCTCCGATGAAGGCCCGCTGGTTCCCTCCTTTAAAGAATCCATCGAAGAATACAACTTTCTGAAATCCGCCAGTTTTTCCCGTTTGCATCACGAATATGCGCGCGCTTGGCAGAGGAATATCGTCCCCAGCCTGTGGCCGGTTAACGGAGTCCTGCTGAGCCGGTTTGGCGAACGAACCGATCCGTTCTCGGGTGAAGGCGCGATTCACGCGGGCGTCGATATTTCCGCGCCCTTGGGAACGCCGGTTCATGCGGCGGCGGACGGAATCGTCTCGCGTGCCGAATACTATGGCGGTTACGGGAAGCTCGTGGTGATCGACCACGGAAACGGCATGAGCACGCGTTACGGGCACCTATCGCGCTTCGATGTTGTGCCGGGACAGGAAGTCCGGCGCGGCGACATCATCGCGTTTTCGGGTTCGACGGGGCGCGCGACCTCTCCGCACCTGCACTTTGAAGTGCGCTTGGGCGGGGCCGCGGTGAATCCTCATCCGTACCTGATCCGGTCCGCGATGTCGCAGTCCGGACATTCGGACCTGCCATTTTAAGCTGCCACTTCAGGTAACGACGCGAACGCCCTTCTTTGATACACTGTAGGGCAATCATGCGCTTGCTCCCACGTTTGCTGCTTGCTTTCGCCGGCATTTTGATGCTCACTGGCGCGTACTACAAGATCAACTCTCCCAGCGTCATGTCGAACGCGGCGAAGGCGTTTCTGGCTTCGCTGCCGCCGGACCAGAAAGCCCGGGCGAGTTTCGCCATGGCCGATGAGGAGCGGTTCAACTGGCATTTCATCCCCAGGGTGCGGAAAGGACTGGCGTTTCGCGAAATGTCGCCGGGGCCTCGCCAGCTTGCGCATGCGCTGCTGGCGGCAGGACTGAGCCAGCAGGGCGTCATCAAGGCGGACACGGTGATGAGCCTCGATCAGGTGTTGAAGGAGATCGAAGTGAATCCGACCAACGAGCGCGATCCGGAAAAATATTACTTCAGCGTTTTCGGCGAGCCTTCCGAAACCGGCACGTGGGCCTATCGGGTGGAAGGTCATCACCTGGCGCTGAACTTCACCATCGTCAAAGGGCACGTGGCCTCGACGCCCAGCTTCTTTGGCGCGAATCCGGCGGAGGTGAGAGGCACATCCCGCAACGGTCTGCGGACGCTGGCGCGCGAGGAGGATCTGGCGCGCGATCTGGTGAAGGGGTTGAGCGATGCGCAACGCGCAGTCGCGATTGTAGATAAGACCGCGTATAAGGACATCATCACCATGGCGTCGCGCAAGGCGGCGATCGAAGGGAAGCCGAGCGGTCTGCCGTTCTCAAAGATGACGCCCAAGGAGCGCGAAGTGCTAGACAGCCTGGTGGCCGAATACGCGAACGATTTTCCGCCGACCATCGCCGATGCGCGCATCGAGCAGTATCACAAGAGCCAAGGCGGCCTGTACTTCGCTTGGGCGGGCGGTATCGAGAAAGGCGAGCCGCACTACTATCGCATCCAGACACCGGCCTTCCTGATTGAATACGACGACACGCAGAACAACGCGAATCATATTCACTCGGTGTGGAGGGACTTCGAAGGCGATTTCGGAGTGGATCTGCTGGCGGACCATTATCAGACCAGCCACAAGCATTAAGCCGGGAAGTATAATTTGGCCGCCGATGAACACGGACGTCAGGGCATCGCCCTGGTCCACAGGTTTGCAGGACCGGGGCTGTTGTTCATCATCACGATCCTGTTTCACTGGAAACTCGTACTAACCAATCAGTACACGTGGCTGGAGGCCGGCGATATCGGCAGCCTCATTATGCCCTGGTTCCAGTTTCAGGCCGGCGAATGGCATCACTGGCGGTTTCCGATGTGGGACCCGTACAGCTGGACGGGGCAGCCTTTGTTCGGACAGGCGCAGCCGGGGGCGGCATATCCCATCAACTGGCTGTTGTTCTGGATGCCCCTTCATAACGGTTGGCTGCGGCAGGACGTGCTCCACTGGTTCTACATCCTGGTACATTACCTCGCGGGGCTGACCTGCTACGCGTTGTGCAGAGAGCTGGGAAGATCGCGGCTGGCGTCGGTTCTGGGAGGAATCGTTTACTCGCTGGCGGGCTATGTGGCGTACACCGATTCGCCGCAGATGCTTCATGGCGCAATCTGGGCTCCGCTGGTGTTTCTGTTTTTGTTTCGCGTGGAGCGAGGCGAACGGCCGATGGCCAATGCGCTGTTGTCGACG
>CAVVNE010000146.1:0-40654 GCA_963749245.1 Bryobacterales bacterium
GACCACCGGGAGCGGTCAGCACCGGAGTTTTCAAACAGACTCTGGCGCAGGGATTCCGATCCTGTTGATACCGCGCTAAAATGACAAAAGAGGAGGTGATCAGGGACGGATCAGTTCCTATCCAAATTCGGCCGCAGTCAGGCCGTTCGTAAATACACGGCGAAGAAGTCGATTTTTCGACAGGGCGACGCCTCCGATTCGGTGTTTTACATTGAGTCGGGCAAAGTGAAGCTGACCGTGATCTCGAGACGAGGCAAGGAAGCGGTGGTCGCCATTCTCGGTGCGGGTGACTTTCTGGGCGAGGAATGCCTGGCGGGACAAAAGCAGCGCATCACCACGGCTACGGCCCTTGCCGAGTGCAGAATCGTGCGCATCGACAAGGCCGCCGTGATACAGGCGTTACGGGACGATCCGGAGTTTTCTGAGCTATTCCTGGCCCACCTGCTGGAGAGGAATATCCGCGCCCAGGAGGACCTGGTGGATCAGCTTTTCAACTCGAGCGAGAAGCGGCTGGCGCGTGTGCTCCTGTTGCTGGCCAACTACGGAGGACAGCGCCAGCCGGGCCGGGTGATCGAGAGAATCAGTCAGGAAACGCTGGCCAAAATGGTGGGCACCACCCGTTCCAGGGTGAGCTATTTCATGAACAAGTTCCGCAAAATGGGCTTCATCAAATACAACGGCTCCCTGGAAGTCAACAGTTCACTGATGAACGTTGTCCTTCACGATTGACAGCCTGATCGCAGTCCACCCGCGACCTGTTCACTTTTGAACAGATGGTAGCTCCTCCGGTTGTTAAAATTGTGAAGTCTTCCTGACTCCCTTCGGGGACCTGGTGTCGGGAGAGGACCCGCCTTGAAAACGATCACAGACCATTTTAACGAGCAAAATTTTCTATCGAAGATCAGCGGCGGCAAAGCGGTGGGCAAGTACACGCCGAAGAAGCCGGTCTTTCGCCAGGGCGACGCGGCCGACTCCATCTTCTTTATTGAGAAGGGCAAAGTCAAATTAGGAGTGGTTTCGAAACGGGGTAAGGAGGCGGTGGTCGGCCTTCTTGGCCCGGGCGATTTCATCGGCGAAGGATGTCTGGCTGGACAGGCACGCCGCATGTACTCGGCGACGCCGCTGAGCGAGTGTACGCTGGTCCGAATCGAGAAAGAGGCCACGGTCCGTGCGCTGCGCTCCGATGCGGAATTTGCGGAGATATTCCTGGCATACCTGCTGATCCGGAATATCCGAACGCAGGAAGATTTAGTGGATCAGCTTTTCAATTCCAGCGAAAAAAGACTGGCGCGCGTGCTGTTATTGCTGGCGAATTACGGGCAAGAAGGGAAACCAGCCCTGGTAATTGAGAAAATCAGCCAGGAAACATTGGCGGAGATGGTCGGCACGACGCGCTCCCGCGTGAGCCACTTCATGAACAAGTTTCGAAAGCTGGGGTTCATCAAGTACAACGGGTCGCTGGAAGTGCACAGTTCGCTGCTTAGCGTCGTTTTGAATGACTAAGATACGCGAAGTGACCGATTTTGTCCGTTTTTTCCTTGTCAATGTGAGCGGTTTTGATCTGCCTTTGACAAATCCTTACAAATTAGGCCTCGTGTAGACCGATTCCTACAATTCTGTAGGCCTAAGGAACAGACCCATCGCGCCGCTTAATCTGATGGGCCGGAAAGCTTTAATTAGAGCGTAATGATATTTGATTTTTTATCAATTAGTGTGTTAAATATCGTTAGGGCGAAATGCATCCGTCCCAGAGCATGCGCAGGAGGGTCGAAAAGAGTTGTAAATTCCCTGAGATATTTTTGGCGTCCGAACCACTAAGCTCACGCAGGAAGTTACCGCTAAACTATGCCGAGTGCCAACTCGGGAGGGAAAATGAAAGCACTGACGGTCGGCGTTAAGGAATCGACAGGGAGAATTCTCTGCTGTACGATTTTTCGTCCGGGGGGACGCAAACTGCTGGCAAAAGGGCATGTGCTGAGTGAAGAAGATGTCCGGTTGCTGGAGACAGAGGGTCTGGGTCAGGTTTGGGTGACCGAACTTGAGGACGGCGAGGTGGGAGAAGACGACGCGGTGAGCCAGGCTGCGTCGGAGATGGGCTGCGGATGCCTGGAGATTCGCCTGGCGGCAGGGGGGCGTGCCAATCTGTTCGCCACCGAGGACTGCTGCGTGTTGGTGGACGACGAGCTACTGAAGCAGATCAACTGCACGGCCAGCCTGGTGATCGCCACCAGCATGAACTTCAGCTTCGCCCGGGCCGGGCAGCGCATCGCGACGGTGAAGAGCGCTCCGTTCGCGGTGGCCCAGTCGCAACTGGAAGCGGTTATCAATATCCTGCGCGAGCGGGGACCGATCTTGCAGGCGCGGCCGGTACGCAATCCGACGGTAGCAATCCTTTATACCGATCCTGTGCATGGCGATCGGGCGAAGCAGCTTTTCGAGAGCATCATGCGTCAGCGGCTGGAGCATTTCGGCATCACCCCGGCGTTCGTCCTAGCGGCCCAAGAAGAGGAGACCGCGGTGGCGCGCGGATTGCAACACCTGCTGCGCGCGAAGCCGGCGGCGGTGCTGGTGGCGTCAACCACCGCTCCGGCGGGTCCCGACGACGTGATCGGGCGGGCGATGACGCGCATCGGCTGCCATCTGGAGCGGTTCCTGGCGCCTGTAGAGCCGGGCAATCTGTTTTTGTTAGGGTATAAGGACGAGACGCCCATCGTCTCGGCACCGGGATGTTTTCGATCCGCCAAGCCGAACGTCGTCGATCTGGTGCTGCCGCCGTTGCTGGCGCGGTATCGGGTCTCCGGCTGGGAAGTGGCATGTCTGGGACACGGAGGCCTCCTCGGCTGAACACAAGATTCGATGATTCAGATTCCTCCACTACCACAAGCAGATTCCTCCGAGCTACTTGTGGGTGCTCCTCGCAGGGCGTCTAAAAAACGCCCTGCATTTTTTGTTTTCTTCCGGCGTGCGTCCGGCTTGTCGCTTTTCTTCTTGGTTGCCGGCTACTTTCTTAGAGATTTACATCCACCACTTCGTCGAAGATCTGCGGCGGGACTTCGATGCCACTCACTTTCAGGCGCTGGAGGATTTGCGGGGTTTCGCCGGCGCTGCGGAAGCGGCCCTTCACTTTGCCCTTATCGGTCAGGCCCAGGCGCTCGAACAGAAAAATGTCGTGGACATCGACGCGCCCGCCGACGACTCCGCGCACTTCGGCGATGCTGATGATCTTGCGCGAGCCGTCCTGCAAGCCTCGAAACCTGCACCACCATCTTGATGGCGCTCGCGAGCTGCTGCAGAATCACGCGCGAGGGAATTTCGAGGTCGGCCATCATCACCATGGCTTCCAGGCGCGAAAACGCGTCGCGCGGCGTGTTGGCGTGGACCGTGCTCATCGAGCCCTCGACGCCGGTGTTCATGGCCTGCAGCATGTCCAGCGCTTCGGCGCCGCGGCACTCGCCGACGATGATGCGGTCGGGCCGCATGCGCAGCGCGGTGCGCAGCAGTTGCCGCTGGTTGATGCCGCCTTCTTTATTCAGGTTGGGCGGACGTGTTTCGAACTTCACCACGTGCCGCTGCTGGAGCTGCAATTCGGCGGTGTCCTCGATGGTGATGATGCGCTCCTCTTCGGGGATGAAGCGCGAGAGCGCGTTCAGCGTGGTGGTCTTGCCCGAACCGGTGCCGCCGGAGATCAGGATCGTCGTCTTGGCCTGCACGCACGCCGCCAGAAATCGCAGCATGCCCTGGGTGAGCGTCTTGTTTTGCAGCATCTCCTCGGACGTGATGACGTGCCGTCCGAATCGGCGGATGGAGAGCGACGGGCCGTCGAGCGCCAGCGGAGGAATGATCGCGTTCACGCGCGAGCCATCCAGCAGGCGCGCGTCGACAATCGGCTGCGCTTCGTCGATGCGGCGTCCGACCTGCGAAACGATCTTCTCGATGATGTGCAGCAGGTGCGCGTTGTCCTTGAACCGCACGGAGGTCAGCGACAGCTTGCCCGCCGCGCTCGATGTAGACCTTGTCGAAGCGGTTGACCAGGATGTCGGAGATCGACGGCTTCTTTGAGCAGCGGCTCCAGCGGGCCCAGCCCGAGCACTTCGTCGAGCACCTCCTCGATGATCTTGTTCTGCTCGGCCGTGGTCATCGGCACGCGCTCGTCTTCGAGCAGACGCTCGACCACGCGGCCGATTTCGGCGCGCAGGCGATCCTTCGGGATGGAAGAAACGCGTTCGAGATTCAGCACGCCGATCAACTTGCGATGGATCTCGCTTTTCAGCTCAAAGACGCGGTCGGCGGCGCGTGTGGCTGCCGCGCTAGGTGAGCGAAAGTTGGTTCCCAAGTCATCTATTATAGGGCTTGATCGATCGCCGCAAGTTTCTGCTCACGCCTCTGGCGCTCGGTTGCGCCCCCGCCAGCGACGCGGCCACGCCGAATCTCGTGTTGATTACGCCGAGCGGCTGGCGCGGGCAGGCCGTGCCGTGGGACGGCGCGCCGGATCTCTCGGCGCCCAATCTGGAAGAATTCGGCAAACAGAGCGTGGTGTTTTCGCATACTTACTGTGCCAGTCCCCGGCCCGATCTGGCGCAAGCGGCGCTGCTCACTTCAAAATTCCCACATGCCGCGAAACCGGACGACGAGCCGCTCCGGCAGTTGACGAAATGCACACCCGACGAGGCAATGAAGGCGTTCGAAAAAACTCCGTTCGCCGTGCAGATCGTATTTCCCGATTCGCCCGCCGTTCATCAGCCGAACCCGGCCATGCTGCATCCGCGCGGCAACGTGCCGCCTGGCGTGGAACCGGTCGCGCGTCAGGCTCTGGCGCGATTTTATGGGCGCTGCGAATGGATCGACGCACGTCTGGGCGAAATTCTCGCCGCGCTCGACAAGCGGAATCTGGCTGAGGACACGATCGTCGCGTTCACCTCCGATTGTGGCCAGCAGCTTGGCTCGCACCGGGTCGAGGGCGACGATGTTCCGTTCGAGGAGTCTGTGCGGATCCCTCTCGCCATCCGCTATCCACGCAAATTGAAGCCTGACGCGCGGGATCTGGCGGCGCAGGTCGATGTTATGCCGACGCTGCTCACGCTTTGCGGCGTGGAAATCCCCGAGGGCGTCCAAGGCGTCGACCTGTTCGGGAAGACGCCTCCGCAAGTAGGGTTTGCCGAAGGCAAACTTCAAGAGACGGATGAATGGCGCGTCATGGTCCGCGGCTACGACAAGCTGGTGGCGACGCCGAAGGGCGAAATTACGCACCTTTATAATCTGGCCGACGATCCCTACGAACTCACCAATCTGGTCCACGATCCGGCGCAGAAATTGAAGCTCGCTTCGCTGAAGGCGCAGTTACTGGCGCAAATGAAAAAGCTCGGCGACGGGCTGGATCCGTCCGGGCTGCGGATTCGGTAGCCTGACGTTATGCGCTTTGTTCTGGCTTTCAGCCTTAGTCTGTTCGCGGCAGCCGCGCCGCTGCGGTTCGAAATCAAGCTCGACCCCTCGGTGGCGCCTCATGGGTCTTCCGGAAGACTGCTGGTATTCTTGGCCGACGCCAAGACTCCGCGCGAGGTTCTTTCCGGAGGCTTCGTGCCGGGCGAAACATGGATCGCGGCGAAAGAGGTGGAATTTTTCGCTCCGGGCTCGACCATTGTTTTTGACGCGGACCAGATCGCCTATCCCAAACCGTTTTCGCAAGGCGCGCCCGGCGACCACGAGTTTATGGCGCTGCTCGATCCGGACCATACCTACGCGCGCAGCGCACAGGACGGAGGCGATCTGTACAGCGCCGTGGTCACCGTCCGCGGGATTAATCCGGCCGACACGGCGCCGGTGCAATTGTTGATCAACAAGCTGACTCCCATGCGGCCGAAGCCCGCCGATACCGACTCAATCAAGCTGGTCGAGTTTGTCAGCCCCATGTTGAGCAAGTTCTGGGGGCGTCCGATCACCATGCGCGCCGGCGTCGTGCTGCCGCCCGATTATGCAACCTCGTCTAAAAAATATCCCGCCGTTTATACCGTGCACGGCTTCGGCGGCGATTATAGGGGCGCATGGCGGGCCGGCCCCGCGATCGTGAAAAATATCGCGGAAGGGCGGCAATTCCCGATGGTCCACGTTTTTCTCGACGCTTCTTTTTCCACCGGACATCATGTGTTCGCCGATTCGGTGAACAACGGCCCGTGGGGACGCGCGCTGACCGAAGAGTTTATTCCTTATCTCGAAAAACAATTCCGCCTGATTCCGAGAACATCGGCACGATTCCTGACCGGTCATTCTTCCGGCGGCTGGAGCACCATGTGGCTGGAAGTAAATTATCCCGATGTTTTCGGAGGCACGTGGTCGACCTCGCCCGATCCGGTGGATCTGCATAGCTTCACCGGCATCGACGTCACGCCCGGGTCGACGCAGAATGCCTACCTGAATAAAGCCGGCGGCACATTGAATCTGGTGCGCATGAACGGAAAGGAAATCGCCAGCTTCGAACAATTCGCCAAAGCGGAAGAAGTGCAGGGCGAGTACGGAGGCCAGATCGCGTCGTTCGAATGGGTGTGGAGCCCGAAGGGTCCGGGCGGGCGTCCGATGAAATTGTTCAATCGCGAGACGGGCGAGCAGGACCCCTTCGTGCAAAAAGCCTGGGAGACATACGATATTCGAAAAATCGTGGAGACGCATTGGGCCACGCTTGGCCCGAAACTGCTGGGCAAAGTTCACCTTGTCGTTGGTTCCGAGGATACGTTTCATCTGGAGGAAGCCGCGATCATGTTCTGCGGTTTCCTGAAGTCGAAGGGCCGGGAGGACGCCTGCGAAGTGGTCCCCGGCCGCGACCACATGAATCTTTATCAGAAGTACAAGACCTATCCCGACGGTCTTGCGATCCGCATCGACCAGGAGATGCAGGCAAGCTTCGAGAAAAAGTAAAGTCGCGCGCGCCTGCTACCGCTCGAACCTATTCTCCCGCACCACGTCCGCCACTTCGATGCGGTAAGACGCATACCACTTCGACCGGCCGCTCGATTGCGCGATGCGGTGCCGGGGATGGCTGCGCCAGGCGGCCATGGTTTCGTGGTCCTGCCAGTAGACCAGCGAAACGCGCTCGCCATCGTCGGCACGGAAGGATTTGAATTCGACGAAGCCAGGCATCTCTTTGGCGGTGGCCAGCATCTCCGCGGCCATCGCGGAATAATCGTCGCCGGCCTCGGCGCTCAATCGGGAACGAAAAACGACGACTACCATGACTCAATTATGCGATGCGCGCCAAGGCCGCCGCCGCTTCGCGCCGTGAAATATCGTTGACGATGGTTCGCGAGCCCATGTACAACACGAATGCCAGCAGGATGCTCAACACGGGCACAATGAGGATCGCCTGCTGCAATCCCACGGCCCGCGCCGCGTCGGTGATCGCCCCGGCACCCGCCGCCTGCCGCGCGAAATGATCGCTCAACCGACCGGTCAGTAAAGGCCCGAACGATGCGCCGCACAGGTACATCGCCATGAAGTACAGCGCCATGGTAGCTCCGCGCTGCGCCGGCGCGACAATATCCTGAATGGACGAGTACACCAGCCCGTAGTAGCTGTTCAGCGATCCGTACGCCACCGTCCACAACGCCACAGCCGCAATCAGCGCGCCCTTCGGCTGCAAAGCGCCGAAATAGGCGAACGGCGCGCCGCCCAGCGAGATCAGCGCCGCCGCCACCAGCCGCCCGTTCTTGCGCCGATGAATAATCCGGTCGCCGATCCATCCCGCGAGCGCGCCTCCCGCGATGCCTCCCGTGATGTATAAAATCCCCGTCGCGATTCCCGCCGATCCCACTTTCAATCCGTAAATCCGCCCCAACAGCGCCGGCATGAACGTCCCAATGGCATACATGTTGAAATTGATCAAAGCGCCCGAAGCGATAATCCACCACAGCGTCGGAATGCGCAGCACGCTGAACATCGGCGCCGGAGCTTCTTTGTAGACGTGCGTTTCCGACGCGCCACGTTCCGGCTCATGCAGGAACAGCAGCGCCGGCAGCAGCAGAAACGCGGGCACCGCGGCGATCACCATCGCTGTCCGCCATCCGTAGGCCTGCGCGATCGGCCCGCTGAAAAAATAGCTGAGCGCTCCACCCACCGGCACGCCGAGCATGAACAGTGCCAGCGCGCGCGCTCGTTTCGCCGGTGCGACCAGATCGCCGATCCAACTGGTCGCCGTCGGCGCGCACGCCGCTTCTCCCACGCCCACGCCGAGGCGCGAGATCATCAGACCGCCGTACGTCGTCACCACCGCGGCCAGAGCCGTTAACAAGCCCCAGATCGCCATGCCGCCGCCGAGCAGTTTCTTACGGCTCCACAGGTCGGCAACGCGGCCCAGAGGCACGCCGATGATTGCATAGAGCACGGTGAACGCCGTGCCCAGCAGCCCCACCTGCGTGTCGTTCAGGTGAAACTCCCTGCGCATCGGCTCCACCAGCGCGCCCGCGACGTTCCGGTCGTAAAAATTCAGAATGTTGATCAGGAACAGAATGACGATGGCGAAGGTAGCGCCTTTGCGACTGGGCATTCAGCGCAGCTTATCATAGATGCGCCGCCGCCTATTCCTGCCTTAGCGCGAGCGTCGGATCGATGCGCGCTGCGCGCCGCGCGGGCAGCCAGCAGGCGCCGATCATGACCATCGCCAGAATCACCGGAACGCTGATGAAAATCGCCGGATCATGAGGGCTTACGCCGATGACGAACGCACTCACCGCGCGGCTCGCGTAAAAAGCAATCACCAGTCCCACGCCGACGCCGATCGCGGTAAACACCAGTCCCTGTCCCAGGACCATCCGCAGCACGTCGCCCGGTTTCGCTCCAATCGCCATGCGGATGCCGATTTCGCGCGTCCTCCGGCTCACCGCGTACGCCACCACGCCGTACAGTCCGATCACCGCCAGCAGCAGGCCGATGAGACCCATCGTTGTGACCATCTGCATGGTGACGCGCGGCCCCAGCATCGCCCGCGCGTCGTAGAACGCTTCCATGGACCGCACGCTGAATACCGGCATTTCCGGATTGACTGCTCGTACCGCGTCGCGAATCGCCGCCGTCATTGCAGCCGGATCGCCCTCGGTGCGAACGTGCAGCGTCACATGAGGATCGTAGTCCTGCGTGAACGGCATCCAGAAAAACGGCGTAGGGGGCTCGGCCCAGTACAGATACGTGCCCGTTTTCGCGATGCCGACGATTTCCACCATCGGGCCTTTGGCGTTGTCCAGACGCATGCGCGCGCCCAGCGCGTCGCGATTCGGAAACAGCTTCTTCGCCAGCGTATCGTTGACGATCACCGCGCGCGGCGAGGAAGCGGTGTCGCGCGCATCGAAGGTCCGGCCGCGCAGCAGCTTTTCCTCCATCAGGCCGAAGTAATGATCGTCGACGATATTGGCAAAAGCGTAGGGCTTCTCTTCGCCCGCGCGCGGCTGATATCCGTCCACCACCAGGTTTCTGGTGGACTGATTGCCCGAAAACGGATAATTTTCCGCCAGCGCGGCGTCTTTCACGCCCGGCAGCGTCCGCACCTTCTCGACCAGCGCTTTGTAAAACTCGCGCGATTTCGCTTCGTCGTAGCGGATCAGGCTGGCGTTGAAGGAAACCAGCAGCGTATGATCGATGCGGAATCCGGGGTCCATCTTTCGCGCCGCCACGAAGCCGCGCACGAACAATCCGGAGGCCACCAGCAGCACCACCGAGAGCGCCAGTTGCGCGCTCACCAGAATGTTGCGCCCGGCAAGGCGTCCGCGCCAGAATCTCACGCGCGCCGGACCCTGGTCGCTGGATTTGATGGTCGTGTTCAGATCGAGGCGCGTGGCGCGCAGCGCCGGCAGCAGGCCGAAGACGAGTCCGGTGGCGACGGAGAGCAGCACGCTGAACACCAGCAGCCGCGAATCCATTCGTATTCCCAGGTCGAGCGGAAAATCGTTCGGTAGTTGCAGCCCTTCGAGGAATCGCACGCCCGCGTATCCGAGGCCCACTCCGGCCGCGCCTCCGGCCAGCGCGAGAAGCATGCTCTCCACCAGCAGTTGACGGATCAACGCGACCCGTCCCGCGCCGATGGCCATGCGAATCGCGATCTCCTTCACCCGCGCGGTGCCCCTGGCAAGCAATAAATTCGCAACGTTGGCGCAGGCGATCAGCAGCACCAGCCCGGTGATCCCCATCAGCGTCGCCGCCAGGACGGCGTCCACTGAGTCCTGTTCGTAAAGATCCTGCCGGTAGCTCAGCACAGTCACCGACCGCTCGCGATTGGTATCCGGATATTGCGCCGCAAGCGCGCTGGCGATGGTCGCCAATTCGGCCTGCGCAGTCTTCTCGCTCACGCCTGGCTTCAAGCGCGCGAAAACGTTCAACGGCCTCAGCTTGCGGGAGGTGAGAAACTCCGCCTCCGTCACCATGGGCGCCGCGTTGCGAAAGGCGTGCAGCGGCACGTAGACATCCGGCATGACCACCGGCTCCGGTCCGCTGAAATCCGGCGAGACGACGCCGATCACGGTGAATTCGCGTCCATTCAGGTGCACCGTGCTCCCCACGGCCTTCGGGTCGGAGTCGAAATGACGCTCCCAGAATATATGGCTGATGAGGCACACCAACTGATCTTTGCTCTGCTCCCGGTCCTCGTCGTCGCGGAAACCTCGGCCCAGCGAGATGTCAATTCCGAGGCCGGAGAAGAAATTTCCGCTCACCATGTAGCTGAGACTCATCTGCGGCAGGTCGTCTCGGCCAGCGCTGACGCCGGCTGGAAACGAGGTGAACGCGACAACGCTTTCCAACGTTCGCGTCCGGTCGCGGATATCGGCGTAGTCGGGATAGGAGAGGTGGCCGAGCCTTATTCCGGGCGATGTGGCATGCACGGCGACGATCGATCCCGAGTTTCTTACCGGCAGCGGCCGCAGCGCCACTGCGTCGACGAAGCTGAAAATCGCGGTGTTTGCGCCGATGCCCAACGCGAGGGAAAGGACAGCGATGAACGTGAATCCCGGGCTCTTCCGCAGGGTACGAAACGCGAAGCGGAAATCTCCAATCAGAGCGCGCATGACAGTCCATACGCGCGTACGTGCTTAAAGGTTCCCGCGACGCCCCTGCTCCCGCTCAATTGCCTCGAACAGCGCGCGGAAATTGCCTTTCCCGAAACTTCGGCTGCCCTTGCGCTGAATCACCTCGTAGAACAGCGTCGGACGGTCCTCCACCGGACGGGTGAAGATTTGCAGCATGTAGCCTTCATCGTCGCGGTCCACCAGGATGCCCAGGTCTTCCAGTCGATCGAGTGGCTCGTCGATCTTGCCGACGCGCGCGGTCAGCTCGCTATAGTAGGAATTCGGGACCTTGAGAAATTCCACACCCTGGTCGCGCAGTCGCGTCACCGTGTCGATGATGTTTCCCGTGCCCATAGCGATGTGCTGGACTCCGGGACCTCCGTAAAAATCCAGATACTCCTCGATCTGCGATTTCTTACGGCCCTCTGCCGGCTCGTTGATCGGAAATTTGATGCGCCCGTTGCCGTTCGACATCACCTTGGACATCAGCGCCGAGTATTCCGTGGAAATATCTTTGTCGTCGAAGGTCTGGTACAGCTTGAACCCCATCACGTCTTCGTAAAAATGGACCCAGGCGTTCATCTGGCGCCATCCCACGTTGCCCACCATGTGGTCGACGTAGCGCAGTCCGGTCGGCCTCGCGACGGTATCGGGCCCGTTGACCGCGACGAAGCCCGGGAGGAAGCGGTCCTTGAAATGACGCCGTTCGACGAAGGTGTGCAGCGTGTCGCCATAGGCGGCGATCGACGCCATCCGCACTTCGCCCGATTCACCGTGAAGAGTGAAGGGCTCGCGTACGCCTCGCGCGCCGCGTTTGGTTGTTTCACGATATGCCGCGTCCGCATCGTCGACCGTGAGTGCGATGTCGCGTACGCCGTCGCCATGCAGGGCTACGTGGCGGGCGATCTCATGATCCGGCCGCAGCGCGGTGGTCAGCACGAACCGGATCTGCCCCTGTTCGAGCACGTAGCTGGCGCGGTCCCGCATGCCCGTCTCGGGTCCGCAATAGCCGGTGAGCGTCATGCCGAACGCCGACCGGTAATAATGAGCCGCCTGCCGCGCATTGCCGACGTAAAACTCGACAAAATCCATACCCTTGAGCGGCAGAAAGTCCGCAGCTATTCTGACTTCTGACTCCTGACTCCTGACTCCCTCTAGTGCTTGCATGCGGCCTCCTTCAAATACAGTTCTTCCATTGTGTCCAGGAACATGCGATTGTCCTCATCCGTGCCAGTCGAGATCCGCACGCAATGCGGCAGCCCGAATGCGCCCAGCGGCCGCACGATCACGCCTTTGCGCAGCAGTTGTTCGGCGAGCCACGTCGCCTCGCACTCGTCTTCCAGAGGAATCATCAGGAAGTTCGCCTCCGACGGGAGCACATCGAGGCCCATTTCTTTGAGCGAATCGGCGATCTGCCGAAGCCCTCGGGCGTTCAGCTCCAGCGTGCGCGCGACGAACTCCCGATCGTCGAGCGCGGCAATCGCTGCAATCTGCGCCAGACTCCCAGGCTCGAACGGCAGTTTCACTTTGAGCAGGTTGGCGATCAGATCCTCTTGCGCGAAGCCATAACCAACGCGCAGGCCGGCCAATCCGTACACCTTCGAAAACGTCCGCAGCGTGATTACGTTGTCGTAACGGTACTGCATCGAATCCGGATAACGCGGGTTGTCCTTGGCGTACTCGAAATAGGCTTCATCCAGAATGATCAGGACGCGCTCCGGCACATGCCGGTAGAATTCGTCGAACTCGTCTTTGGCGAAAATAGTCCCGGTCGGATTATTCGGATTCGCTAAGTAAATGATCTTGGTCTTCTCGGTAATCGCCGCGGCCAGGGCCGGTAGGTCGTAGCGCCAGTCGCGATAGGGAACCGTGCGATATGCCACACCGCGCGACCGGGCCAGCACCTGAAACCCGATGAACGCGGCGTCAGTGGTCAGCACCTCGTCGTCATCGCAGAGGAACGCGCGAATGATGGCGGACATGATGCTGTCGGAGCCGCTCCCGGCGATCACGTTCGCGACCTTGAGATTGAATTTTTCCGCCAAGTGCTTGCGCAGGTCGAGCCCGCCGTTCGGGTAGAAGTTCACGCTGCCCAGATTCTTCGAAATCGCGGCAATGGCGAGGGGCGAGGGGCCCAGAGGATTCTCATTGGAGGCGAGCTTGGCAACGCGCCTAAGTCCATAATTCCGGCGGACTTCTTCGACAGATCGGCCGGGCTCATAGGGCCGAAGGTTCTCGATGTATGGGGGCACCAGTGACATCGACTCCATAATAGCACCACTTGTAGGTGGTTTCTGTTGAAAACTTCTGATCATGAATTACGTAAATGTTGAGTTCTTTGGTGGAGCACTCCCACGGCGTGCGCCACAAAACATTCATTGGGCCAGTCGGCCGATTCGACGGCTTCGTCGTAGAGGCCTGTTGATTCGGGCTTTCGCAAAAACGAAGCCATCTTCGGGCGCGTGTAGGTTTCTCCTCTGGATTCATACATTTCCATGATGCCGAGCGGTTTGGCGCCGGTCACTTCGATCTGTGGAGGGCCATGGCGTCCAACCTTCACCGCGGATTTCCGTACCAATGGCGGACTGATGACATTTCGTGTCCTTTCGTATTAAGGACATAACATCAGGGGTCGCGGGGAGCGGGGGGTTAGAAGTGGGAGGTGATTGAAAAGCGGAGAGTTGGGCGTTGGAAACCACGAATGACCACTCCCCGATGGTCGCGGGTCCTTGTCGACACTGAACCGCCATGCGTGACAGGCTGCGGAAAAAGTCGTTGCGGGTCCCGATTGGCAGGCGGAACCGCCTGCCCCACCATGGCATATCAAGCAGTCCGCAACCTGGTGAGCATGCGGACAGATGGTGGGCTGTCGGCCGCGAATGACCGCCCCCGATGACGCCGACAGACGGCTAGCGAACTGAAATCGTCACTGGAGGACTCGTCTGACCTGCGACGCTCAGCACCACCGGCACTTGATTGCCCGCCGGCACGCCCGCAGGCATGGTGGCGTTTACCTGATAGAGGTCCGGATAGCCGGGTGCCAATCCCGCGAAGGCGACCGGTGCGGAGAGCCCGCCGATGGTGACCGTCACCGTATTCGCTGTATGGGACAAAGGCCCGGCGAGCGGCGCCGGTGTTCCGGTGGGAAGCGCAGGAACTACGACGCCCAGGCCGTTGCAATAGATGACCAGAACATCGCCCCCGGCGGCCGGCGTCTGAGCGGTCACCAGTTGATAGGACTGCGTAGCGTCGACAATGATCCCGGGCCCGGAACCGCTGGCGTCCTGCGTATAAATCCCCGGCTGCGCCGCCGCCACCACCACGTCTTGAGGAACCGACAGCGTGGTCCCGCGCTGCACCACCAACTGTTGTTGGGTATTCGTGGCCAGCTCGAAAGGAACCTGGGCGTTCACCTGTCCCACGCCGACGAATCGCAGCGGAAGGGGCTGGCCTCCCATCAGAACCTGTGTTCCATTTACCTGCGTTGGGAAAGGAGCGGTCCCGCCTCCGCCCGTGCCGGTCGCCAGGTCGTCTCCATAGATCGAAACCAGGCCACCTGGGGAAATGAAAATTCCCACGCCGCTGGCCGAATTCGCAACACCGGCGGTTAGCGGCGTCGCGGCGCCCGATTTCAGCGACACGGTCAGGCTCGCGGTCCCGCCGATAGCCGTGATTCCCTGAACTCCGATGGCGACGTAAGTCAGCTTGACCTGCGGCTGCGTGCCGTTCCGGGGCTGCCATGTTCCGCTCCAATTGCCGTTCCCGACGGAGACGAGATTCAGTTGAGGATCGCCATTCGAAAACGTGACGGCAACCGAGCCGCTGGTGAACGGATTGCCGCAATTGTCCACCACCTTCGCCTGCACGTTCGCCGGTTGCGATAGGGGAACGCTGGTGGATGGATCGGTCAGCGTCGTCGGTTGTACCGCCAGGCTCGACGAACAGGACGTGGAAGCGAGGGGCTGGAGTTTGGCGTGTGAGCTTACGTTTCCGGGGGCTGAACCACCGCCGCCGCCGCCCGGGGACACGATGGTCAGAATGCTCACCGTGCGAATCGATCCATCGGAGAAGATAAAGTTCAGGCTGCCGTTGTGCACCCCCGAGGACAGATTCGCAAAATTGGTTTGCACCGATATTTGGGCGGGTTGGCCGGGGTTGATAGTGGCGCTTACCGGTGCATATTGCAGCCATGGTGAGCCCGGAGTATCGGTCGTCAGTGTCGATTGAAACGTGATCGGATTCGCGGTCAGATTCGCCAGCATCACAACCTGAGAACCAGGCGAGCTTCCCGCCGAGCCGACGAACGTCACCGCCGTCGGACTGACCGACGGTCCAAGATGGGTCCCGGCGGCCAGAACATTGAGAATTATCGAAACAATCTGGGGTGAATTGTCGGCCCCCTGCGCCTTGATCTGGACTTGTCCATAGTAGTCGCCGGCCGTAAGACCGGCTGGGTTTATCGTGACATTCACGGTCGATACGCTGGAGAGGGGCGTGGCCACCGTCCCGCTGGACTGATCGATGGACAGCCATCCGGCGCCGCCGGAGAGAGTGGATGCGGCCGCCGTCCAACTCATCGAACCTTGTCCGCTGTTCAGGATCCCGAAACTCTGCGGCAGAGGCGGACCTCCCTGCGCAACCGCGGCGAAAGTCATTCCGACTTGCGACAACTGAATCTTCGGCCGCGCATCGACGATGGTCAGCGTCACGGGAAGGGTGACCAGTCCAGCCGCCCCTCCGTCCATGGTGATCTGGGTTGAGTAGGTCCCCGATGCCAGCGCGGAGGAATTGGTGGTCAGGGTCACGTCAACCGGCGAACCGGGGGTTACGCTCAGCGCGGATGAGGCGCTGGTAGTGAGCCAGGGCACCGGCGGGGCTTGCACCGTCGCGGTGACGGTTCCTCCACCGTTGTTGAGGACGCTGAATGTACCGGTCGACTCCAAGGCCCCCAGGGGACCGCGAACGATGCTGAGGTTCACAGCGGTGGCGCTCAACGCGATCGCCGGCGGCAGCGCAGCGGCAACATTGGCGGCAACGACGACCGCCACGGAGGGAACCGCGGTGAGCGGCGACACGATGTTTATGAGTCCGGTTTGCGCCCCGGTCGACAGCTGGCTGGGGTCGACGCTGACGCTGATGGTCGCCGGCATGGAGCCTGCCGTGGAGGACAGCAGGATCCATGGGGCGCTGGGTGTCGCGGTGAAGGCGAGCCCGGGAACGGAGCCCGCAATCGACAGTGGTTGCGACGATGTCACCGGCCCCCCGCTGGAGGCGCTGAACGTGAGCGGTCCCCCGCTGGCGCTGAATGCCGCCGGGGCGCCCAGAATCTCGCGAATCCGGTCGTCGCGGGAATCGGCGATATAAATATTCCCGGCGCCGTCCATCACCACCCCTTCCGGAGCCGCGAAAGACGCGGAAGTGGCCAGCCCACCGTCGCCGTTCAATCTTTCGACGCCGTCGCCCGCAATGGTCTTGATCTGGCCCGATGGCGTTAGGAGTCGGATTCGATTGTTATTGCGGTCCGCGATCAGCAGGTTGCCGCTATTGTCGAAATTAATGCCGGTCGGCGTGAAAAGCTGTACCGTGGTGGCCAGGCCGTCTCCCGAGAATCCGCCCGTGCCCGTGCCGGCGACGGTCGAGATGTTCTTGGTCAGGTCCACGCGTCGAATCCGGTTATTCGCCGAATCGGCGATGTACAGATTCCCGGCGGCATCGAACGCCACATCGGTCGGCGTGCGCAGTTGGGCCTGGGTGGCGGGAATGCCGTCGCGATTATATCCGGCCGTACCCGTGCCGGCAATCGTCGTAATCACGCCCTGCGGGGAAATCGACCGCACCACGTTGTTGTTGGAATCGGCGAACACCAGATTCCCGGCCGGGTCGAATCGCAGCCCCTGGGGAACGTTCAGATTCGCCTTCAGGGCCGGGCCGCCGTCGCCCAAATAATTGGATTGCCCGACGCCGGCAATGGTCGTAATGGTGCCGGTGGTATCGATCTTGCGAATCCGCTCGTTGAATGTGTCCGAGATGTAAATGTTTCCCGAATGATCCGTGGTAATGCCTTGCGGAAAATTAAGGCCGGCGGTGATGGCGGGCACGTTGTCCGCCGTGTAAGCGGCGCGGCCGATTCCTGCAATGGCGGAAATCGTGCCGTTGCCAAGGTTCACCCGCTCCACCAGTTGATTATTCCAATCCGCGATAAGGACGTTGCCGGAATTGTCGATCGTCACCTTGGTCGGCGCGGCGAGAATCGCGCTCGACGCGGCGCCTCCGTTGGGAGAAATCGCCTTAAAGCCGTTTCCCGCAATCGTGGTGATAATTCCGCTGGTGCTCACCCGGCGGATGGTGTTGTTCGAAAAATCCGCAATGAGGAAGCTGCCGGCCGCCTCCGCCGATACACTGAACGGGTAATATAACGACGAACTGGTGGCCGGAACATTATCGGTGCCCAGTCCCGCCTTGGCGAAGATGCCCGCGACCGTGGTAATTACACCCTTGGTATCGATTTTCCGGATGATATCGTTGGCGTAGTCGACCACCAGAATATTTCCCTGGAGGTCGGCCGATACCGTCCACGGCTCGTAGAGCAGCGCGCTGGTGGCCGGGCCATTATCGCCGCCGAAACCGGGTTTGCCGGTGCCGGCCAGGGTCTTGATGATGCCCGACGTATTCACCATCCGGACCACGTTGTTGTTCGTGTCGGCAATGACGATGTTGTTGCTGGGGTCCACAGTGACGCTTAAAGGAGAATTCAATTGCGCGGCGGCCGCCGGGCCGTTGTCCCCCGAGTAGCCCGCGCTTCCCACTTTTCCGGCCACAGTCGTTAGATAGCCATGGATATCGATTTTGGCGATGCGCTGATTGCTGGTATCGGCGAAATAGATATTCCCAAGCGAATCCTCGGCGACGCTGTAGGTGCTGCTGATCGACGCGTTCACGGCAATCGTATTTTCAGGCGACACGCCGCTCTGGCCGTTCCCCGCAATGGTGGTGATCATGCCGTTCGCGTCAATCTTGCGAATACGATAATTGGCCGTGTCGGCGAGAAACACATTGCCGGAGTTGTCGGCGTAAATTCCCGACGGCTGGTTCACCGATGCGTCGATCGCCGGCCCACCGTCACCCGAAAAACCGCGAATCCCGTTGCCCGCGAAACGCGAGATGCCGCCCTGGGCCGAGATCTTCATCACCAGCGTGTTCTGATCGATGAAGTAGATGTTTCCTTGAGGATCGGAGGTGACCAAATTGGGTCCGACAGCGGCTTGCAATGCCGGTGTTCCGTCCGGAGGGCCCAGCGAGTTGGTGCCCGCCAGCGTCGTGATCACCTGGCCCGAAAGCGGTAAGCCAAGGCAAACCACAAACGATCCTAAGCTTCGTGAAGACTTCCAGAACATCGCCATTCGCTCCGAGTCGCCCTCTAGATCAGGCTTTGCCGATTATATGCCTTTTACCACCATCTCAGATTCCGCTCCTGGCAGGAAGCGAAATGCCAGTTGTAGGAATACGCCAGCTTCTTTCCGAACAGGAACCGGCAGCCCAGCAAAGCGGCGGCGAACAGGCGCGCCCTCGCCGGAGTACACGTCGGAGGCTGGTCGTAACAGCCTTTTAAGTCGAATTTGAAATACAGAAGGCGAAAAGCGTAGGCCAGCATCCCCCCGCGCGGACCATAGCGCCGGAGGATGCGAAACGATTCCTCGGCGTGCCGGGTGCCCGCCTTGCCCGACTGATTATCGGTAGTGAAATGATAAATCGAAAGAGGGCGGTCGGTAGTCCTCAGCCGCGCGCGCGCGTCCCGCATGCGGCACCAGAAATCCCAGTCGAAAGCCAGCCGGTAGCTGGTGTCCAGTTCGCCCAGCCTCCGGTGCAGCGAACTTCTCCAGAACATGCTCGGCTGGTCGAT
Source organism: Bryobacterales bacterium (assembly GCA_963749245.1). Lineage (GTDB taxonomy): Bacteria > Acidobacteriota > Terriglobia > Bryobacterales > Bryobacteraceae > Palsa-187. The sequence continues at coordinate 18,937 of CAVVNE010000146.1, forward strand.
GACGTTCTGAATCCCGATCTGACGCCAGGCGTCCTGGCGCGCCGGAGTGATGGTGGTGGAGCCGTCCGGAAATCGCCGTTCGCAGGCGCCCAGCACCACGTCGGTGTCCGGGTGATCCCGGAAGATGGCGGCGACTTCGTCCAGAGCCGACGGCAGAAGCTCGTCGTCGGCGCAAAGCCAGGCGAAGATCTCGCCGGCCGCTTCGCGAAACCCCTTGTTCAGGCCGTCCGCCTGTCCCTCGTCTTTCTCTGAGATTACCCGGCTCAGCCATGGACGGCTCCGCTCGATCGCCGTTGTCGACTCGTCGGTGCTCAGCGAGTCCACCACGATAACTTCCAGCCCGTCGTACCTCTGGTTCCTCAGCGACTGGAGGCAGCGTTCCAGCAAGGCTCCGGAGTTGTAATTCGGAACGACAACGGAGACACGCATGCCTTATTGTTCAGCTTGCTGGCGCTGCTCGGCAGTCTGCGATTCCAGCGGCTCGCATAACAAACCCGCTCCGCGCCGCGGCACTTGGGAAAGAGTCTGCCGGAACGCGCCCCAATCCCAGCACCACTGAATCAGACCGGCGGTAAAACCGTCCGTCTTTAGCCGGTAAGCGCCGCTACTGCCCAACTGCAAAACCATTCGCCACAGTTTGTCCGCCTCAATCGGTCTCCGGCTGAGCTCTTCGAGGATCACGTACGATCGGCCGTGCCCGTACAGCGTCCGCGCCAGAACCCCAAATCGAACGCGGCTGCTGCGAATAAAATGAAACAGCCGCAGCGACGGCTGGTAGGAGCAGGCATAGCCCGCATCCACGGCGATGCGGGCGAACAACGTGTCTTCGCCGCTCATCAGCTTCGTGCCTTTTCGGCCCAGCAACTGGGCCAGCTCATTACGCCGTACGACCTCCACGAACTGTTCGCAGATCGGCCGCCGGCAGACCATCCCCGCGCCGATCGGCTCCCATTCGCCCCAGTGATTCAGCCTCGACGTGATGGGCTCGGGCCCGTTGTCGCGAATTCCCAGGCTGGGCAGGAACTTTCTTTGCCAGCCCGAAATGGGCTGCTCGTAAAGAGGCATCGCGATGCCGCCGAAATGGCCGATATCCGGCTCGCTCTCGGCAATCGCGAGAGCCTGTTGCAGATAGTCCGGCAGGAAGTAATTGTCGTCGTCCACGAATACCAGCAGATCCGCCTGCGCTTCCTGGATTCCGGTACAACGCGCATGCGTCAGACCCAGCACGGGTTCGCGAACTACTCTTAAGGAAAGGCTACGATTGCCGCGAAGCGCCTCCTGGTCCAAAGGGGTCGGCGAATTGTTGTCGACGACAATCACTTCGAACCGATCCGCCCCCAGAGACTGGCATTCGAGAGAGGTCAGCACCCAGTCCAAAATGACCAGCCGGGGGTTATGAGTGCATACAATCACAGAGACGGAAGGCTTTCGCGGCGAGTTGGCTCGATTAGCCGTCATTACAGGGGATACTAACACAGGCCGGGCCCGCCCCGAATGAATCTTCGGTATCATGAAACCGATCTTGCCATGGACCTGCCCGAACTCTATGTGCCTCATGCCGGTTGGCTCAGACACGAGCCCGGCGACGAGGTGGCGAGGTTCCTTTCCGAAGGCTGGTTCGAGTATAAAGAACAGGCGTTTTTCTGGCTATATCTGCGTCCCGGCGATACTTTCTTAGACGGAGGAGCCCACATCGGTTTATACAGCGTCGTGGCCGGCCGCGCGATGAACGACTCCGGAACGATCGTAGCCGTAGAGCCCCACCCCGTCACCGCGACCCTCCTCGATGCGAATCTGCGAGCCAATGGCGTGACCTGCGCCATCCTGCGGCCGTCCGCTCTCTTTTCCCGCTCCGGACCGGTGACGTTACACGCCGGTGGACCCGGAAAGTCCGCGTACAGCAGCGTCTCTTCCGTAGACGGCTCACAGGATGCATTCACCGTGGAGGCCGTCACGCTCGACGAAATGCTGAATGGCCAAGTGCAGCTCGCCAAACTCGACTTGGAAGGCGCGGAACTGGAAGCCCTCGCCGGCGCGGCCGGCAGCATTGAGCGTGGGCTCCTGCCACTCCTCGTGGTCGAGTGCACAGAGGCCAATCTCGCCCGCTGCGGCGCCGGCACCGAGTCTCTCTTCACCGCGCTTCGAAACCACGGCTACACCGTCTGCCGTTTCGACGCTGGGACCTGCCGGCTCGTGGTCAGGGATTACGCCGGCCCCATCGGTTATGACAACCTTTTTGCCGCTCAAAACCTCGAAGATGTGAATCTGCGCCTCGCGGCCGCGGCGGAATCCAGCCGCCGGATCGCCTTAGACATTCTCAACAGGGGCTCGGCTGCCGAGAGGCTTTTTTTGCTGAGCGATCGCCTCGAACAGCGCGAACGACTCCGCCAGGCCGCCGAGCGGCGCGCAGCCGAGGCAGCCGAATCCGCCGACACCGCATTCCGAAATTTGGGCGAAGCAAACTGGCGCGCCGAACAAGCCGGAAAACGCGCCGAACTAGCGGAGCGGCGGGCCGCTGAGGCTCGATCCGCCGTTCAGGAATCCGAGCGCCGGACCGAAGAGGCGTCGAAACGGGCTGAAGAAGCGGCACAGGCAACCGAAGCGGCCTACCGCCGCGTGGGGGAAGCGAATTGGCGCGCCGACCAAGCCGAGGCCCGCGCCGCGGCAGCAGAAAAAAGAGCCCAGGAGGCCCGCCGCCACTCGGATGACCTGTTGCGGTCCGCGGAGGCCGCTCTGGAACGGCTGGGCGCCGCCGATCAGCAGGCCGCTGAGTCGGAGAACCGCGCCCACCAATCGAGGGATGCCGCATTGCAGCACGCCGCGCACGCAGCCGAGATGCGCCTGCGCCTGAACGAATTGCTCGCGTCGCGCTACCTGCGCGCCGGATGGAAGCTGGGCTTCGCAAGAAAGCCCGCCTGGGTCGACGCGCCGGAAATCAAACCGCGCGACTGAGACGATCGCTCCCGGGAGCGATCAGTCTTATCTCGATGCCGCGACTATCAGGAGCGGTCCAAGCCGACTTTTCACACAGACTCAGCTTGGGGCTATTTCACGACAATTTTAGCAACAGACTGGTTGTCGTTTTCGTCGGAAACCCGCACCGCAACCGTCGTTTCCCCGGCCCTGTCGACCTCGAAACGGTAATCGTGTTCCATCGAATCGGTAAGACGCGTGGTCGGTTCCACCACCGTCCAGTCGCCGCCATTGATCGAATACTCGGCCTTGCCCAAAGCGCTCAACGCGTCCTTCGCGTGAAAGCTCACATCGAGCTTCGCGCCCGACGGCGTGCCGCTGAGGCCCGTAATCTCCGGCGGCGTATTGTCGATCAGAAACGGCTCGCTCTCGGCCGACGTCGTCAGTGCCTGCTGCGGAGGATTCGACGGCGCATCGGTCGCCGTGATGCGCACGAAATATTTTCCGTCGGGGAAGGCCGTCGAATCCCAACTATAGTAATGCTCGCGGATTTTGTCTTTCAGAAGCTTCCACACCGATTCATTGGCGCCGCGAATCTCCACCTTGAACAGCAGCGAATCGCCGTTGTCGTCGGTGGCCAGCCAGCGCACGCCGATCTGTCCCTTGGCATAGGTCATCGACGGAGAAGACCCGGAATCGGCGGCCGGCGCGGGCGTCGATGACGGCGACGCGCTGTGATGCCCCAGCGGCGGCAATGTCATCGATGGCGTCAGCAAAGCCGCGCCGCCGGAGGACGCCGGAAACTTGTAATTCTCCGGCGTAATCTCCACTTCCTCGATCCCCGGCGCGACGTTCTTCATCTGATACGCCACGTCGACTTCGGTCACCTCGCCGGGCCCGGACATGGTCACCTTGTATTGCAGGAACCGGGCCGCGGGCGAGACGATGCGTCCGTTATTGGTCCGCGCAAACTCGCTCCAGTTCTTCTGTGCGCGATTCAAATTCCCGCTGCGAGTTTCCACCTCGACGGCGTTGTTCTCCCGGGGCGACGTCGTCACGCGGCCCCAGTAGGAAAACGCGCCCGCGTCGAAAATATCGCTCTCGAAGATTCCGGTCTGCTCCTGCTCCGGGCCGATCGAAAAAATCTTGCCGATATTGCCGGTTACCGCGTACAGTTTCCCTCCCGGTCCGGCGCAGAACGCGGTCACCTGCGTGGACGACAGGCTTACCAGCTTCCAATGCTTGTGATCCGTCTCCAGGCGGTAAATGTCGCCATGATTTCCGGTACCGGCGATCACCCTGCCATGGCCGTCGAAGGCCAGCGCGTAGACCAGGTCCTGCGCGTGACTCCAGATTCTCCGCGGATACCCGTCGGTCTGGATGCGATAAATATCCGAGCCACCCGTGATCGCCGGCGCCGGTCCGGCCAACGTCGGAGGAGTGGGTGCGGGAGCGCGTGCCCCCGCCGTGGCGGGCCCGGTAATGGCGATCTGCGCCGACCCGGCAGGCAGGAGCAGTGGCGCCTGCTTATTCCCTACGCCAGCCGCGTATATGGTCCCATCGGGTTCCACCGCGACGGCCGTAATTTCGCGTTTCGGCGCCTGATACAGCACAAAGCCTTCGCCCGCCGGGGTGATGCGCAGAATCAGGCCGCCGGGATCGGTGCCGACAATCAGGTTGCCATTCTCATCGATCGCCATCGACCGCGCGTGCGTCTCTTCCGTTCTAAAGAAAACACTGCCCACGCCGGCCGGCGTCACCCGGTGGATCTCGCCCTGATCGCCGGTGGCGACAAACAAATCGCCCGAGCGGGAAAACGCCATCGCCCAGATGTATTTCTGCTTGGGGTCGTAGAAGACCTCCGTTTTCCCGGTAACCGCCTCAATGCGATAAACCTTGCCGTCGGGCGCGGTTGCCGCATACACGCGGTCGCGCGAATCGATGGCGATCGCCTGAATCGCGATGCCTTCGAGCTCGGCCAGGGTTCTTGATTTTCCGTTGGGATCCACCATGAACAGCTTGGTTTTGGTGCCTCCCAATCCACCTCCGCCGGCATAAAGATTGCCCTTGGAATCGCGCGCGACGGACCATAGGAACGCCACCGAAGGATCGAAAATCTCCTTGACCACCGGCGCCAGCGCCAGGCGGCCGTCGCTGGCCACGGAAAGGCGCGTCAGCGTGCCCTTTTCGAAATCCGCCATCTCGCCCGTCTGCCAGGTCTTGGTCTCGACGGCGCAGAGCATGCCCGCGGCGCACAAAAGCGCGCTTACTGTTCTAAAAATGTGCATTGATCGTGTTTTATTTGACGTTAATTTTAAGCGAATAGCTGCCGCTGATCATCTGGTCGAACGGGACGGCGAGCTGTTCGGTGGCGCTCTCCGGCGATCCCACCAAGACCCGGGTCGAGGTCCGTTCCGCCTGCAATACATTCAACACCGACGCCGGCAGACTGGGCAGCGTCTTGTCGTCGGAATAATACGTAGGCCGGCCTTCCACCAGCGAAACGTAAAGCTGGTTGTTGCCACGCTCCTGATTCAGCAGGGAAATGGTTTCCGGAATATTCATATAGCGATTGCCCAGCACGGCGGCGTTCTGCATGCGGTTCAACGTATCGGCGTCGCTGAACAGAATGCGATGCTCGCCTTTGGGCATGCCGGCGGGAATCTTCACCTGCACATCGCGTTCAATGCGCTCGCCGCGGTAGGGACGCAGGAAAACCTTGACCGGAATTTCCGTCCCGGCCTCGACATCCGTCGCGGGCGTCCAGGCGTAGTCGATGGCGGCGGTGCGGCGCTCCGGCAGCAGGTCGACGGTGACTTCGACGCTCTTCAATTTCGGCATCGCCACCGGGTTCAGGAAAAGGCGGTTGAACTTGTCGCCCCACCAGCCGGCCAGCGCCATGGGCGGCGCGACCGGAGCTTCGCTGGGCGCCAGCATCGTCGATACGTTGACCGAACGGCCGCCTTCCACGTCGACGCGGCCGTGCATGCGGTAGGTGATGTCGTCGGCGAATTCGTTCATCTGCTGGAGCGATTGATAGAGCGTCAGCATCATCAGGAACGGCGTCCATTTCTGGTGCACGAAGACCTGGAACGACAGATGCTTTTCGGTGAGCGGCGCGCCCGCGCTGTTGAGCGAACGGACGTTCAGGTGAACGGGGATGAACGGAGCTTCCGCACCCAGCTCGCCCATGATGCCGCTGAAACGGTCCTGGCGCAGCGCGCCGACGACGCCGGTGGCGTTGCCGAACTTGGTGGGTTGGAACGCGGAGCTCAGCACCATCAGGATTTCGCTTTTGGCCATCGGCATGTCCACCGGGCCGAGGTTGAAGAAGGGATGGCCGAAGGCCAGAATTTTCTTCCCGTCGTTATACGTCACCGTGCCCATGCCGGTCGCCGACATGTCGCCGGAGACCAGAACGCCGGAGATCGCTTCACCCGGATTCAGCGAATCGCGCCACCCGGCGACAGGCTTGGCGGTTAAAGGCCCCGCGCCCGATCCGCCCTGCACCGCGGTGATTCCCATTTGCGAGAAGAACGGCGAGAAGGCGGCGATGGTCGGCGCCGAAAATCCGGAAAGCACCAGGGGCGTGTCGATCGGCGTCATGTTCCATTGAGCGATCTGGGCAGCCTGATTCGTGGCCGGTTTATCGGGCGTGCGCGCGTCCATCGGGCGCGATCGATCGAACTCCGGGATTTCGAGCATCAACTCAATGGGAGTAATGCCGCAGACCGCGTCGGGCGAAAAAACGCTCATGCGGAGGGCGACGGCGCCCACCAGCTTTCCGTCAATATAAACCGGACTGCCGGACATGCCAGCGGCGACGTTGGTGATTTTGGCCTTGCCGCCCATTTTCGCCAGAATAACGTCCTGGCGGGGGCCGCTGCCGTTTTTCCAGACACCGACGATTTCGATCGGCACAGGCTCCGGCTCCGTGCCCTCGAACACCGTCCAGGCCGTGCCGGTCAAACCGGGCTTGATGTCCTTGAGGTGAAAGATCTCTACTTTACCCGCTTTAGGACGTGCGAGCTCGGCGGCATACATCACCGAACTCGCAGTGAGCGCCAGGGCGCCCGCGACCAGCCACTTGTTCATGGAAGGAAAACTACCTCTATTCATTATTATCCACGGTGGACATTAGTATAGACGCCGCCGGGCCGGGGAATGGTTCGGGCTCCCCATGATAAATGGAGATGGGATGAGAAGGCCGGCCCCCGGCGGGATGCGATAAGCTCCCAAGAGAACGCACTCGAGGTGCAAAAGGAGAACCGGCCATGAAGAAGAATAGCATTCGCAGACAGAGTCCGAGGCCCGCCGGAACGGCGAGCCAGGGGCCGATCACGATCGGCATGGACCTGGGTGACAGGGTCAGTTGTTATTGCGTGTTGAACGCCGCCGGCGAGATTGTTCAGGAAGGCAAGCTGGCCACCACGCCCCAGGCGATGCGGCAAACGTTCGGGCCGATGAAGCGCTGCCGGATCGCGATCGAAGTGGGCGGCCATTCGCCGTGGGTGAGCCGGTGTTTGCGCGAGTTGGGACACTCCCCGATCGTGGCCAACGCGCGGCAGGTGAAGCTGATCAGCCAGAGCTCGCGCAAGGACGACAAGCTGGACGCGCGCACTTTGGCGCGGCTGGCGCGGGTGGATCCGGAGCTGCTGCGGCCCATCCGGCATCGCGGGGAACAAGCGCAGATGGACCTGATGAGCATCCGCGTGCGGGCCGCGCTGGTGGAGGAGCGCACGGCGCTGATCAACAGTGCGCGCGGATTGGCCAAGTCGGTAGGAGAACGAATGGCTGCCTGCGGGAGCAACCAGGTGAGCGTGGAACGCATGCGGGATCTGCCGGAGCCGCTGCGGGAAACGCTGCGGCCGTTGCTGGAGCAGATCGAATCGCTGAGCGCACAGCTGGAAAAATGCGATGCGAGAATCGAGCAGATCGCCCGGGAACGATATCCGGAAACCACGTTGCTGCGGCAAGTCAGCGGGGTGGGGTTATTGATCGCTCTGACGTTCGTGCTGACGCTGGAAGACCGCGGCCGTTTTCAGAAGAGCCGCGACGTGGGCTGTTATGTGGGCTTGCGGCCGAGGCGCAGCGAATCGGGGAAGCGCCAGCCGGAGCTGCGCATCACCAAGGAGGGTGATCCGTATCTGCGCAAGCTGCTGGTGCAGGGAGCGCATCACGTGCTGGGATGGCGCGGCCCCGACACCGACCTCCGGCGCTGGGGCCGGAAGCTGGCGGCGCGGGGCGGGAAGAATGCGAAGAAGCGGGCGATCGTGGCCGTGGCGCGTAAGCTGGGCATTCTGCTGCATCGGCTGTGGGTGACGGGCGAAGTGTACGAACCGCTGCGCCACCACCGGCTGGCGGCGTAAGAACTTGTTGGAAGCACCCAACGCCGGGTTCGGGCGACTGCGAGGTCGCGGCGGAACGAACGTTTCTTTAGAGGGGCGTCCAGTTCGGCACTGAGATGGCAGCGCCCGATGTTAAAGGAAGAACCCCAACTGGCACCGGAGCAGACGGCTCCACCAAGAGTGCGAATGGAAGCAGGGCGAACCGGCGAGGGGAAAGAAAAACCTTTCTTAGAGGATGGTGAAAGGGAGACCTGTGGTGGCGCCTTCCGTTGGTCGGCGTCGGACCGAGTGGGTGGGTCAACAAAAATGTGTTGACAACCCCGGCCTTCTCATGGAAGCCGCGACCACCGGGAGCGGTCAGCACCGAAGTGTTTACACAGACAGGTAACAAGAAAAGGAGATCGCCGCAGCACTCTCCCGATAGGATCGAACAGTTGCTACTTCTTATGCGGCGTCGGAGGCGCCGGATGCGAGCCGCCCCCACCAACCGGAGCACCTGCTTTGGCTCCACCCATTTGGGAAGCCGGCCGCGAAACGCCACCACCACCCGGAGCGCCAGGTCGGGCGCCGCCGCTCGGAGTAGCCGGTCTACCCACTCCTGCACCAGAGCTGCCGCTGTGCGATCCACCCACCGGGCTGCCGCTACGGGATCCACCACCCGCGGGCGAGCTGCTGTGGGACGGAGACCCACTCCTAGATCCTCCAGCCGGGGAACCGCTATGGGACGGAGATCCGCCCTTGGCGCCGCCCGCCGGAGCACCGCCATGTGAAGGTGCGCCACCGTGCGACACCACCGGAGCGCCGTGTGCGCCGCCTTTGAATGCGCCCGCGTGTCCGCCGTTGGCCGATGCTCCGTGCCAGGCATTCACGCCCGCTCCGCGGTAGTTGGCGCCGCGCGCGCCCGGCTCATGCCGGGTGACTGCCGACCGTCCCATCGCGCCGCGCGGGGGAATACCGCGGCTACCAGCCCGCAGAGGAGCGTGGCCGCCCAACCGGCCTTCCCTGGTGGCTCCGATGCCTCGCGCACCACCCCGCATGGCTCCGGCATGAGCGAAGGCGCCCCTGCCCAGCCGGTCGCCGTGAACGTATTCGCGTCCGATGCCGTGGCCGCCGGCGAAGCCGCCCCGTCCGACGACGTTGACCGCGCGCGGATCGTGCCCGAAGGCCAGGTTCACCGCTGCTCCGCCCCACACGCCGGCGATCACCCCAGTGGCGAACACAGTGCCGCACAGGTTGACGCTGTTGTAATAGCCCCAGCTCACCCGAAGCTCGGATACCAGGGCTCGCCCCAGCTCAACGCGACCCAGCTTACCGGGTCCACCACTCCGACCACTTCGACGCCGCCGATAAAGGAGACCAGCGCGGGCGCATAGATCGCGGTCACCGCGACCGGTCCTGGCGCCCATCCCCACAGCCCGCCGACCATCACCCAGCGGCCATAATGGAACGGCGCGAAACCCCAGGGAGCGTCGTCAATCCAGGTCCAGCCCCAGGGCGCGACAAAGCCCCAGTGTCCGAAACGGTACGGAGCCCAGCCGGCCACCAGGCCGTTCGGGAACCAGACGTTGCCGTAAATCGGAGCCGGTCTCCAGGCGCCCGCGACGTCCAGATCGGTGACGCCGACCACGCCGGGCGCCACCATCCTCACGGAAACGGAAGAGTCGGCCATCCTGTCGCGCGTGTTGGCCCAGTCGTCAAACTCGTCGGGACGCGGCGCGCCGTGCTTATCGTAGCTGGCGTTCTGCGCGCCGCGGATGACCACTTGCTCGTTGGCATGCAGCGGATTGGCCCTGCCGTCGGCGGTGGTTTCGCCGTCGCCGCCGCGATTGGTGATCACCGTCGTGTCGCCGGCTTCATTGACCTCCACGCGATAGGTCCCCGGCCGCAGCAGCGTGAACGCCACCTGCGGAGTATCGATTTCATACGTTTCGTTTTCATCGAGGCCGCGCAGGCGGATCAACATCACGCCCAGCGAGAGTTGAATCTGCGTGGTGCTGCCATCCACGGTGAGAAACGAAAAATTGGTGTGTCCGTTGAGCCGGATCGCGGAATTGACCGTCTGAATCTCCGTGCGCCCGCCCTGTTCGACCCAGATTTTGTCTCCGGTGGTGAGGGCGCGGTTGAGGTCGGCCGGAACCCAGTCCGTCTCCTCGCCCTGAGGTTGAAACGTCACTGTGCCCGCAACGTAGCTCAGCCGTGCCGCGCGGGTGGGAGGGTCGTCTTCGGCCACCGCGAGAGCGCTTAAAAGCACGCCCGCGGCAAAGAGAATGAGAAATTTACGCATACCGCCCCCTACATCTGTCCAATTCCTTCCATCGGTTGCCTTGTGGCACTTCTACATGGCGGCATTCCGCATGGCAAATTGGCAGCGCAGGAAAAATCATGATACGCGATCAGAAGGCTCTTTTTTTGAGAATTTTCGGAGCAGCACAGCACAAGTACAAGAGTGAAGCACTATGAGGGACGCCTTCCGCAACTGGAAGCTGCTGCTGGCCAGGGCCGGAAGCCGGTTCTGGCAGGGCGAAAGCTACGACCGGCTGGTACGTCCGGACGCGGAGTTTGGCCGCATCCGGAGGTACATCGAAAACAATCCCGTCTGGTCGATCGCGGTCGGTGCTACTTTTCCTTCTCGGACCTGGTCGTCTTTTTTGCCGGCTTCGAAGTTTTTTTCTGCGCGGAGGGAGGTGCTATGCTCTGGCTATGATTGAGAGGCGCGGCCTCGACGCTGCGTGGGCGCGCTGAGTTGGGCGCGCGCGGAGCGGACGTCTTCGCGACCACGGGGCGATTCGCGACCGCGGCAGGTGGTAGATGAGGCCCGGCCAAAGGCGCGCGGCCGCCGAGCACGGCGGCTCGGTCGGGTGCGACGGGCACGGCGTGCATCACTTCAGCGCGCTCGATGGTGGCGGGAGGCACGCGCACGACCGCGGTTGCGATGGGACGTCCGCCTACGATGGCTTCGCTGCGCACCGCGACAACGGCTCCAGGCACCGCTCGATTCACGTAGACCGCGCCTAGGCCGCCATTGCGGATGGCCGCTTCGGTGACCACCGTATTCGTGACGTTTACGCGCGTCATATAAACCGCGCTGACGTGGTACGCCGGCACGAAAACTTCCCGCGGTCCCAGAGGGAACCAGCCAACCACGCCGACCCCGAAACTCGCGCCACCGACATACGCGACCAGCGCCGGAGCATAAACCGGGCGTGGGCCGATCGGGCCGGGAACCCAAACCCATACGGCGCCCGTGAAGGCCCAGCGCCCATAGTGGAAGGGCGCATAACCCCACGGCGCATCGTCGACCCAGGTCCAGCCCCACGGCGCGATCCAGACCCAGTGGCCGTAATGATAAGGCGACCATCCGATAGATACTGCGGACGGAACCCATACGGCGCCGTACTGCGGATCCTCGCGCCAGACGCCGTTGGCGTCGAGATCGCCATAGCCGGGCGTGTCGCGCGAGACGTATTTTCCGGAGGGCGAAAGGTCCTCGCGGCGGTCGCGATCCTGGCAGAAATTGTCGAAGGTGTCGGCCGGTGGCGCCGCGCGGCGGTCGAAGACCGGCTCGGCGCCTTCGGCTCCGGTGATGCGAACCTGCTCGCGGGCATGAATGGGGAACGATTGGCCGCCGGCGGTGGCTTCTGCGTCGCCCCCGCGGACGGTCGCCATGGTCGCGTCGCCGGCCTCATTCACGTCGATGCGGTAATCGCCGGGGCGGAGCAGTGTGAAAGCGGCCTGTGGCGTATCGATTTCAAACGTCTCATCGTCGGCGAGACGGCGGATGCGGACGTTCAACGTACCGAGCGAGAGCTGGACCTGCGCGGCGCGGTCGTCGAGATTTAGAAATGTGAAATTAGTGCGGCTGTTCAGGCGAAATACCGCTGTGCCGAGATTCATTTCGGCGCGGGAGCCTTCTTCGGTCCAGAGACGGTCGCCGGTGGTGAGAGGGCGATTGGGCTCAGCGGGCACCCAGTCGTCTACGCCTCCGGGCTGGAAGGAGACGGTTCCATTTATATAGCTGAGGCGCGCTGCGCGGCTGGGAGGATCGGTCTGAGCGATCGCCAGGGTCGTGAGCGAAAGAGCGAGGAAGAGTCTCCGCATAAAATCTCCTGTCATGTGAGACAGGGCCGCGCTACAGGCGGTTTCGTTTCTAAACGGGGCTTAATATGAAGGGCTGCTAATCAGAGAATCACCCAATCAACCGTTCGAGCTTCGATCCTGCCCGGACGATGGTTTCGTTGCGCTCCGGTCCCGTCGAAACGCCGCCGACCTCCACGCCGGTGCGGTCTTCGAGGAATTTTAAATACGAGCGGGCTTCGGCCGGCAGTTCGTCGAAACGGAAGATGCCTCGGGTGGAGGTGCGCCAGCCGGGCATCATTTCATAGACCGGTTCGATGGCTTCGAGCGCCCGGTAGGTGGCGGGCATTTCTGTGACTTCCTCGCCGCGCAGGCGGTAGCCGACGCAAACCGGGATCTGGTCGAGGATATCCAGCACGTCCAGCTTCATGATGAACAGCGTATCGAAGCCGTTCACCATGGCCGTGTATTTCAGCAGAGGCACGTCGAACCATCCGCAGCGGCGCGGGCGTCCGGTGACGGCGCCGAACTCGTTGCCTTCGCGGCGCAGCAGATCGCCTGTCGCGTCGGTGCTTTCCGTGGGGAACGGACCCGAACCGACACGCGTGTTGTAGGCCTTCGAGACACCGATGATGCCTGCGATTTTTGTAGGCGGGACGCCGGTGCCGATGGACGCTCCGCCGGCCGATGCGCTCGAAGACGTCACGAACGGATACGTGCCGTGGTCGATATCGAGCATGGTGCCTTGCGCGCCCTCGAACAGGATGCGCTTGCCGTGGGCCATGGCGTCGTTGAGCAGCGCCGCCGTGTCGCAGACCATGGGGCGAATTTTTTCGGCATATTGCTCGTACTTCGCGCGGATTTCGGCGTAGTCGATGGTGTCGTGCAGGTTGAACGTGGCCGCCAGCGCCTTCTTATCCTCGACCAAGGTGTCGTAGATGTCCCGGAAACTTTCAGGGTCGTAAAGGTCGGCGATCCGAATGCCGCGGCGACCGGTTTTATCCTCATAACAAGGGCCGATGCCGCGCGATGTCGTGCCGATGGGAATGCGATTTTCGCGCGCCTCCGACATTTTTTCCACCAGGCGGTGGAACGGGAAGATCACGTGCGCGCGGTTGCTGATGCGAAGCTGCGCGGTGGCGTCGATGCCGTTCGCCTCCAGCGCGCGCGATTTCTTCGAGCAGCGCGGCCAGGTCGATCACCACGCCGTTGCCGATGACGGCCTGCACGCCGGGGCGCAGGATGCCGCTCGGGATCAGCTTGAGGACGAACTTTTTTTCGCCGATGTAAACGGTGTGGCCGGCATTATGCCCTCCCTGGTAGCGCGCGACGATGTCGAAACGCTCGGCCAGAAGATCGACTACTTTCCCTTTACCCTCATCACCCCACTGCGCACCAAGAACGATTACATTACTCATTTTTCGAAAGGAAGACCCGGGACTATTGTAGCAGTGGACTCTCGACCAGCCGCGCCGTTCCATTGCGAATCGCCTGCCAGGGGAGCGTGCGGTCGAAGCTGACGAGTTTCGCGCCGTGTTTGGCGGCGAGGCCGAGCAGGTAGGCGTCTGTGACGTGCTTGTGGCTGGTGATTCGATCGGCGTGAAACAAGGCGTCGTCTGAAAGGGAAACGTCATCCGCCCAAAAGTAGTGATGCTTCGCCTGCGATCGCCAAAGCGCGCGCAATGCCTCCATAACTTCGATAGGATCATACGGCCCGGCCGCAAAGCTGGGTTGCGAGATGATGCGAATCGCGCCATTCTCGGTGATCGGGCATGTTGCCCAACCAGCGGCGGCATTCTTCGCAAACCAGCGGTGCATGCTTTCGTAGTGAACGTGTCCGGGAGCGATAAGCGCGATCAACGCGTTGACGTCGAGAAGCCAGGCCGCCTCAGTCGTCGAGTTCAAGCAATTCCTTCACGTGCTCGGAGGTAATCGGTCTTGCTCCAGGCTTGGGCATCAACAACGGGACACCGTTACGCATTTTGTATTTGCGCGCCGGAGGTTTCAGGCCGCGACGGGCCAGGTCGGACAGAACACGACCGAGGCTTTCGTCGCGGTCGCGGGCCAGATCCTTCGCCACCCGCAAGATATCTTCGTCCAGATCGACGGTGGTGCGCATACTTTCAATCTAGATGACCTGATGTTTCGATGTCAAGATGCGGAACCGCCGGATCCGGCGCCCGGACGACGCGGTCGAGCTCTCCGTAATCGAGCCAGTTCACCACGCACGGTTCGCAGGTGTCGATGATGATGTTGCCGGGGCCGCAGTAGGGATGCGTATCCATGGTGGTGCTGCATTTCGGGCAGTGAATTCTGCGGTCGAGGTCCTTCCAATCGGGAGGGCGCGGTGTGTCGACCGAGATTTCGCGGCGGGAGCGAAGGTCGTCGACGATCTCGGTGAACACGTCCATCGAGATCAGCATGCCGCGGCAGCGTTCGCAATAGAAGATACGTTCGCGGGCGACCGAGGCGTGGGTCAGGGAAACGTCGCAGACGGGGCAGGAAAATTCGGCCGGTACGCCCAGCACGCGCACGCCGTCGGAGTTCGGATCGGGGAAATGAGGCGTCTCGCAGTAGTCGCAGATCAGATAATCGGCGTCGTCCTTGAGGCGCATGGCGGCGCCGCAGTTGGGGCAGTTCATAGCCCTAGTGTAGTGCGTCCGCGCAAGGGCGAAAGCGATAAAATGCTGACGCTAGTCGTCTGCGTTCTACCGGAGGACTCGGCGACCATTTTGCGAAAGCGATTCGGGCGCCTGAGCCGGGGGTGGCGGCGGTGTAGGTTACTTCCTGGCCGGGCGTGGTCGCGAAAGCCCGGACTGTGGCGTCCGTGAGCGGCGCGGATCCGTCATCGGGGATGAAATTATTCGCCACAGGGTCATAAAGGAAACCCATAATCCGGCCATTCCTGACTACTTGCACGACCAGATCGCATTCCGTGACCGCGCCGTTCAGCGACTTCGAAACGAAGGGCGCGCCGGCGCGCTGGATCAGCAAATCGATGCGCGGTCCGGTGGCCCCGCTGTTCGTGGAGGTCAGCGTCACCTGCTGGCCGACGATCGGCGCAAGGTCGGTATCGAAGGCGAGCAGATACTGTTCCACGTCCTTGCGGGTAGCGTCGGGATTGGTTTGCGGAAAGCCGGAGTTAGACGTCGGAGCGAAAACAGCGGCAGTGAGAAAACGAAAGATCGTATCGGTAGATCCGTCGCCCGTGAAGCCGAAGCCCCGGATCTGATCGCCCAGCGGTCCGCTATCGGCCTGCTGGAAGAAGCTGACGACCGGGTTGCCGAACATCCCGATTTTGGCGTAGAGATTGCGCAGCTCCGGAATCTTCACGATCTGCGTGAGGCCCTCGAAGCTCTGGTTGCCTCCAGTGCCGAAAAATCCGTTGGACGGATCGAGCGTGTGGCATCCGTTGCAACTGAACGACGACTGGCCGGCGACGGCGTTCAGCAGCGCGTTGTTGATGCCGTCGGACGGGCGCGCGCCCGAGTAGAACGCCTGCCCCTGCTGCTCGGCGGCGGTGAGCGAATTGTCGAGATTGCGAACAGGATTCGGCGGCGGCAGCACCCGCAACTGGAAGTCGGCGAACATTTGCATCTCTGCTTGCGAAGGCTGATTCGGACTCCCGATCAGGCTTTGGAACGCTGCGCCGAAATTGAGGAAGGATAAATTGGAGCTGAACGGATCGGTGCCGTAGATGCCGGTGGAGCGGTCGCCGCGCCAATGCATCGCGCCGGAATTCTTGAGGCCGCGCAGAGTCTGCGTGGTGAACGGCCCCTTCATCGGGTGGAAGTCGGCGAGCGTGTTGCTGCCGTTGATCGGCGTCGAGACGCCGGTCGACGCGCCGAACCCTATGAGAAGCGTGATCAAATTTCCGAAGTTAATCGGGATGGTGCTCTTGGTGACGGTATTGTCGGGATTGCCTAGGTCCCAGGCCAGGTCGTCCATGTCGCCGAAAATGTGACAGCTGGCGCACGCCGCTTCGCCGTTGCCAGAAAACTGCGTCGCGTCGTAAAGCATCGGGCGGCCGCGGACGATGGAGGCAGGCTCGGGATTGGGCATTTCGAAGCGGGAGACTTCGCGGTTGGATCGAAGATCGATGGCCTTCACCGCGTCGTCGAAACGAGTGGCGACGAAGAGCAGGCCTCGTGCTTCATCGAGGACAACTCCGCTGGGGCCTCCGCCGCTTACCGAAATATAGTTCGCACTGTCCGTAACCGGATCGAAGGTGTCGCCTTCAAGCTTGCTCGTATTGAAAACGCCGATTTTGCTGGAGCCGAACGCGGCGAGGTACAAAGTGGCGCCGTCGCTGGAGACAGCCATCTGAAGCGGCATGGACAGGCTGTGAGTTTTCGCCGTCGAATCGAACCCCGGCGTTCCCGCGAGTTTGGTGTAATCGATGTGTTTATTCAGATGACGCGGCGTGACGGTGCTTCCTGAGATTACCGTGATGCGCGCTTCCGCTAGATGCCCCTGCACGGTGTGGCCGCCGTAAATTCCCGGGCCCTCGAACCGAACATTATTGATGGCGTCGGTATTCGAGACATACAAATGACCGCTCACCGGATTGACCGTCATATTAAAAAGCGTCGTTCCCACGTGCGCGAAGGACGCGGTTTGTTTCAGCGTGTTCGCGTCGAAAGAGAAGACGTCGGTATCGGGCAGAGTGAAGCGCACGGAGCCGTCCCAGATGCGGTTGAGCTCGTCCACCCAGTGGCCGTTGATGAATTTCACGATCAGGCCGACTTCGGGCGCGGGCTCTCCGGCCGCATCGGTCGCGGGGCCAGGATTGCCGCCGGGACTGGTCGAGCCGTCGGAAAGCGTGCAGGGTTTGTTCGCCTGAAACCCGGTGCACACGCGGCCTTGACTGACGGTCGTCGTTTGATTGCCGGTCTTGAAGCCCGCGACGTAGACGGTGTGGCCGTCGGGAGCCACGGCCAGCGCGCGCGGCGTGTCGGTGAAAAAACTCAGGATGCTGAGGGGTGTGCCGCCGGCGGTGGTGCCGAGATTCGCCGGATCGAAGACCCAGACGTCGGCTCGAGGAATCCCTGGAGTCGTCATCTGCGGATCGCCCGCGCCGGGAACGTTGGCGATGGAAGGATCGGTGCGCTGCTGACCTCGATGCGCGGTGGTGACGAAAGCGCGGGTGGGCGTGCCGGCGAAGACGATGTCGCGCGGCTCATCGCCGACCAGCAGCGTGCGGACGACGTGCGGCGTGCCGGTGAGACTCACGATGTTGACGCTATCGGAGAGAAGGTTCGTCACCCAAACTTCGCTGCTGGCTCCGCGCCGCGACCGCGACCGGTTCGAGGCCCACCGGCACGCGATACGTCAGATTCAGCTTGCCCGAGGTGAGGTCGAAAATTTCGAGCGTGCCGTTGGGCGTGTTCACCGCGAACAGCGTGGCGCCGTCGGCCGACATCGCGATGGGACGCACGTGGCCGCTTTCGAACTCGACGAACACAGGTCCGTTGGAAGAAGCGGATACCGTCGTCCGATTCAGAAGACTGAGGCCCGAGCCACGCGGCCAGCGCGAGAGCTGCGAATCCATAAACCGTTCGACGCACGTTTTTGGAGCCGCGACCTTCGTGAGCGGTCAGCTCAGACGCTGTTGAAACGGGACGGCCCACTAGTTCAGGATACCAGTCAGAGCCCGAAACACAGGATGTTCGGACCCGCCGCAATGGCGACAAACTGTCTTCCCCCAATGGTGAACGTCATGGGCGAAGCTTTCATCGGCACGTTGGTGGCGAAGGGCCACAGCGTTTTTCCGGTCCGCTCGTCGGCAGCGGCGAATGCGCCATTCGGATCGGAGTAGAACACCAGGCCTCCGGCGGTGGCCAGAACGCCGGACCACATTTTCTCGAGTGCGATTCCGGCGATCGGGATTTCCCAGGTCACATCTCCCGAATCGATGTTAATCGCGCGAAGAATTTTTTGCGGCGGTTCGAGCTTCGGTCCCGCGCCCTTCCAGTTTTTACCGACGCGGCATTCTTCCAGCGTCATCACGTAGAACAGACGCGTGGCGGGGCTGAACGCCGCTGAATCCCAGTTCGCCGCGTCGACCGGACAATCGAGCGCGGGCGCGTTTTCGGGAGCAGGCAAAGGACGGCCGTCCGGTCCGATGCCTCGAGTCCAGGTCATGCGCTTGAGGAAAGTCTTGGCCAGAAGCAGCTCACCGGTGATGCGGTCGAGCACGTAGAAAAATCCGTTGCGATCGGCATGCAGCAGCAGTTTTCGAGGTCGTCCGCGATATTCCGTGTCGACCAGAACCGGAGGCTCGGTGGCGTCCCAATCGTGCACGTCATGCGGAGTGAACTGATAGTGCCATTTCAATTCGCCCGTGTGCGGATTCAGCGCGAGGATGCAGTCCGAAAAAAGATTGTCGCCCTGACGGTCGCGATCCATGGAATCGGGATAGGGATTGCCGGTCGGCCAGTAGAGCGTGTCGCTTTCTGCATCGTACGCCCCGGTGAGCCAGGTCGCGCCGCCGCCGAATAAAGGCTCGGCCCCCCGCCATGAATCCGCGCCCACGTCGCCTTTCAGAGGAATGGTCCACCGGCGCCAGAGGCGTTCGCCGGTCGACGCCTGATAGCTGGAAAGGAATCCACGCATGCCGCGGTCGCCTCCGGAAACGCCGGCGATGATCGCGTCGCCCACCGGCAGAGGCGCGACGGTCGAGCCGTAATGCATCGGCTCATCCGGCATGTAGACTTCCCAGACCAGCGCGCCGGTGATGCGATTCAACGCCAGCAGGTGCGCGTCGTCGGTGGCGAGGAACACGTTGTTCCCCAGGATCGCCACGCCGCGATTGGTGCCGAGCGCCGCGTCACCCAAAAGGTTCGGGGTCCTGGGCGCGAGTATTTCCAGATCTGGCGGCCGGTGGACGCGTCAAGCGCAATGGCCTGATTTGGACCGGTGACGTACATCACGCCGTCGGCGACCAGTGGCGTCGATTCGAGTCCAAAATGATCGATGGGGAACCCGCGGATCGCGGGCAGCCGGAAGTTAACGGCTTGATGCGATTTCCGGGACTCCACGACCAAATGGGCGGCCGGGTTTTCACACGTCGCTGGAGCGGCTGTAAATCTGACCATCACGCACCACATAGTCGGGAATAAATTCTGCGAGACGGACGGTGGTATCAGGATCCAGCGGAACAGTCTCGTCTTGGGCAATTGCGATGTCTTTGGGTGCTTTCCCATCTGAGGAGTTGCGGTGAGCACCAGTTTGTCGATCTTCCCGGTCTTGCCGTAGCTCGCCTGATAAAAGCGTATGCCGCGGTAAACCAGGGGATCGTTGACCACGATCTGTTTGCGGACGACGGCCTGTCCATTCTCAAGAACCACCAAATCCGACCACCAGCGTTTGGGAGTGCCGTCGGCATAGTTCTCTTGACCCGCGCCGTCACAGCGAACGGCAAATCCAAGATTGCGTTGGCTGCCATCCTGCATTTGCACCTGGCTGGATTGCTGGCCACGGTTCAGGGTGACGAATGCACGCCATCCGTACAATGCATCGACGATGCCACCGAGAAAAATGAGTAGGAGACTGGCGTGCACGATATAAACCGCCAATTCAGAAAAGCGATTGCGCTCGCCAAACAGAGAAAAGCTGTTCTCGCGAACAATGTGCTCCGGCCTGAAGCCTGCCTTGTGGAATGCACGTTCGGCGACGCTCAGGGCTTGTGCTTCATCTTTAATCGGAATCAGCGCATGGTTGGGGAGGGCATTGCGGAAACTCTCGTCGGTGCTCTTATAAGGACGCGAAAAAAATCTCCACGCGTTGGGGAAGCGCTGCAGTGACGCGGCAATGATGCTGAGGCTCACCAGGCTTAGCAGGAATACGAACCACCAGGCATGGAAAACGTCGGTCAAGCCCACCCAGTCGAGCAGGCGCAGCACTTGAGGCGAATAAGCGCGCTGCATCTCGTCGGCCTCGGTCGCGGGACGCTGCAGAATCACCGTTCCGGCGGCCGAAATGATCACGACCAGAATGAGCAGAACGACGCCGGTCTTAATCGCGCCGAGGGTTTGCCAGATTTTTCGCACGGTTTTCCAAATTGCCGAGTGGGCGCTTGCAGCCATGTCTTTCACCCCAGTTTTCGGGAAAGCACGTTGCACGCCATTGCTGAAAATTTAGTGAAGTTGCTGAAATCCCTGAGAATAAGTCAGCCAGGCTTTAAGACTCGGGGAGTGCGGCTTGAGCCATATCACACAGCGGATTGGACTTCTGCGGGAAATTGGCGCAGGGTTGGGGCGCCGTCGAGGGTGAAATCAGCAATTTGGCTTCGCGGGAAGCTTATCGTGATTGTCTTGCGAGTTCTTCTCAGATCCCTTCTATGTGACACAAATCACACGGGGATGTGGGCAAAGTCACAGGGGACAGAATTACGAAAAAGCAGCTCTGCCCAAGGATGACTTCGACTGTTTTAACCCTTGAAGAGTTATAGGGAAGCGGAGCTTGGTTACTTGCGTGATTTTGACCATTCCGGTGTGGGAGAAGCCCCATTTTGATGAAGTTTTCAACAATTGCGATTTCCTATAGAGTGGAACTCAATTCCCAACTGATTCTGTTGCAATCTTTTACGAAGGCTTTTCGGAAGGGCCCAAATTGGGGCGTTAAGGTGAGATGCGTGCACAGGCGATCTGAAGGAGGGGATGGTGGGAGTGACCCGGGAATCCGAATCGAGTCTGAGGACGAATTACAAGCTAAACGCTCTGGGCTGTTGCATCGTCGCAGTTATCTTTGTACTTATCTCTGCTGGACGCGTGTCTGCTGCAAAGCATCCGGTGCCGCTCGACCCAAAGGCGGACGCCTCCACCTGCATTGCCTGCCATGAGGACAAGACCAAGGGCAAGGCAGTTCACTCAGCGATGGCCATGGGTTGCACGGCTTGCCATGAGATCCGGAACACCAGAGATGCAACCTACGTTAAGCTGATGACGACCACGCCTTACGCGCTGTGCTTCACTTGCCACGCGGATAAAAATGCCGCCGGCATCAAAGGTACCGTCCATCCCCCCGCGGTGCGTGATTGTCTGAAGTGTCATGATCCACACTCTTCAGACAACGAATTTCAGTTATTGAAAGCTACCTCGGGAGACGAGAAAGAGAATCTCTGCCTGAGTTGCCACAAGACCGGCGAAAACGTGCCGGAGAAAGGCAGTCGCCACGCGGCCCTCGACATGGGCTGCGAGACTTGCCACGTTACCCACAAGACGGGGGAGATCGGCAAGGCGGAATTCGATTTTCACCTGACCAAGGCGTCACCGGCGCTTTGCCTGGATTGCCATGATGCCAAGAGCGCGGACCTGCAGAAGGCGCATCAGAACCAGCCGTTCGATAAAGCCGATTGCCTGACTTGTCACGATCCGCACCAG
>CAVVNE010000147.1:0-37727 GCA_963749245.1 Bryobacterales bacterium
CGAAATATCCGGATCAGCGAACGATGCTGATCCAGTTTGAGGCTAAAACGGGCCGCGGCGACGAGGTCAGGGCGTGCAACGGCCAGACCGGTTGGATGATGACTCCTCTCGCGGTGCTGACCGATTACCAGTTATCCGGCGTGGAACTGGATGGAGCCAGGCTGGACGCGGAGTTGGGGTTCCCGGGGCAGATCAAGCAGGTGCTGAGCAATTTGCGCGTGAGCCTGCCTGCCACCATCAGCGATCTTCCCGGACCATCCGCCCAGACGTCGACGTCGACGGAGTCGAGCGGCGGGCTGGGGCAGGATCGCCTGGTCAACGTCGTCCAGGGAACGGGTCCTCGCGGCATGCTGGCAACCCTGTATTTCGATCAGAAATCGGGACTGCTGGTGCGTATGGTGCGCTATGGCAAGACGCAGATCGGCCGTGTTCCCACCCAGATCGACTACTCCGATTATCGCGACGTTGGTGGAATTAAGATGCCGTTTCATATCACCTTCGCCTGGCTCGACGGCCGGGATGCGATCCAGTTGAGCGAGATAAAGACGAACGTTCCCATCGAGGAATCGAAGTTCGGCCGCCCTGTCCAATCGAAAAAGTAGCTCTCTCATCCGGCGATTTCGAGGTATGATTGTCTCCAATGTCCATACCTGCAAAAATCGCCACGTTTGCTTTTTGTCTGCTTTCCACGACGTTCGGATTTGCGCAAAACCCGCCGCCGGAGGCAGCCCCGAGCCCGTCCCTCAAACCCACCGGCCCGCTGCTCGAGCTGCGGACTTACACCGCGACGCCCGGTCATCTGGAGGATGTTCATAAACGCTTCCGCGATCACACATTGGCGATTTTCGCCAAGCACGGCATGACCGTGGTGGGATTCTGGGGCCCTGTCTATAAGAAGGACGGGTCGGAAAACAAGCTCGTCTACATGCTGTCGTTCAAGGATCGCGCGGACCGCGATGCCAAGTGGAGGGCTTTCGTCGCCGATCCGGAGTGGAAAAAAGTGGCGGCCGAATCCGAAGCCAATGGAAAAATCGTCGAAAAGACCGAGAGTTTGTTCTTGTACAATACCGACTACGCTCCCGGCAAATAAATCCAAAGGTTGACTATGCTCCGTAAATTGCGATACCCCATGTTTTTGGCCGGCGCCCTGTGCGCGGCTGCCGCATTCGCTCAGACCCTGCCGATGGCAAACCGCCCGGAGGATGTCGGATTCTCCTCGAAGCGCCTGGAAAGAACCAGGCAGGCGTACAAGGACGACGTAGAAAAGAAAAGCATTCCGGGCGCGGTGCTGCTGATCGTCCGCAACGGGAAGATCGCGACCTATGACGCGATCGGCTTTCAGGAACGCGCCGCGCAGACGCCGATGAAGAAGGACTCCATCTTCCGCATCGCGTCTATGTCCAAGCCGATCACCACCGTCGCGGCGATGGTCCTGGCCGAGGAAAACAAACTTGACGTCGCCGCGCCCGTGGCGCAGTATCTTCCCGAATTCCGAGGCGTCAAAGTCGGCGCGGAGGGAGTGGCTCCCAGGAGGCCCATGACCGTCCAGGACCTGATGCGGCACACCTCGGGACTGACCTACGGACTGTTCGGAAATTCGGCTGTCGACCAGATGTACCGCAAGGCCGACATTTTCAACTCCAAATCGCTGGCCGAGATGGTGAAGACGGTCGCGAGCATGCCGCTGCTGCACCAGCCGGGAGAAGCTTGGGAGTATAGCGTCTCGGCCGACGTCCTGGGGCGAGTGGTGGAGGTGGTGAGCGGCAAGGACCTCGATACGTTCGTTCAGGAGCGCGTCACCGGTCCGCTGAAGATGAACGACACGGGGTTCTGGGTGAAACCGGCGGCCGTTTCGCGGCTGGCCAAGGCCGATCAAAAATCCAACCTGCCATTCGCCGACCCGACGGTCAGGCCCGCTCTGCTTTCGGGCGGCGGCGGCATGTTCTCCACCGCCAGCGACTATGCGAGATTTTCCCAGATGCTGCTGAACGGAGGGGAACTGGAAGGAGTGCGGATTCTGGGGCCCAAGACCATCGCGCTGATGACATCCGACCAGCTTCCGGCCAACACCGAACGGCATACTCCGGTCGCGATGGCTCTGGGACCGTTTGGTCCCACACCTGAAATGGGCACCAGCTTCGGCCTGGGCTTCGCGGTGCGGGTCGATCCCGGCCGCAATCCCGAACCAGGCTCCGTCGGCGATTTCTCCTGGGGCGGCATCACCGGCACGCTCTTCTGGGTGGATCCGAAAGAGAAGCTGGTCGCCGTGATGATGGTGCAATCGCCGCAGGCCATGAACGGAATGATCTGGCGGCAGACGCGGGAGATGGTGTATCAGGCGCTGATGAATTAGGCCGACAAATAGAACCGCGACCAGCGGGAGCGGTCAGAGCCGAGGAACATGAAACGAAACTGGATGCTTGTTTTTGTGGCTGCGCTCGCGCCTCACCTTGTGGCGCAGGGCCGCCCCGTCACGCCCGCCGATCAGGCTGCGGGACAGGCCTGGTGGGCCCACATAAAGGCGCTCGCGGATAATGGCATGGAAGGCCGGCTCACCGGCTCGGAAGGCTATCTGCGAGCCGCCAAATACGTCGTCTCCCAATTCGACGCAATGGGACTTCAGCCGGCCGGCGTGAACGGCTACTACCAGCCCGTGAAATTTGACGTGACCCGGCGTGATCGCCGGCAAGTCCTCGATGGCCCTGCTCGTCGACGGCCGCCAGGAGCCCCTGGTGCTGGGGCATGACGCGATCCTCGGTTCTCGCGGTACGCAGCCGAAGTCGATCACCGCGCCGCTGGTCTTCATCGGCTACGGTCTCCATCTGCCCGAAGCGAAATACGACGACTTCGATTCTCCGGAAATGCCCTTCTCTTCGCTCAAGGGGAAGGTCGTCGTGTTTATCAACGGAGGACCGGGCGATCTCCCCGGGGCGCTGAAGTCCTTCGCCCGCACGTCGCCTCTGGCGAAAGCCCTGGCCGACGCGGGGGCTTTGGGGTCGATCACCATTCCCACGCCGAAATCGATGGATTTTCCGTGGGATCGCGTGGCGGCCAATGCGTCGCAGCCGGGCATGAGGCTGGCGCCAGACCCGAAGGACGCCGCCGTCGCAGCGCGTCATCCGGCTTTGGCCGATCTACATGGCACCAGATTCGCCGCCATCTTCAATCCGGCCGAAGCGGAGAAGCTCTTCGCCGGCAGCGGTCACACCTTTGCTGAATTACTTGCGCTGGCGGACGCGCAAAAACCGCTGCCGCGTTTCGATCTGAGAAAAAAGCGTCGTCGCGTCCGTCACCACGGAGAACACGGTGGTGGAATCGCCTAACATCGTCGCCAGGCTCGAAGGCTCGGACCCCGCGCTGAAGAAGGAATATGTATTGCTCTCCGCGCACCTGGACCACCTGGGACCCGGCGCGCCCGGCAAGCCGGTATTCGCCGGAGCCATGGACGACGCGTCGGGCGTCGCCTCGGTGCTGGAAATCGCCAGGAGCTTCAGCCAGAACCGCGAGCGGCCGAAACGTTCGATGCTGTTCGTCATTTTCACCGGCGAGGAAAAGGGACTGCTGGGATCCCGCTACTTCGCCGGCCGCCCGACCGTGCCGGAGTCGGAAATCGTCGCCGACCTGAATCTCGACATGTTCATGCCGCTGTTCCCTCTGAAGAAGCTGCACGTGCAGGGGCTCGTGGAATCGACGCTCGCCGCCGACGCGCGCGCAGTCGGAGCGGAACATGACATCGAGATCGCCGCCGACCCCGAACCGGACCGCAATTCCTTCATCCGCACCGATCAGTACAGCTTCGTCCAGGCCGGCGTTCCCGCCCTGGCCATGAAGTTCGGCTGGACCAAGGATTCGCCCGAATACAAGACCTGGCGGCAGTGGCTCGCGCATCGCTACCACTCGGCCGAAGACAATCTTTCGCAGCCGGTGGACACCGCGGCGGCGGCGCAGTTCGACTCCTTCCTGGGCGATCTGGCGCGGCGCGTAGCCAACAGCGCCAGCCGCCCGCACTACGTCGAATCGAGCTTCTTCCACCGCTTCGAAAAATAGCGCCGAAAGGCGAAGAGACGCCGATGGCGCGCGCCTTTTACAATGAATTCTAATGTGGATCGTTAGAATCGCCCTGGAGCGGCCCTACACGTTTGTCGTGCTGACGCTGCTGATCCTGCTGATCAGCCCTCTGGTGATTCAACGAACGCCGGTCGACATTTTCCCCAACGTGGACATCCCCATTGTGACGGTGTTGTGGAATTACACCGGCCTCAATGCGGAGGAGATGGAGGAACGCGTCTCGACCGTCTTTGAGCGCAACCTGACTACTTCGGTCAACGACATCGAACATACCGAGTCCCAAACCTACAGCGGCAAAAGCATCATCAAGATTTTCTTTCATCCCAACGTGAAAATTGAGATGGCGGTGGCGCAGATCACCGCCCAGGGAGCCTCCGCGGTGCGCTTTATGCCGCCGGGCGCTACTCCTCCGTTCATCGTCGTGTATAACGCATCGAGCGTTCCCATCGTCCAGCTTGCGCTTTCGGGAAAGGGCCTCTCCGAACAGCAGCTGTTCGATTTCGCCACCAACAGTATCCGTACCGGCCTCGCCACCGTGCAAGGCGCGTCGATTCCTTACCCCTATGGCGGCAAACAGCGCCAGGTGATGATCGACATCCGGCCGGATCTGCTGCAAGCCAAGGGACTGTCGCCGGCCGATGTGGTGAACGCGGTGAGCCAGCAGAACCTGATCCTGCCGTCGGGAACGTCGAAAATCGGGCCCTTCGAGTACGATGTCGACCTGAACAGCAGTCCCACCCGGGTGCAGGAACTCAACGACCTGCCGATCAAGGCGGTGAACAACACCACCATCTATATTCACGATGTTGCGTACGTGCGCGACGGCTATACACCGCAAACCAACATCGTCCTGCGCGACGGCGCGCGCGGTTGTCTGATGACCGTCATGAAGGTGGGCCAGACTTCCACGCTCGAAATCGTGAAACAGGTGCGCGAGGCGCTGCCGGCCATCGCGGCCACGCTGCCGAAGGAGCTGAACATCGAACCCATCGCGGATCAGTCGATTTTCGTGCGCGCGGCGGTCAGCGGCGTGGTTCGCGAGGCGATTATCGCCGCTTGCCTCACCGCCGCGATGATTCTGCTGTTTCTGGGAAGCTGGCGCAGCACGATTATTATCGCGGTCTCGATTCCGCTGTCGATTCTGGTTTCCATTTGTGTGCTGAGCGCCATGGGCGAAACGATTAACATCATGACGCTGGGCGGGCTGTCGCTGGCCGTCGGCATTCTGGTGGACGATGCCACGGTGGCGATCGAAAATATACACCGCAACCTGGTGAATATCCCGGAGGTGGTGCCGGCCATTCTGGAGGGCGCGCGCCAGATCGCAGTTCCGGCGCTGGTCTCCACCCTGTGCATCTGCATCGTGTTCCTGCCGATGTTTCTGCTGACCGGCGTGGCGCGATATCTGTTCATCCCCCTGGCCGAATCGGTGGTGTTCGCCATGCTGGCGTCGTATCTGTTATCGCGAACGCTGGTTCCCACCATGGCCATGTTCCTGTTCAAACCGCACGTGCACGAGGAGCCCGCGCCCGCGGCCTGGAATGTTCCCGCCCGGATGCAGCTCGCCTTCGAGAGAATGCTTGAAAGAACGCGCAATTCGTTTCGAGGAATGCTGGCTCTTTGTTTCGCCCATCGCGGAATCTTCATCCCCTTATTTCTGGCGGCGTGCGCGGCGACGTTTCTGCTGGCGCCGTGGCTGGGCCAGGATTTTTTCCCATCGACCGACGCCGGCCGCTTCAACCTGCACATGCGCACCAAAACGGCGACGCGCATCGAGGAGTCCGCGCGCACCAGCACGGCGGTGGAGGCGGCGATCCGGCGAATCGTTCCGGCAAACGAAATCGCCAGTCTGATTAATAACATCGGACTTCCCTACAGCTCCATCAACATGTCCTACTCGACGTCGGCGCCGATCGGCACCATGGACACCGATATACTGGTGACGCTCACGGAGAAGCACCGGCCGACCGAGAATTACGTACGGGAGCTGCGCGAACGCCTGCCGCACGAATTTCCAGGCGTGCTTTTTTATTTCACTCCCGCCGATATCGTGACCCAGATTCTGAACTTCGGGTTGCCCGCGCCGATCGATATTCAGGTCGCCAGCCAGGATTCGGAGGCGAGCCGCGAATTTGCCACCAACCTGATGGCCCAGCTTAAATCCGTGCCGGGGACCGCGGATCTTCGCGTGCACCAGCCTTTCGATCAACCGAAGATTCATATCAATGTGGACCGGACCAAAGCGATGGAGAGCGGGTTCACGCAGCTCGACGTCGCCAACAGCGCGCTGATCTCGCTCAGCGGCAGCAATCAAACCACGCCTGAATTCTGGCTCGACCCGCGCAATGGAGTCAGCTACAGCATCACCACGCAGGCGCCCCAGTTCACGATTGCGTCGCTGAACGATTTGCGGAACATCCCCATCCACTCCTCGTCCGGATCGACTGGATCCGGCAGCCCCGCCCGGCCGGAGATCCTGGGCGACGTCGCCACCATGAGCCGCGGCGCCGGCCTGGCCGTGGTTTCGCACTACAACATTCGGCGCGTGGTCGACATTTTCGGTTCGGTCCAGGATCGCGATCTGGGCGCGGTGGGCCGCGACATGACCAGAATTGTCGACGCGAATCGCAAATATCTGCCCCGTGGAATGACCGTGCTGGTCCGCGGGCAGTACGAAACTATGCAAGGCTCGTTCACCGGATTGCTGGGTGGATTGGCGCTGGCCATCGTGCTGGTGTACGCGCTGATCGTGGTGAATTTCCAATCCTGGCTGGATCCGTTCATCATCATTACCGCTCTGCCGGCGGCGCTGGCGGGAATCGTGCTGTTCCTGTTTGCGACCCACACCACCATCAGCGTCCCGGCGTTGATGGGCTCCATCATGAGCGTCGGTGTGGCCACTTCGAACAGTATTCTGGTGGTAAGCTTCGCCACGGAACGAATGAAAGCCGGAGAGACTCCGGAGCAAGCCGCGCTGGACGCCGGGTTTGTCCGCTTTCGTCCCGTGCTGATGACCGCGCTGGCCATGATCATCGGCATGATTCCTTTGGCCCTCGGTCTGGGCGAGGGCGGGGAGCAGAACGCGCCTCTGGGGCGCGCGGTCATCGGCGGTCTTTTATTTGCGACGGCTGCTACCCTATTTTTTGTACCTACGGTGTTCGCCGCCATGCACCGCCGCCGCGCGGCTCGTCTCGGAAATTGAAAAATGCTTCGTACCCTTAAGGTCATTCTCATCGTCGCCATCGTGGTCCTGATCGCGGGCACGGTCGTCATTCGCGGCATCCACTCGAGAATCAATGCCGCGGCCGTGGTTCGGGAGAGGACGCTCGCAGAGTCCATCTTGTCGGTCAGCGTCATCCATCCCCGTCGCGGCGAACCGAGGGAGGAAATCTCGCTGCCCGGAAATATTCAGGCGTTTGTCGACGCGCCCGTCTATGCCCGCACCAGCGGTTATTTGACGAAGTGGTATTTCGACATCGGCGCACGCGTCAAGACGGGAGATGTACTCGCCGACATCGAATCGCCCGAGATCGATCAACAGCTGTTTCAGGCCAGGGCCCAGCTGGCCACCGCGCAGGCCAACATGAAACTGGCCGAGATCACGATGAACCGCGACTTGGCGCTGCCAAAGGACGCAATCCCCAAGCAGGACGTGGATAACGCCGTGGGCGCATACGAGGCCGACAAGGCAACGGTGGAAGCGGAGGCCGCGAACGTGAAGCATCTGGAGCAATTGGTTGCGTTCGAGAAAGTGCTCGCGCCCTTCGACGGGCTGGTGACGGCGCGCAATACCGATATCGGCCAGCTTGTCAACGCCGGCAACGGCGGCGCGGCGCAGGAGCTGTTCCGCGTCTCCTCCACCGATAAACTACGCATCTTCGTCAGCGTTCCGCAGATGTTTTCGCAGGCGGCAGTCGCGGGCGTGAATGCCGACGTCACTTTGACGGAAGCGCCCGGCCGCCACTACATGGGAAAGGTCGCGCGGAATACCGGCATGATCGACCCCACCACGCGCACGCTGCTCACCGAGGTCGATATCGACAACGCTTCGGGCCGGCTGATGCCGGGGGCTTTTGCCGAGGTTCATCTGAAGCTTCCCGCCGCGACCGCCGCGCTGATCCTGCCCGTGACGGCCCTGATTTTTCGTTCCGCGGGGTTGGAGGTGGCGGTGGTGCGCGACGGCAACAGGGCGGAACTGGTTCACGTCACCGAGGGCCGCGACTTCGGGACGGAAGTGGAAATCACCAGCGGCATCACCGCCGGGGATTCCGTCATCATCAATACCCCGGATTCTTTGACGTCGGGCTCGCCGGTGCGCGTAGAACCCGCGGCGGAGCGTCCGTAACGCCGCACGTCATCGCGTAAAAACCCTCCCCGTGGAACCTCCCCAACTCCTCTACCGACACGTGATCGGGAGGCGTAAAATCCATCGGGTGGACGCCGAACGGCACTCCCTCCAGCAGCAGATTGCCGCAATCCCCCAGGCTCTCCACCGCGACCGGCGCGCGGAAGTTCTCGAACACCCGCTTGTAGGCATCCCAAAACAGCGCGCTCGGATACAGTTCCTCCAGCTCCTTTGCGAACCCGCGATAGACCCAGGAATCCCCAAAATCCAGCGCGAATGGAATGGTGTTCGCGCCATAGTAAGCCACCTCCGCCGACCCCGGCCGCTTATCCAGGATTCGACGCACGATGTTTTCCGAATCGCGGCGCTGTTCGCGCATCTGGACTGCCGTCGTGTGGACTGTCTCGCTTCTCACCGCCACCAGCAGGATGACTCCCGCCACACACGCCCAGGCGGCGACGCGCCTGACAAGCGGACCGATCCCGCTCAGGCAATAGACAATGACCACCGCATGCGCGGCCAGCAGCGCATACGCCGGCGAAAGGTAGCGCAGACTGAACTGCCGGGTCGCCAGCGCGATCTGGAGCAATTCACACACCGTCAGGGCGATCAGGAGCCGTTTCGGGGATCCTCGTTCGGACCGCAACAGCCAAACGGTCCCGATGAAGCAAGCCAGAAACATCGCAGTGAAGAACGGATCGCTCCGGATATACTCTGCAAAAATCGCGGCGATGGCCGCCAGTTGCGGATGTCCAGCTTGCCCCGAACCATGAAGCCCTTGCCGCTGGAGCAACTGCTTCCAAAAATAAATCGCATTGTCTACCGATTCCCAATGGGGAATCGAGATGACCGCGAAGGACGCCCCGGCGGCGAGCACGTAACCGGTCAGCCCCATCCAGGAGTCCAGCAAAATCAGCGGCAGAACAGCGCCGGGTAAATAGGTGATTTTCGCCGACACCCCAACGCCGGACAGCAGCCCAAAGGCAACGGGAACGATTCTTCGAATCCAGACATTTTCCGGTTCCAGCCCGTAGACCACGGCCAGGGCGCAGGCGAGAATCACCAGGGCATAGAGCATTGCCTCGGGCGCGATCGGACTCAGCCAGTAAAAATTGGCGTCGTTAAAGAAAACGGGCGTCTGCATCAGAAGCGCCAGGTCCAGACGCTGCGTGAACCGGTAAATCAGCCATCCGGCGGCAAACATCGCGGCCGCGTAGAGCAGAATCTCCTCAAATCCCAAAATCGCGGCGTACACTTCGGGATCGCGCAGGATGTCGGCGGCGAAGTTTTCGTGACCGATTACCACGTGACTTAGCCGCAGCACCCATGCGCCGTTGATTTGCACCGGAACCCCCGGATGCAAACAGCACATGGACGGCTTCCCTACCGCGTAGGCGAGCGAACCCAGCAAATAAGGGTAACTTGGATCGGCTTTATTAGATGCCCAGTACGGTCCCTGATCGCGTTTGAACTCCAGCGAAAGGCCGGTCATCAGCAGGGGCAGAACGAGTAGCAGCCAGGGCGCCCATCTCCTGACGTCCCGGACCAAAGGTGTGTGCGGCACGGCGAGCCACGGCCCCCGCGGGCGGCCGACATCGAGAAGTATATAAGGCGGGCCGCTTGCATTGCAACCATTTGCCTCGAGATCCTTCTTGACGCATCCCCGGCCCCGGGGTAGACTCGACTACGTCTTGACGGGAAAGGCCATGAAATTAGCGGCAAATGTTCGCACGGATTAAACGGCTGCTGGCCCATCCCCATACGCGCGATCTCAGTATCGACGATCCGCAAACCACCGAACGGCGCCGCCGCATCATTCGCGAGAACCGTTTCTTATGGCGCATCTACGACGAGTGGTACCGGTCGGTTTCCGCCTGTATTCCGGAGGGCCCCGGCAGCGTGTTTGAGTTGGGCTCGGGCGGCGGTTTTCTGGCGCAGTATATACCGGGTCTGATCACTTCGGAAGTCTTCCCGTGCTCCGATATTCAACTCGTCCTCGACGCCCGGCGGCTCCCATTCTCATCGGGTAGTCTGAAGGCGATCGCCATGGTCGACGTCTTCCATCACATCTGCGATAATCGGGCGTTCCTGAACGAAGGGGCACGATGCCTGCGCCCAGGCGGTTCGATCGTGATGATCGAGCCGTGGGTCTCGACGTGGTCATGGCCGATTTACACCCGTCTCCACGATGAGCCCTTCGAGCCGGATGCAAAGAATTGGACGTTTTCTAGTGCCGGCCCGTTGTCCGGTGCGAACGGCGCGTTGCCCTGGATCATTTTTCAGCGCGACCGGCATCGTTTCGAGTCGGAATTCAGCGATTTCCAGATCCAGGAGGTGCGTCCCTTCATGCCGTTCCGCTATCTCGTTTCAGGCGGAGTTTCCATGCGCCAGTTGATGCCGGAGGCCAGTTTCAGCGCCTGGCGAGGCTTCGAATCCTGGCTCGGAAAGTGGCCGCAGCATTGGTCCATGTTCGCGCTCATTCATCTCCGGCGCCGATGATACGGTATGCTTGGGGTGATAAATCCGGCTGCACAGGCGTTACACACGTGTGCAGTCGCCCCAGAGAAGCATCATGACTAGCTTATTATTTCGTCCGGAAGCGTTCCGCGACCGAGCAGAGAGTTTCGACTGCCAGTACCTGTCCTTTGCAGTTCGCAAACTCGCCCCAGGCCAAAACTATGACGGCAACACCGCTGGCAACGAGTTGGCGATTGTGGTGCTGGGCGGCGTCTGCTCGGCCAAAACAAGCGCGGGCGAATGGCGGCGCTTCGGCGGCCGTGCCTCGGTATTCGACGGCCTTCCTTACACGTTATATCTGCCGCCAGGTACCGCTTTCTCCATCGCCGCAGATAGCGGTTGCGACCTCGCCTTCTGTTATTGCCGAGCCGAGGAGCATCACCCGGCCCGCCTGGTCACGCCCGCCGACGTGCGCATCGAAATTCGTGGCGGCGGCAACGCCACCCGCCAGATCAACCACATTCTGACCCCCGAATTTCCGGCGCACCGACTGCTGGTAGTGGAGGTCTTCACGCCGGCTGGCAACTGGTCCAGCTACCCGCCGCATAAGCACGACGTGCACAACCCTCCCGCCGAAGTGGACCTCGAGGAAATTTATTACTACCGTATCGATCGCCCCGAAGGCTACGCTGTTCAGAAGGTTTATACCAAGGACCGCCGCATCGACGAGACTCTCACGGTGCGCGACGGCGAACTGGTTCTGATCCCAGAAGGCTACCATCCCGTCGTGGCGGCCCACGGTTACAACGTGTATTATCTGAACGCCCTGGCAGGCTCAGCCCATTCCATGGCCGCCTCCGACGATCCCGACTACGCCTGGGTCAGGGCCGCCTGGCGCGAGCAGGACCCGCGCCTGCCGATGGTGAAATGATGGTCAATCCGGAAGTGGTGATCCTCGGCCGCATCGGCTACGACCTCTATTCCGAAGAGCCTCACGTGCCCCTGCCTCAGGTCCGCCGCTTCTCGCGCTATCTCGGTGGCTCCAGCGCGAATATGGCGGTCGGCCT
This sequence comes from Bryobacterales bacterium, assembly GCA_963749245.1. Lineage (GTDB taxonomy): Bacteria > Acidobacteriota > Terriglobia > Bryobacterales > Bryobacteraceae > Palsa-187. Next base: position 11,938 of record CAVVNE010000147.1, read on the forward strand.
CTCGCGCCTGGGCGCCCACGTGGGCATGGTGAGCTGCCTCGGCGACGACAGCCTCAGCCGCTTCCTCCTGGATTTTCTCGCCGCCGAAAAAGTGGACACCAGCCACGTCAAAACCGCGCCCGGCTATCTCCCTTCGCTCTGCCTGACCGAAGTCTCACCGCCCGACCGCTTCCCGCAAGTGTTCTACCGCCGCGATCCCGTCGACACCATGCTCGACGCCACCGGCGATGACCTCGACTTCGCCGCGTCCGGCCGCATGTTCGTCACCAACGGCACATCGCTCTGTGCCTCGCCTTCGCGCGAATCAACGTACCGTGCTTTGGAACGTGCAAAACAATCTGGATCATGCCGCGTAGTGCTCGACGTCGACTACCGCTCCATGTCCTGGCGCAATCCTGAAGAAGCGGGGCTCGCCGCGCGCCTGGCCCTCCCGTTTGTCGACGTTCTCATCGGCAATCAACTGGAATTGAAACTGGTCGCCGGCGTCGACGATCTGGACCAGGCGGTCGCGAAGTTGCGCGACGCCGGTGTGCCCACGCTCGTCTCAAAATTAGGAGAGCAGGGAACTCGCGTCATCACCGCGGACGATTCCGTTTTTCTGCCGCCTTATTCGGTCGACGTGGTATCCACCATCGGCGCCGGCGACGGCTTCGCTTCCGGATTCCTCTACGCCATGCTGCGCGACCGCCCTTTGCTCGAATGCCTGCATTATGGAAACGCCGCGGCCGCCATCGTCGTCAGCCGCCTGAGCTGTTCGGAAGCCATGCCCGTTCTCTCGGAGGTGGAACAGATGATCCGCCAGCAGCGACAATAGAAACCGGATGAGCCATTTTTCCAGTCCGCAGTTTTTCTCCGACCGACTGCTCGCGCGCCTCACCAGTTCGCGTGTCGACAATCCCGATTTCAGCTGGGCCTCTGCCCAGGCGCGCGTCCGCCGCCTGCATCCGGCGCCTTCCGGCAAACTGAACATCCTCGCCGCCGACCATCCGGCCCGCAACGTGACCAAGGTGGGCGACCAGCCTCTCGCCATGGCCGACCGCCGCGACTATCTCGCCCGCATTCTTCGCGTGCTGACCAGCGCCCGCGTCGACGGCATCATGGCCACCATGGACATCCTCGAGGATCTTCTCTCCATCGACGGATTCCTGCGCGCCGCCGGTGCGCCCACCCTGCTCGACCAGCGCCTGCTGATCGCCAGCCTGAATCGCGGAGGCTTGGCAGGCAGCAGTTGGGAACTGGACGATCCCATGACCGGCGCGACCCCGGCCAGTTGTCAAGCCTGGCGTCTCGATGGCGCAAAAATCCTGCTCCGCGTCGATCAGACCGATCCGGCGTCGCTCAAAACGATGCTCGCCAGCGCGCACGCCATCAACGAATGCAACGCGCTCGCCCTGCCGATGTTTCTGGAACCCCTGCCCGTCGCCAAAACCGAAAAAGGCTACGTCGTGGTGAAAACCGCCGACGCCCTGGCGCGCCTGGCAGGCGTGGCCTCTGCGCTGGGCGATAGCAGCCGCTACCTGTGGCTGAAACTCCCATATTGCGATGGCTACGAAACAGTGGCCCGCTCGACCACTTTGCCGATTCTTCTGCTGGGCGGCGAATCGGCCGGCGATCCGTCGCCGTTTCTTCGCCAACTCGAATCCGCCATGTCCGCCGGATCCAACGTCCGCGGAGCATTGGTCGGCAGAAATGTTCTTTATCCCGGTTTTGAAGACCCGTTGGCTATGGCAGAAGCCGCCGGAGGCATCGTCCACGATGGATGGTCCGTCGACCACGCCCTGGAATCGATGGCCGCCGAACGCGGACGCGCCATGGATCGCCTCGCCGCGATCAATTAAGGAGGCAGGAATGAACACGCGCCGCATGACCATGGCCCAAGCGCTGGTAAGCTTCCTGAAAAACCAGTACGTCGAGCGTGACGGCTATGAGCACAAATTCTTCGCCGGGATGCTGGGCATCTTCGGCCACGGCAACGTCGCCGGTATCGGCCAGGCTCTGCAACAGTACCCCGACTTCCCATATATCCCCGTGCGCAACGAACAATCGGGCGTGCACCTCGCCTCCGGCTTCGCCAAGGCGAGCAACCGTCTGCGCGCCTTCGCCTGTACTTCGTCGATCGGCCCCGGCGCAACCAACATGATCACCGGGGCCGCGCTCGCCACCATCAACCGGCTCCCCGTCCTGCTCCTCCCCGGCGATATTTTCGCCAGGCGCAACGTCGCCCCCGTCCTCCAGCAGCTCGAATCGACCTCCACCCAGGACATCGGCGTCAACGACTGCTTCAAGCCCGTATCCCGTTATTGGGATCGCATTTATCGCCCGGAGCAGGTTATCACCGCGCTTCCTGAGGCGATGCGCGTGCTGACGTCTCCCTCCGATTGCGGTGCCGTGACCCTCGCGCTTCCTCAGGACGTGCAGACCGAAGCCTATGATTATCCAGGAGATCTCTTCGAAAAACGGGTCTGGCTTATCCGCCGCGGCCAGCCCGACCAGGTTTCGTTTGACCGCGCCGTCGCCGCCATCCGCGCCAGCCGACGCCCCTTGATCGTCGCCGGAGGAGGCGTATTAATGTCCGAAGCTTCGCCGGCCCTCGATGGCTTCGTTTCGCACAATGGCATCCCGGTAGGCGAAAGCCAGGCCGGAAAGGGCTCCCTCCCCTGGGACCACCCCCAATCCATGGGAGCCATCGGCGCGACGGGTACCCTCGCCGCCAATCGACTCGCAAATTCCGCCGACCTGGTCATCGGCATCGGCACCCGCTATTCGGATTTCACCTCTGCCTCCATGACCGCGTTCCAGAACCCCAACCTCCGCTTTGTCAACATCAACACCGCCGAGTTCGACGCCTATAAAGTCGCCGCGATCCCCGTGGTCGCCGACGCCCGTGTTGTGATCGAACAACTTACGGCAGCTCTGGCCGATTACCGTGTTCCGGCGGAATACGCGAACGAAGCCGCGTCCCTCAAAGCCAAGTGGGAGGCAGAGGTCGACCGCCTGTACCACCTGAACCATCCCGGCCGCCCCGCACAAAGTGAAGTCATCGGAGCCATCTGGGAAGCTTCGGGCCCCCGCGACGTCCTGGTCTCAGCCGCCGGCAGCCATCCCGGCGACCTGCACAAACTGTGGCGCACCCGAACGCCTAACGGTTATCACATGGAGTACGGCTACTCCTGCATGGCGTATGAGATCCCCGCAGCCATAGGCGCGAAAATGGCCGACCCTTCGCGCGAAGTCTACGTTTTCTTAGGAGACGGCACCTACCTCATGATGCCCAGCGAAATCGTCACGTCCATCCAGGAAGGCGTCAAAATCACCATCGTGCTGGTGGACAACCACGGCTTCGCCAGCATCGGAGGCCTCAGCCGGTCGCTCGGCCAGGGAGGTTTCGGGACCAGCCAGAACGTGCCGGTCGACTACGCCGCCAATGCGCGCAGCCTGGGCGCCCACGCGATCCAGGCGACGACCATCCCCGAGCTGAAACACGCATTGGAAGAAGCCAAAACATTGGACCGCACGACCGTCATCGTCATTGAAACCGACGCCTCCGTAGGCGTCCCCGGCTACGAATCCTGGTGGGATGTCGCCGTAGCCGAAGTCTCCGAACTGGACAGCGTCCGCGAAGCCCGCGCCCGCTACGAAGAAGCCCGCAAACGCGAACGCTATTTCCTATGAAGGAAATCGGCGTTCATCCGCGTTCATCGGCGGCCAATATTCTCTTTAACTATTTCGAAAAGGAACAACCATGACCGAACGCTTACCCAACTTCATCGATGGCAACTGGCAATCCTCCACCGCCGGACAGACTCTCCATGTCCTCAACCCAGCGTCCGCGAAGGTGCTCGCCGAAGTGCCTCTATCCCCGCGCGAAGAAGTCGACCGCGCCGTCCAATCCGCTGCCCGAGCCTTTGTCGCATGGCGCCGCACTCCCGTCGGCGATCGCGTCCAGCCCCTTTTTAAACTGAAAGTTCTCCTCGAAACAAACATCGAGGACCTGGCCCGCACCATCACCGATGAATGCGGCAAGACTTACACCGAAAGCATCGCCGAAATGCGCCGCGCCGTCGAAAACGTGGAAACCGCCTGCGGCATGCCGACCCTGATGCAGGGCATCAATAACGAGGACATCGCCTCCGGCATCGACGAACACATGATCCGCCAGCCCCTGGGCGTGGTCGCCGCCATCGTACCCTTCAATTTTCCCGGCATGATCCCCTTCTGGTTCCTGCCCTACGCCGTCGCCGCCGGAAATTGCTTCCTGCTGAAGCCTTCCGAGCGCGTCCCTCTCACCTCCTGGAAACTCTTTCATCTGATCCAGTCCGCCGGCTTCCCTCCCGGTGTCATTCAACTGGTCAACGGCGGACGCGAAGCGGTCGACGCCATTCTCGACCATCCCGATATCCGCGCCGTCAGCTTCGTCGGCTCCACAGCCGTCGCCAAGTATATCTATAGCCGCGCCGCCGCCAACGGCAAGCGCGCCCAGTGCCAGGGAGGCGCGAAAAATCCGGTCGTCGTCATGCCCGACGCCGACATGGAAATGACCACCAGAATTCTGGCGGATTCCGCGTTCGGCTGCGCCGGCCAGCGCTGTCTCGCCGCTTCTGTCGCCATCACCGTGGGCGACGCCCGGCCCACGCTGACAGAGCAGATCTCGGCCGCCGCCCGCCATCGCAAAGTCGGCTATGGAGCCGATAAGGGCGTCGAAATGGGCCCCGTCATCTCGGCGGAAAGCAAAGCCCGCATCGAAGGCCTCATCGCCAAGGGAGAACAGGAAGGCGCGCGCGTCCTGGTCGACGGCCGCGCCGCCAAAGTCGACGGCTTCGAAGACGGCTTCTTTGTTTTCCCGACGGTGCTCGACCAGGTTCCTCCCGACGCCGAAACCGCCCGCACCGAAATTTTCGGCCCCGTGCTCAGCCTGATGCACGCTTCCACCATCGATGAAGCCATCGCCCTGGTCAATCACCGCAGCTATGGCAACATGGCGTGCATCTTCACCACCGACGGCGCAAACGCCCGCCGCTTCCGCTATGAAGTCAACTCGGGCAACGTCGGCATCAACGTCGGCGTCGCCGCGCCCATGTCGACGTTCCCGTTCAGCGGCTGGGGCGAAAGCTTCTTCGGCGACTTGCACGCGCAAGCCCACCATGGCGTGGAATTCTACACGCAAACCAAAGTAGTCGTCGAGCGCTGGCCCCGCGACTGGAGCCGAAAATTTTGAAAACCGCGGCCGTTGTGGCGCACGCAGAATCTGCGAAAAATTGGGGACTGCCTACTCTGTCCCAAGGCGCCCTGATCGCTCCGAGAAAACGCACTCCACTTCGCCGCCGCGTGGACAGAGCGGGCTGTCCCCAATTTTTCGCCCTCTCCACTCAGCCGGGTGTTTTCATACCCATCGCTATGCGGAACGCAATGGGAACACTCGTGCGTGCCGTGTCGACGCCCGGGACCAACCGGATGTCAAAAGCAGACTATGTCCAAACTCCTCGTAGGTAACGCCCCCTGCTCCTGGGGCACCCTCGAATTCGAAGAAACCAAGGGCGAACAAATCCCGTTCGGCCGCATGCTCGACGAGCTCGCCGAATCCGGCTACACCGGCACCGAACTGGGCGACTGGGGATACATGCCCACCGACCCTTCCAAACTGCGCGCGGAACTCGAAAGCCGAGGCCTGGTCATGCTCGGCGCCTTCGTCCCGGTGGCGCTCAAGAATCCATCCGCCCACGCGCCCGGCATCGCCAACGCGGTAAAGACCGCGCGCCTGCTCGCCGCCGTGGCCTCCAAGCCCGCTCCTTATCTGGTCCTCGCCGACGACAATGGCTCCGTAGCCGAACGCACCCGCGCCGCCGGACGCGTCACTTCCGAATTGGGCCTGACCACCGCGGAATGGGATATTTTTGCCCGCGGCGCGGACGATCTGGCGAAGGCCGTCCTCAATGAAACGGGCCTGCGCACCGTCTTCCATCATCACTGCGCTGGTTATATTGAAACCCCCAATGAAATCGCGACCTTGTTGAGCCTGACCGATCCAAACCGTCTCGGCCTGGTCTTCGACACCGGCCATTATTGCTACGGCGCGAGCTCTTGCGACGTCGTCGAAGCTCTCGATCGCTTCGGCGATCGCGTCTGGTACGTTCATCTGAAGGACTGCGAGCCCGAAGTCGCCCGCCGCGCCCGCGCCGAGCACTGGGATTATTTCACCGCCCTGCGCCACGGCGTCTTCTGCGAATTGGGCAAAGGCTGCGTGGATTTTCCGGCCTTCCTGCGCCGCCTCCGCGAACGAGGCTACGACGGCTACGTTCTGGTCGAGCAGGACATTCTGCCCGGCATGGGCTCACCCAAAGAAAGCGCCCGCCGTAACCGAGAATACCTGCGGTCCATCTTCTAGACCAACCTCTTCTAAACCAGCCTCGCCGTCGACTCCCTTACAATCAACTCCGCATCCACGCGGATCCTGATCTCGGATTCCGTCCCCGACATGAGGCTACACAGGCTCTCCATCGCCATTTGCCCCATCCGCCTCATGGGCTGCCGCACCGTAGTCAAAGGCGGCTCCGTGTAGGACGCCAGAAACAGATCGTCGAACCCGACTACGGAAATGTCCTCCGGCACCCTCAAGCCCTTCAGCCGGATCGACCGCAACGCCCCCAGGGCGGACATGTCGTTGTAACAGCACACCGCAGTCGGCGGCTCGGGCAGCGCCAGCAGGCTTTCCATCGCCGTCATGGCCGCCTCCGGCTTGCCGTCGCCATGCACCACCAGCTCCGGAAGAAACAGAATTCCAGCCGCGTCCAGAGCTTCCCGATACCCCGCAAACCGTTCTGTATCGGACTGATAGCCGTACTGGTCGCCCAAGTAGGCAATCCGACGGTGCCCTAGTTCCACCAAGTGCCTGGCCGCCGCTCGGCTACCTTCCACGTTCCCGATCATCACCGAGTGCACGAAGGCCCCCGGATGCTGGTTATTCACCAGCACGATCGGCACTTCCATTTCCGACAGCAAAGGCAGGTACAAAGCCCCCACCCGCGAGGAGGTCACGACAATTCCGTCGACGCGCCGCTCTGCAAACGATTGCACGACCTTTTTCTCGCGCTCCGGCTCGGCATTCGATTCGGCCAGAAAGACCGCGTACCCACGGTCGTTGGCCGCCTGTTCTAATCCGCTAACCACTTCGCTTGCAAAGGGATCGGCGACCGTGGTCACCACCAGGCCGATGGTTCGGGTTCGTTTTGTCACCAGGCCTCGGGCCACCGCGCTGGCGCGGTAACCGGACTCGCGCGCAATCTGCCGGATCTTCTCCGCCGTCTCCGCGTTCACCAGCGGGCTGCCCTGCAATGCCCGCGAAACAGTGGAATGCGAGACTTGCGCTAACCTGGCGATATCTTTAATGGAGGGTTGGCGAAGGGGTTTAGTGGTTCGCCCCGTGCCTTCTTCTAACATGGCGACGCTATCTCCGAGAACGGAAAGATCCGCGGATCACTAATGCAACTGGATGAAGAAACCGAGCTCGACTTTGCCGAAGGTCGTACCCGAAAAGGCGCCATCCACGATCTTATAGAACTTCGCTTCGGTGCGGAAGCCGTAGGTGCCACTCTTACCCAGATAATAACGGATACCACCGCCGCCGTTAATGGTGAAATCGGAGCCTCCCGACACCGAAACCGACTGACTGATGGAAGCACCGCCCACGGTCCCGGAGAAGTTATCTGTGCGGCTGGGATAGATCAGAGTACCGACACCGAATACCAGGTAGGGAACCACCGGCTTTTCGCCGATCGGGATACGAACGTGAACGCCGCCGTGAACGTCGGAAAACGGCAGGGTGAAGTTGTGGGTCAGCACTTGCCCTCCACCCAGATTCAGGGTGCTTTCATGAGGGATGCCGGGAAAGTAACTGTACTCAAAGTACGGCAAGACAATTTTGTTCTTAAGGGCATAGGTGATATTGCCACCGGCCATGACGTGAAATTTGTCGATGCCATAGCTGCCTCCGATAAAAGGGCCCACTTCGACGCTGCCGGATCGTATGGCCGACGACTGGCCAAACGCACTCATGGCACCCGCGATCATCAGGATGCCGGCGACGGCCTCCGGGGAGAATGAGAAAATCCTTCGACTTTTCATAGTTTTTAACCCGCTACCGCTTATTGGGATGGTTCATTATACACTCTTGGACTAACGGATCAAGGCAGGTTCAGGATTTGTTTGGTCCGGTCCGATTCGTCGAGCACGCACCGGAAGCCGACTTTAAACAGCGCACCTTCTTGGGGCTGGCGGACAGAGATTCTGAGGTTATCCTGCCAGGTGCTTTCAAACGATCCGCCGCGCTTGACGTGTTCCTTTCCCGTCGCCGGGCCTTTGGGATCGACTGCAGGCGACTCCTTGTAGTAGGTGGGACTGTAGAAATCCGACACGAATTCCCAAACATTTCCCGACATGTCGTAAAGGTTGAACCCATTTTCATCGAAGCTGTGAACAGGGGCCAGCCAGTCGTACCTGTCGTTCCCGCTGGTGCCTTTGAAATTGGCTTTGTCCCGGCTGTTTTCGCTATTAAGCGGATAGACTTCATCGTCCTTGCCTGCGCGCGCGGCGTACTCCCATTCCGCTTCGGTCGGCAATTGTCCACCCGCCCAGGAACAGTAAGCGCTGGCTTCTTCCCAGGAGACCATCATCATGGGGTAATTGGTGGTTCTCCATCCTTTGTTGTAGATCACCGAACCCGGCATCTTGTACTTCTTGTTGGAATCGTCGACAAACCTTCGATAGGCGGCGACTTCCACTTCGGTCCGTCCCATCCAGAAGCCATGACTGATGGTCACCGGATGCTGGGGCTTCTCATTCGCGTCGCAACGCTTATCGGTGGGAACACAACCCATTTTGAAGCTGCCGGCGGGTATATGCACGTATTCCAGGCGATCGATGCGGCTGGTGGGTACAGTGGTAGTAACGATGACCGGCTTGACCACCACGGTGGGTGGCGGTGGCGGGGTTTCCTTCACGGGCAACGGCGCGGTGAAGTAAAAGCTTTCGGGCAGAACGCTGTCGTTCCAATCGGGCAATTGTTGCTGGCCGGTCTTCAGCCCGACTTGCTGCTTGGCGCCATAGAAGAGATCGGGGAGTTTCAGCCCGGGCTTCGCGATCAACTCGGCCACGGCGCGTGTGAATAGTCCTATCTCACCCGGCTTTTGGGAGCTAAGAATGGAGTGTCCCGCCCCAGCCGCCAGTGCGACGAGCGTTCCCTTCGAAGTGCGAATTTCCGGCATTCCGAGTCCAATACCGGAAGCTCCTTTGATCGGGGTGGGGATACGGCGCGGAGCTTCGATGATGACGATTTTCAGGCTGGCCTGCTTGTGGTCGAGATCCTGGATCAGCCGTTTCAGCCGGAAGGCGCGATCCTCCATCGCCTGGTCGCTGTCGGGCGGGAAGTCCACGGGAAGCAGATAATCGTCGTCGTCGACGATCTGGGCAGCCTGGCCGGAATAGTAAAACAGGCAGATATCGCCGGGACGGACCTTCTTGAGAAAGTCGGCTTCCCTGGCGAAGAAGTCGTTGTTGTTGACGTTCTCGACCAGCGTCACGCTAAACCCGGCCCCCGCGAGGGCGTTGCTCATAAGGTGGGCTTCGGCCAACGCGGAGCTCGCCGGGGGCAGAGAAGAGTACGCGCTGTTGCCGATGACGAGGGCAAGACGGCGCGGGCCTTGCCCCTGGGCCTGGCAAATCATCACGAGCGCGCCTATGGCGGCGATGGGAGTGCGTTTACTCAAGTGGCTCCCCTTGATTATAGGGTCGCGCCGCAGGGTTTTGGAAGCATCCAGTCACCCGGGCTCACGAGTCCGTGTGAAAACTCCCGTGCTGACCGCTCCCGCTGGTCGCGGCTCTTCTTATCTCGATGAATTCCCAAGGCTCGAAATAGAGATGGAATGAGAAGGCCGGTCCCCGGCGGGATGCGATAAGCTCCCAAGAGAACGCACTCGAAGTGCAAAAGGAGAACCGGCCATGAAGAAGAATAGCATTCGCAGACAGAGTCCGAGGCCCGCCGGAACGGCGAGCCAGGGGCCGATCACGATCGGCATGGACCTGGGCGACAGGATCAGTTGTTATTGCGTGTTGAACGCCGCCGGCGAGATCGTCCGGGAAGGCAAGGTGGCCACCACCCGCCAGGCGATGGCGCAGACGTTCGGGCCGATGAAGCGCTGCCGGATCGCGATGGAAGTGGGCGGCCATTCGCCGTGGGTGAGCCGGTGGGTGCGCCAGTTGGGACACTCGCCGATCGTGGCCAACGCGCGGCAGGTGAAGCTGATCAGCCAGAGCTCGCGCAAGGACGACAAGCTGGACGCGCGCACTTTGGCGCGGCTGGCGCGGGTGGATCCGGAGCTGTTGCGGCCCATCCGGCACCGCGGGGAACAAGCGCAGATGGACCTGATGAGCATCCGCGTGCGGGCCGCGCTGGTGAACGAGCGCACGGCGCTGATCAACAGCGCGCGCGGATTGGCCAAGTCGGTAGGAGAACGAATGGCTGCCTGCGCGAGCAACCAGGTGAGCGTGGAACGGATGCGGGATCTGCCGGAGCCGCTTCGCGAAACTTTGCGGCCGCTGCTGGAGCAGATCGAATCACTGAGCGCGCAGATAGAAAAATGCGACGCGAGAATCGAGCAGATCGCCCGGGAACGATATCCGGAAACCACGTTGCTGCGGCAAGTCAGCGGGGTGGGGTTATTGATCGCTCTGACGTTCGTGCTGACGCTGGAAGACCGCGGCCGTTTTCAGAAGAGCCGCGACGTGGGCTGTTATGTGGGCTTGCGGCCGAGGCGCAGCGAATCGGGCCAGCGGCAGCCCGAGCTGCGCATCACCAAAGAGGGCGATCCGTATCTGCGCAAGCTGCTGGTGCAGGGAGCGCATCACGTGCTGGGATGGCGCGGCCCCGACACCGACCTCCGGCGCTGGGGCCAGAAGCTGGCCGCGCGGGGCGGAAAAAATGCGAAGAAGCGAGCGATTGTGGCGGTGGCGCGCAAGCTGGGCATTCTGCTGCATCGGCTGTGGGTGACCGGCGAAGTGTACGAACCGCTGCGCCACCATCGTCTGGCGGCGTAAGAACTTGTTGGAAGCACCCAACGCCGGGTTCGGGCGACTGCGAGGTCGCGGCGGAACGAACGTTTCTTTAGAGGAGCGTCCAGTTCGGCGCAGAGATGGCAGCGCCCGATATTCAAGGAAGAACCCCAACTGGCACCGGAGCAGACGGCTCCACCAAGAGTGCGAATGGAAGCAGGGCGAACCGGCGAGGGGAAAGAAAAACCTTTCTTAGAGGATGGTGAAAGGGAGACCTGTGGTGGCGCCTTCCGTTGGTCGGCGTCGGACAGAGTGGGTGGGTCAACAAAAATGTGTTGACAACCCCGGCCTTCTCATGGAAGCCGCGACCATCGGGAGCGGTCCCATCGACTTTTCAAACAGACTCTCACGCCAAGGGTTATAACCCCGTCCCGTGAGGGCGGGGATTCGTACGGCCGGGGACGGTTACTTAACAGCCCACTTCAGTTCGAAGTTTGAGATGGGACCCGCCGATTTGTTGCGAAGCTTGACCTGCCGGAAGCCGTTTTCCAGAGAAGGCTTTCCCACAATCTCCATCTCGCTCGTGTCAAGCGAGACGCTTACATCGCAGCCCGGCAGCGGCGTGCCGGTCACTTCTCCTCGCGCGACAATTCCACGATGGTCTCCCAACACAAGAACTCCATTCGGATCGAGCGACCCACCGAGCCATTTCAAGACGCCGCTTTGAAGGCCATGATAGGTCGCACTGTGGCAATCCACAACCGGCGGAGGCGGCTTCGGTTTCTCAACGGGCGGAGGCACGACCGGAGTGGTCACTACGGGCACGACCGGTTGCGCGATTGGGGGCGGTTCGACCTGCGCCTTGGACTCGACCGGGGGCAGCTTGATGGCGGTGGTCTTCTGCTTGCCGCTGGGAGGTGTCTGGGTTATCTCGACCTTCTTCGGCTCCGGCTTCCGGTCGACGATCACCTTGACCTTCAGATTGCTCTTCGAAGGCGTGTCCCGGCTGGTGAACATTAACACTCCGGAGTGCGATCCGGGATCGAGGTGCGCCGGATCGACGGACACGACGATCGACGCCGGGGTGGTACCGCTTTGGGGAGCTGCCGATAACCAGTCGTTGGTCGTGGACGAGGACCACCCTTCGCCGGCGCTGCCGGCCTTCAACTGGACCGTCTGGGACACCGTGTCGGTCACACCGGCTTCAATATGAAAAACAATTTCCGATGAACTGAGCGCCAACCCTGAGGATGTTCCGGACGATTTGACAAACCAGACCAACAAAACGGAGAGAACAGCAGCCGCAGCGATACCGATGGGGAGAAATATTTTACGGCGCCTCCGGCTTTGCAGACTTACCGCCGATTCTCTCGACACCTCGCGGGCCAGCCTTGCGATCTCGTTATCGGCCCAATCGTTGAGTTCGCGGATGCGCGGATCCGTCATTCCCGCGCCGAGGCGGCTCACCTGCTGCTTGACTCCGTGCGCGTCGCCTTTGCGATACAACTTTTCCAATTCCTGGACCTGCCGGTCGAGCCACTGGCGCTGCGCGAACAAGGCTTTCGCTCCGTTGGCAGAGGCCAGGTCCTCTTTAACGGCGAGATCCCCCGGGAATTGCTCAAGGAGTTGTTCGAGACATTGAATCGCTGGGTCGAACTCACGCTTTGCTAGAAGCTCGGCGGCTTTACGGCGTCCCCGCTCACAAATCTCGCGATGCTGGTGATCCTGTTGCGCAGCTCGAGCTGACCTGAGATCCTCCTCAAACGCGGCGTCGCCCGGAAATTCCAGAAGGAGGTTCTGAAGCTCTGCGATGGCGGCGTCAAACTGCAGGGCCTTTAACGAAGCGGCCGCCGTCTGGCGGCCTTTCAGGTACACCTCCCGGCGCGTGCGCTGCTGCTTCGCCTCCAGCACCCGGTTGAGATCTTCCACCAAGGCCGAGTCGCCGGGAAAATCCTTCAGCAGGTCGCGCAGGCGCGCTTCGGCTTCGTCGAATCGCTGCCGGCTGAAGGATCGATTGGCCGCCTCTCGTCCTTCTTCACGAAGGCGCCAGCGATTTTCTTTTTCCCGTTCTTTCGAAACGCCGTCCCAGAGGGCGCGCGCTTCGTTATCGGATGCATCCCGATCGAGGAGTTTACGAAGCACCGTTTCGGCGGACGCCCAATCGCGGTTTCTGTACAGTTGACGGGCCCGTTCGAGATTATCGCGGCGCTCCAGACGCGCTTCCACCTCGGTCTGCAAAACGACCAGTTTGGGATGAGCGCCGAAAGTCCGCAGTCCGCCGGCAATGGTTTCCTTGGCGCGGTCGAGGTCCTGCGCATCGAGCTCGCGCCGGGCCTGTGAGAGGACCGCTTCCGTGGCGGCCTTGCGCTGCTCCTGTCGAGCCTGATCGGCCAGCCGGTTTAACGTATCCTCGTCAGGATGGCGCTCGATGGCGCTGGCGAGCAGGGTCAGCGCCGTGGCCCAGTCCTTGCGCGCCATCGGTTGACGAATCGCGTCGAGATCCTGTTGCAGCCTGGCCAGGGTTCGAAGGCGCGCGGCCGCATCCGTCAACTCTTTTGCCGCGGGGAATGTTTGCAGCCCGCCCTCAACGGCTTCGAGAGCCCGAGCAGGGCTGCCCTGTTTCTCCAGCGCTTCGGCGCGTGCCAGGATTTCGTTGATACCCTTCTTTTCCCCCTGCCGCTTTTGTTCTTCGCGCGCCCAATCCAGCAGGGACGCAAGCTCCGGCTCGTTGGGATAGTGAAGCGTCGCGCTGGCCAACAGACTAGTCGCGGAATCCGCCTTGCCGCCCTCCACCATCCCGCGGGCTTTGGTGAGAGCCTCTTGAATCGCGTCCGCGCGGCGTTGGCGTTCCCGCTCTTCGATCCTGCGCCGCACCTCCTCGCGGGCTTTTTGCAAGTCCGTCTCCGCGGGGGACCCGCGCAACGCGGAATCGAGGATGGCCAAAGCTTCGTCCAGGCGATTCTCGTTTTGCGCGCGTGTCGATTCCTCCAGCGCCTTTCGGATGGCTTCGCTGCGTTCTTGCTCGGCGCGCGTGGAGAGGATTACATCCTGGAGACGAACGAGACGCTCATTGCCAGGAGAGGCGGCAAGGCCATCGGCTACGAATTCGAGAGCCCGGGCGAAGTCTTTCTCCTTTAGAGCCGCCCAGGCCTGATTCCCGACGAGCTTGATCTTCGCGGCGCGCTCTTTCGCCTGCAACTCATCTTGCGCGTAGGCGAGCATCTCCGCGACGCTGGCTTCGTCGGGAAATTCCTTCGCCAGGCCGCCGAGCGTCGCGATGGCGCCGGCAAAGTCTCCTTTCCTGATTGAATCGCGCGCGGCGTCGAGGCCGGTATTGACGCGCCGCCGCCGCTCCCGCGCTTCGCGCTGGCTGTGCGTTCGCGCAAGCAGCTCGCGAACCTGGGGATGTTCAGGCGCGTGTTTAGCCAGGTCTTCGAGCACAGCGATGGCCTCATCCAGGGCCTCCACGACCAGCAGGCCGCGGACCTTGGTGATTCCTTCCTTGAGCCGTCTTTGCGAGTCGCGCTCCGCCAGCATCCTCTCGATGCGCGAAACCAGATCTCTTGCCGCCGCGTTTTCCGGCTCCGCTTTCAACGCGTCAGTCGCGCTCTGAAATGCCGTTGTCAGCTTCTGTTGTTCCAGCTCGCTTTTGGCTTGGACGAGCAGGCGCGCCGCCTTTTCGCGCTGTTCCTGTTCTTCCTGTAATTCGGTGAGACGCTGCCGGAGCACCGTATCCTTGGGATTAATCTGCACGGCGGACCCCAGCGCCTGGATCGCCTCGTTGTAGTTGCGCTCGCCGATGGCTTTCTCCGCCTTCTGCCAGAGGACATCGATCCGCGAGCGCGTGGACCTGAGCTTCACCTCATTCTGCAACCGCTCTCGAAGCGCGCGGCCCTCCGCGTTCATCGAATCGAGAGCCAGGACTTTTCGCACCACCTGGTTGGCGTCCTCGATTTTGCCCGTATCAATCAGCGTGCGCGCCTGCGAAACCAGCCGGCTGACCTCGCCTTTCTGAAGATCCAATAGAATCGGCGTGGTTTCGAACAAAACATCCTCGAGACTCTGGTATCGTCCGGGCCGATCCTTTTCGAGCAAGCCCGCAATGACCCGCTCCAATGCCTCGGGACAATCCGGGCACACCGTCCGAACACCATCCGGGTTCACATTCGTGATCCGGTACATGGTGGAAGGAGCGTCGGCGGCGTGAAATGGATTCTTGCCGGTCAGCAGTTCGTAATAGATCGTGCCGTAGGCCCAGATATCGCATAAAACGTCGGCCTCTACGCCGCGGAACTGCTCCGGCGCCATATGCGAAACGCTGCCGATGAGATAGCCGGTCTGGGTAAGGCGGGCGCTGTTTTCACGAGTCAAACGGGCGATGCCAAAATCCATGACCTTCACGGTGCCGTCCGGAAGCAACATGATATTGGCCGGTTTGATGTCCCGGTGCACGACGCCGCCCTGGTGCGCGCACAGGAGACCTTCGGCAATCTGGGTCATGATGCGCATCTTGTCCAGAATCGAGCGGGAGGCCGCCGAGTCGATCACTTTTTGAAGATCCTGGCCGGCGAGATACTCCATGGCCAGGAAAAACATGCCGCGATCCTCGCCGAATTCGTAGACCGTGACAATGTTTTTGTGGTTCAGATTGCCCGCCGCCGTCGCTTCCGTCTGGAAGCGGATCAACAGGCTCGAATCGCCCCCCGCGGAAAGGACTTTGATGGCCACCAGCCGGTCCATCGTGGGATCCAACCCGAGATAAACCTGTCCGAATCCGCCTTTTCCGAGCTCATCTCGTATTTCGTACTTGCCGATTCGTGCGAGCATGACAGGATCCCGATTTCGGAACGAAGCTTTCCAAGCTTTTTGTGGCTTAAATTAGCATAGTCCAAAATCGCCATCTCAGTAAGCCCCCCGGGCCGTCGCGACCGCCGCCACCGTGCGCGCCAGAATATACAAATCGAGCCACGGCGACCAGTTGCGGATGTAGTAAGTATCGAGGTAAACGCGTTTTTCGTAGGTGAGATCGTTGCGGCCGGAGACCTGCCACAGCCCAGTAATTCCCGGCCGGACCTGGGTGAAGAGATCGTAGGCCTCGCCGTAGAGAGGAATCTCATCGGCGACAATCGGGCGCGGCCCCACCACGCTCATCTCCCCCAGCAGGACGTTCCAGATCTGCGGCAGTTCATCGAGGCTGGTGCGCCGCAGGAATCGTCCGACGGCGGTGACGCGCGGATCGCGGCGGAGTTTATGATCGCGTTCCCATTCCCTGCGCAGCGCCGGGTTCGTCTCCAGGTGGCGCGCCAGCACGTCGCTCGCATTGCGCACCATGGATCGAAACTTCCAGGCGGTGAAGGTCGCGCCGTTCCGTCCGTAGCGCGACTGGCGATAAAAAACCGGTCCAGCCGACGTCAGCTTGATGGCTGCGGCGATCAGCAGGACGAAGGGCAGGGCCAGCGCCGCCGTGCCCAGGATCAGGCAGAGGTCCACGGCGCGCTTCACGGCGCGCGCACCCGGCATCAGCAGCCTCTGCCGGAACTCGAGGCCGATGACGCCGCCCAGGTCGCGCGCCTCCACCCATAAGCTCGAAAGGCCGTGCAATTCGGGTACGATGGTCACGCGGCGGAACACGCGGCTGAGTTCTCCGTATCCTCTCGCCAGCTCGCCGCCTGGAGTTCCCACCAGGATGCCGTGGCGGATGCCGAGCGATCGCGAAGCGGCCAGCGCGTGGCGCGGATCGTCGAGAACCAGAACCGGCCGCAGCCCGAGTTCAGGCCGCTCGGCGAGCGAGAGTGCGACCGCGTTCGCCGCATCGGCGGCGCCAACGATGACCACCGCATCTCCCCACCAGCTCCGCCGTTCGAGCGAGCGGCGCAGCAGCGCGCGCACCAGAGGAACGATGGCCAGCGACTGCGCCCACGCCAGCAGGAACACGGCGCGCGAAAACGACGCCGCGTCCTTGAGAAGAAACGCCGTGACGGCGAGCGCCGGATACACCAGGCTGGTGGCGACCGAGAGCCTGTGCAGCTCGTCGGCCACGTTGCGTCCGAAACCGGGATACAGGCCCGAGGCGGCATATGCGATCAGGAAGGTGAGCAGAACAGGCCACAGATGCACGTACGTCTCCGGCGCCAGACGAGCGTCGACGCAGCTCCAGATGAGAACGCTCGCGCCGGCCGCCAGCGAAAGAGCGGCCAGGTCCCCAGCGGCGAAGATCGCGGCCGACACCCAGGGATGCGACAGCCGGTGCACGCCCGCGCGTCCCGAAGCGCGCCAGGAGGCGCCTGCAACTAGCTCGGGGATGGGCGTTTGTTGAAGCGTGGACATGTCAGCGCGTCGCTGCCAGTTTCATATCGGCGGGAGCCTGGCCCTTCCAGCCGCCGGAGACGACCTGGGTGTAGAGCGCGGCTGTCTGATCGACCATGCGATCGACCGAGAAGTTCCGAACCAGTTCGAGCGAGGCCCTCCCCATCTGGGCGCGCAACGCCTGATCGCCCGCCAGCGTTTCAAGCGCCGTAGCAATTTCGCGAACGCCACGGACGGGCGCGACGAATCCGTTGACGCCGTGGCGCACGGTTTCGGAAATGCCGCCGACCGACGTCGCGACGATCGGCAGACCTCGCGCCATCGCCTCCAGCACCACCAGGGAGTGTCCTTCCGAATCGCTGGTCAGCGCGAGCATGTCGAATGCGTGCATCAGCGTTTTTGCGTCCTGCTCTCCCAACCAGTCCACGCGCGGCGCAATGCCCAACTCGCCGGCGAGTTTTCGAAGCGTTCCGGCAAGCGAGCCGTCTCCCACCATCGCCAGGCGCGCGGCCGCGCGGACTCGACCCGGCAGGGCCGCGAACGACCGAAGCATCGTCTCCGGCGATTTTTGCGGCACCAGCCGCCCGACGAAGCCGATCGAAACGTCGGCGTCGCAAAGGCCCCAGCTTTGCCGGAGCGCCCTACGGTCAAGACTCGGGACCGGACCATCAAGCGGCACGCCGTTCCTGATGAGACACAGTTTTTCCGGATCGATGCCGAGTTCCACCGCGTGCTCGTATTCCTCCCGGGAAACGACGATAATCCCGTGGCAGGCTCTCGCGAGCGCAGCCTCAAGTGCGCGGGCGGCCCGCTTTTCCAAGCCGCTCTGCAAGGGGTCCATTGAAAAGAGCATGTGCGGCGTATAGATCCGCTTCGCCGGATGCCCCAGGAGGCCCAGACGCCCCACCAGACCGGCCTTGGTGCTGTGGCAATGAATCAGATCGAACGGTCCGTTTCGCCGCAGATAGCGCCGCAGCCTGCTGACCACCGCGACGTCGCTCCAGCCAGGTTCCCGGCGCATCGGCGTCTGGAAAAGGTGAAGTTGGTCGAGCGTCCGAATGCGTTCGAGGTCGCGGGCGAAAACGTCATCGGACCGCAGATCCGAATAGAGCAAATGAACCTCGTTGCCTCGCGCGAGCAGACCCTCGGTAAGGTCGACAACATGGCGTCCGACCCCGGTGGCTGCGGATTCTACGAGTTCGAGAAGCTTCATCAGGGCACCCAGTTCCGGATCGGGTTTGCGGCGAACGCCAGCGTTGGCGACCGCCAACTTGAGACGGAGCGTCGGGCTGTGCGGCGCCAGCATTGCAAGCAGCGTTCGAGCGATTCCGTAGTAACTCTGCATGCACCCGGGATCGAAATAAAGCAGCTGTAATCTGAGACGCGCTCGCTGTTGGCCGCGCCTCCCGGCGATGCTCAAACCGTCCAGCGCGTATTCGCATCGCGTTAAGGATTTCGGGAATCACCGCCAGTTCATAGCGCCGGGAGAGGCGCAGAAACAACTCGTAGTCCTCCGCCACCCGAAAATCTTCACGGTAGAGGCCGGCCTCCAGTAGCGAGGCGGCCCGTAGCATCGATCCCGAGTGCAGGATACAGTTGTTCACGTGCAGGCTTCGGACAATTTCCTCGTGTTCGCACGGCGCGCGGTGACAGAACATGCGCTCATCGTCCGTGTCCACGAATTCAATGAACGAACCGACCACCGCGCACCGTGGGCGCAGATCGAGAACTTCCGCCTGCCGCTTGAATCGCTCGATGGCGACCGTATCTCCTGCGTCGAGTCGGGCAACGTAACGATATCCATGCGCAAGGATGTGGCGCAAGCCGTGGTTCAGAGCTCCCGCGATCCCTAGATTCTCCTCAAGCCGGAGCAGGAATACGGAAACGTCGTCGCGTAGCCCGCGTGGCACCATGATCGGTTCGGGACTGCCGTCGTCGACGACGACGACGTCGAAGCCGCCGCGATGCCTCGCGCAGGCTTCGTAAACTACGCTCCAGGCCTCCCTGGTTTCTATATACGGGGATCAACACCACGACCCCGTTCATCTTCTGACTCCAACTAACGATGATTTTTGTTCAGCGAGGATCAGATCCAACTGAGTCAATCGAGCCTTTCGCCTCGGGGTTCGTTCGTATACGCAGGTGACGCCGTAGAGTGTCCCAATCGTCATAATGAACAGCGGTGCGTAAAGGAAAGCCTCCGTCACGAAGTGCAGGAGCAGTCCGAGAAGCCCGGCTAGCAAATGCCACTCTCGATTTTTAAAAATCGACACCGACATTGCTATGAACAGCGAAACGACAAGGAGGAAGCCACAGACTCCCAGATCCGCCATTAGGTTGATGTAGCTGTCGTGAGCCGTGATCCAAGCGCCTGTGGCAGGATTCACATAGTCGACGCCGTGGAAACCGACTCCGAACAGAGTCTGAATCCAGTCGAACTCCGCAATCTTCTCAATCACCCTTTCGCTCAAAGCCGCCCTGTCCATGTAGTCGTGCGACATATTGTCCGCAACGGCTTCGCCATAGACGTAAAAGACGCCACTAACCACAATCAGAGCGAGGGCTTGAGAGCCGATCATGGTCCACAGTTCGCGTGTGCTCATGAGGCGCCATCGACTGCCCACGATGCTGATGATGACGAAACTGATTAGGACGGAGAAAAAGGCGCTCTTGGACTGGCTAAGAATCACCCCGGCCAGGAGCGCAACGACAAGCAACGAGCGTCGCAGCGGAAGAACGGCGGCCGGTGCAAAAAGGCACACAAGGGCACCGAATGCCAGCAATCCACCCAAGCTATTTGTACTGTCCATGGTTCCTACCGCGCGGTAGACGCTCGTTCCGAATCGCGGGCCATACCAGAGGACGACGTACCCGTACATTGGACCCGTGAACGACGAAATCACGGCGAGAATGGATTCGATGCCCAGACAGGCAAGCAAAGCCTTCACGATGTAATTGCTGCCCGATGGTCCTACATCCCACGCCATCAGAAGGGGGGCGATGAGATAGACCAGCCACTGCAGTTCGTTGAGACCTGTCAAGTAATTGCCATCCAAAACGAAATACATCGCGTGACCGAATACATAGACTGCGATTGTGACCGGCAGCAGCCTCTTGAAGGTCGAGAAATGGAAAATCCCTGCGCGGCAGAAGATCGGACGCCATATTAGGTAAGCGACAGCCACGATGGCGCCTGGGAGCAGCTTGCTGCGAGCCGTCTCTGTGAAGCCAAGTGGAATTGGTGGCAGGAAGAGCGCACCAGCGTACATTGCTATCCACCAGCGGTGTGACCGAGGTAGAGCAGGCGTCATCACGCTGCGACCTCTGCGCGCGTGGCGCGCCATGGTTCCAGTCTCCGCCGCCGCAGAAACACCAGCGCTGCGACTGCCACAAATGCCTCCGCGATCACCAGGCTCACCGCCATCCCCAGCGCCTGATACCGGTGCCCTAATACGAGCGCTCCCGCCAGATTCACCAAACCCGCGCCCAGGATGATCCAGTTCAGTTCCTTGTCCAACCGCAGCGCCAGCATCCACTGCGCTCCCAGCACATTGCTCAGCGCGATCACCGGCGGCAGCGCCGCCATCACGCGCAGCACTCCCGCCGCGGGCGCGAATCCCGGGCCAAGCGCCAGTCTCACGATGAGCGGGGCGGCAAAGAACAGGAACAGACCCATCCCCAGGCCCGCCGCGGCCATCAGCCATGCCGACCAGCGCGCGGTGCGCTCGGCTCCCGGGCGGTCGGTGGCGATGAGGTGGTTGATCCTCGGATAGAACGCCTGGTTGATGGGGCTCCAGGCGGAGACGGCGGCGCGGGCCAGCTTTTCGGCTCCGGCGTACCACGCCACCACTACGGCGGGCGCGAACAATCCGAGCAGCAGCACGTTGAACGACGAGTAGAACGCCGCGCCCGCGCGGAACAGGAACAGCGATCCGCCGGAGTTGAGGGCCGCCCATCCACGTGCAATGGAGGGCCAGTAAAAAGGCGTATCGCGATAGGCCAGCAGAGCGCCACCCACGACGGCGAGAAACGGCGCCGTCCCTTGAATGAACAGCGCGACGGGCCCGTCGCCCGGCGCATGGACGAACACTAATAACGCAAGCGCGCCGGCGATGCGGCCGAAAATCCACAGCGCCCCCATGAGGCGCACCTGTTCGATTCCCTGGAAATACCACATCGGCGCGGCGCCCTGGCTCATCGCCCAAAATAATGCGCCGGGCAGAAGCCAGCGATGGGACGCAAAGATCGGCATGAAGCGGGCCAGAATCACCGTGACAACCAGCGCCGCCGAGCCCAGCAGAAGCTGCGCTCCGAAAACGCCCGAAAGGTGGCGGCCGCGCGCCCCGGCATCGTGACGGATGCGGGCGATTTCGCGCGTGGCGGAAAGCCCGAACCCGTATTCGACAGCCAGGGAAACGAAGCGGGCGTAGGCGTCGGCAAAGGCGAGCGCTCCCCACTCCGCCGGACCCAGCACGCGCGCCAGGTAGGGCAGCGTGAACAGAGGCACCAGGTAGTTGAACGCGTGCACGCTATAGAGCGAGACGAGATTTTCCCAGAGCTTCCGGTTCATGCGTGCTGGTCACTCCGATTTTGGACGGCCATAATATTTGCTGTAATGCCCGTAGTAGTAGTAATACCCGGCGCTGACTTCCCGGTGGACCTCGTTCAACACCACGCCCACCAAGTTCGCCCGCAGCCTGGCGAGGGTCGCGATCACCGAACTCAGCGCCTTCCGGCTGGTGTCGCCCGCGCGCGCGACCACGATGACTCCGTCCACCGCCGTCGCCATCTGTAATGGTTCGGCGAATCCGAGGAGAGGCGGCGCGTCCAGCACCACAAGGTCGTATTCACGCGTCGCTTCCTCGATCAGCTCCGCCAGCCCCATGCCGATTAAATCCGACGCCCGCCTCGTCGACGGACCGGCCGGCAGGATGTGCAGCCCATTCGGCTCATCCATGGCCACCACCGCGTCCATCCACGGAACTTCCTTCATCAGCACGTTCGAAAGCCCCATCGTGTTGGGCACCTGGAACAGCCTGTGGACGCTCGGGCGGCGCAGGTCGCCGTCGATCAGCAGCGTGCGTTTATGCTGGCTGGCGTGCGTGGCGGCCAGGTGCGCGGCGACCGTTGACTTTCCCTCCGACGGCGACGCGCTGGTCAGCAGCACGCTTCGCAGGCGGCGGTCGAAATCCGTCAGCAGGATGGAATTGCGCAGCGTGCGGATGGCTTCTTCATAGTTGGAGAGCGCCTGCTCGGAGGGGTCCTTCGGCGCGCCGTTCGACGCGGCCGCGACATGCACCAGCGCCGTGCCGTTGCCCGGTGCGATTTTCGTCACCCGCCCGTTGGCCGCGCCCGCCGCATGATGGATTGGGCTCAAACGCCTCCTCCAGTCCTTCACCGCGGGCAGCGATCCGATCACGTCGGTGCTAAGCCAGCGCGCGACTTGATCTGGATCGCGAATCGTGTTGTCGAGAACGTCGTTCAGCACCGCCGCGCCCACCCCGAAGAACGTCGCGAACAGGAATGCCAGCAGGACGTTCAGCCAGGTGATGGGAAACACCGGCTTCAACCCGGGCCGCGCCGGATCGGCCACGCGGATCATGCTGTTCTGGAAGCTCGCGTTGATGCCCGCTTCCTTGATCTTGCGGATCAGCTCCTCGTACAACTGCTTGTCGCCATCGGCTTCGCGCTTCAGCGTCTGGTACTCGAACGACCGCGAGTTCAGGCGGTCATACTCGGCCTTGGTATCCTTCACCGCCTCTTCCAGCATCTTTTCCCGGTTCACCGATTCGTGGTATTCGATCTCGACGCGCTGCGCGATGCTGGCCCGCGTCGCCGCCACCTCCGATTGCAGCTCCTGCACCCGCGATTGCGCCTTCTTGAACTCCGGATGATTGATGCCGTAATGATTTTTCGCCTCGGCGAACTTCTGCTCGGCATCGTTCAGGCTTTCGGTGAGCTTTTTAAGCGCCTCGCCCTGCGTCGATACCTGCGCCGCGGCCAGCGTGCCGTCTTTTACCGACGCATAAGCCGCTTCTTTTTTGACGCGGTCGGCTTGCGCGTTGGTGTATTCGGTGTTCAACTGCAACAGGCGCGCGGAGGTGATGTTGGTCTTCTCTTCGGGATTGATGACGTTCAATTCGCGCTCGAACTGCACCAGCGCGGCGCTCGATTTCTCCATCTTTGCGTGCAGTTCTTCGAGTTGCCTCTCCATGAACTCGCTCAGCCCGGCCGTCGCCTTGTAGCGGATGCGATAGGTGTGCGCCAGGTACGATAACGCGATCTCGTTCGCCACATCCGCCGCGAGCTGCCGGTTCGCCGACCGGTAACTGATCAGCAGCAGATACGTGTTCGGAGGCCGGGTGACTTTCAGATGCTTCAACACCACCGGAGCCTCGATGCTGGTCGGCGATTTGTCGATCGCTTCCTCGAGCGCGTCTTTTTCAACGTCGCGCAACCTGTATTTATCGACAACCGGCCGCAGCACCGAATCGGACTGGATCAGTTTCACTTGCGTCGCCAGGAACTGATCGGCGTCGTTGGTCGCGTTCTGCAAGGCTTCCTGCCCCAGGACTCCGGTGGGCATCTGGCGGTCGACGTCGATGGTTGTAGTCGATTCGTAAATGGGCGTCAGACGCAGCGAAACGATCAACGTCGCCAGCACCACGGCCACGACGAAGCCCGCGATTTTCCAGCCGTGGCGCCGCAGAATCCATAAATAGTGCGAAAGAGGGACGTGCGCGGCCTGCGGTTCGTATTCCGCGTCCAGAACCGCGGGAGTTGTTGACCCCGTGATCGCGCGATATTCCGGTATCACCGGTGCGTTATTTCTCATGATTAATGCCAGATCAGCAGGCCGGACGCGGTCGCCGAACCGAACGCGGTGATGCGATCGATCACGGTAAACGTCGTCCGGCGGGTCTTGTTATCGGGAACGTAAAAAACATCGTCGGTCTCCAGCGTCACGTCGGGCGATTTCCTCTGCATGATTTTTTCGAGCGCGACGGGAATCTCCTGGTTGACGCCCTTTTCGTCGCGCCGGTAGACGTACGCCTCTTTCGCCGCGAACGGCAGCAGCCCTTCGGAAAGCGCGACCATCCGCAGCACGGAGTTGTCGTTAGCGTCGCGCACCGCAAACGCTCCGGGTTTGCGCACGTTGCCGACGACGAAAATCTTGCCCGCCTCCGGCACGCGAATTTCTTCGCCGCCATGCAACTCGTAATTTAAAGACGGATCAGCGTCTTTCATCAGTTTTTTCACGGAAATGCGCTCCACCAGTCCGCCGCGCGTGATCAGCACCTCGGTGCCCGCGTCGTTGGTCAAACCTTCGGCGCGGGCCAACGCATCGAGCAGGGTCACCTTACCGACCGATTGAAACGTCACCGGCTTGTGTACCGCGCCCATCACCGAAATAGGCCGGCTGTGATACTCGACCACGGTCACTTTCACGAACGGGTCAACCAGAATCTGCTCCGTCTTGAGCGCCGCGGCGATGCTCGTTTCCAGTTGCCGCGCGAACATGCCCGATGCCTGCACGCCCTGTTTTAGAAGCGGCAGATGAATGGTGCCGTCCTCCTCCACGCGCAGCGTACGCGTCAACTCCGGTGCATCGTACACGGAAACGGCGATCAGATCGTCGACGCCCAGCTTCTGCGACGGCAGATTTTCTTTCCCCGCGTCTTCCATCAGCGAAGGTTTTACCTGGCCGAAGGCCGCCAGCGCCGAAATACACAACAGAAAAGTGCGCATCACTTCTCCAGCAGCTCCGCGATCCGCTCCATGGTCAGCTTCAGCTCCGTAAGCTGCTGTTCGATCGGAGGACGCGCCGCGTCGCCCAGCAATCGCGCGCGGGCAAAATCGGAAAGGCTTCTCGCGCCTGACGAAGCCGCCTGCAGGCAGTCGTACTCGTCCTGCGTGAGGCGGCAAAGCAGCGTACGATTCCTAGGCTTATTTACTGCCATCTAGCACCTTCCTGGAATGTTTTTGCAAAGCAGCGAGGGCCGTCACGGGCGGCGAAACCCGGCGTGCGACAGCGAATTCTTCCGCGTAAGGAATCATTTACACTCGCCGGGGGAGGGAGCACTACACTTCCGCGCCGAGCCGCTCCACAGAACGAGCCGGCGGAAATTTGGGGGGAGAGTGCCAGTATAATACAGATCGAATACGTGTCAAGACCAATGGCCCGAGGAGGTCTAATGTTGTTGGAACGGCGAAGCTTTCTTGGACTCGGCGGCATGGCCGCGCTGGGGCTGGCCGACAGCGCCATCGCGGCGCCGCTCCCTTTTCAAAGTGAGAAGAGCAAGCTGAAGATCACCGGCGTGCGCCTGGTTCACACCAGGCCGAAGCGCCCCGTGCCGTCGTATAAGCCGGCCCCTGGCTCCTGGTCCACCGGCGGCGTTGAGGTCGCCAGCCCAGCAATACGATGGTTCCAGAACAAGCGACAT
>CAVVNE010000148.1:0-47702 GCA_963749245.1 Bryobacterales bacterium
TCGTAAAAGGAATAGTTGTGGATCGTCCGCAGTTCCTTGCGCTCAATGTCGCCCACGCCGTTGGTGGGGTCGATCGGCAGGCCCATCGACGCTTTATTCAGCGAGAGCGCGATGGCGTTGACCGTAAAATCGCGGCAGCGCAAATCCTCGTGTATCGTCGCCGGAGCCACCTGCGGACGCGCGCCGGATTTGGCAAACTTCTCCGTCCGCGCCATGGCCAGCTCCACCCGCACGAAGCCGGGAAAGCGCATCTCCACGCTCTTGCGCAACTCGTCGATGGAAAGAATCGTGGCACCGTACTTCTGCGCCAGAGTCTTCGATAGCTTCAGCGCGCTGCCTTCGACCGTGAAATCCAGGTCGCGCACGGGAAAGCCGCCCAGCATATCGCGCATCGCGCCGCCAGTCAGAAACAGACTGACCCCGGCCGCCGCGGCGACTGCCTGCACCTGGCCCAGCACACGGAACTGGTCAGTGCTCAGGTGGCTTTCCAGCTTGAACATGTAATCGCTCATTCGTACCCGCCTTCCGACTTCCGCCGCGCTCGCGCCTTTTCTATCTGAAAAACGTCAAGCACGCGGGTGATGTTGATCCACGATCTCCCGCAACCGGCCCCTGGCCACGTGCGTGTAGACCTGAGTAGTGGAAATGTCGGCGTGACCCAGCATGATCTGCACGCTGCGCAGATCCGCGCCGCCCTCCACCAGATGTGTGGCGAAGCTGTGCCGCACCACGTGGGGCGTCAGATCGCGAAAAATACCCGCCTTTTTTCCGTACCCGCCGAGCAGCTTCCAGAATCCCTGGCGGGTCATCGCCCCACCCCTTGCTGTGACAAACAGGAACCGGCTGGCACGCCCCTTCAGCAGGCCGGAACGCCCCTGGTTCAGGTATTGGGTGACGGCCTGACCCGCCGACTCCCCGAATGGCACCAGACGCTGCTTATTGCCTTTCCCCGTCACCCGCAGGACGCCCGAATCCCTTTCCACGTTGTTCAGCTCCAGGCGGCAGAGCTCGGTGACCCGAAGACCGGTCGCATAGAGCAGTTCCAACATGGCCCGATCCCTGATCCCGGTCGGCTTGGCCGCATCGGGAGCCACCAGAAGACGGTCGATCTCTTCCCGATTCAGATACTTGGGAAGATTCGACCACTGCTTGGGAGGGGTCAGGAACTCGCTCGGGTCGGCGGTAATCTCGCCTTCCCTTGTCAAAAAGCTATAAAAGTTGCGAAGGGTGGTCATATGCCGCGCAATCGAGCGTGCCGACAACCCTCCGCAGTATAAGGACTCGACGTAGCGCCCCAGGTCGCGGGCCGTCGCGCCCTCCAGCTGGAGGGGTGATATTCCGTTACTAAATCGTTGCAAATCAATTAAATAAGAGCTTAGCGAATTCGCCGACAACCCCTTTTCCACGCGGCAGAAATCGAGAAACGCTTGCATGTGTCCCGAAAGGAGCCTTTTAGGCGGCGTCGCCTGCATTGAGCCAATGATACAATACTTGCGAAATTGTTTGAAAGGAAATCCTCGCACTTAGGCCTGTTAAGTGGCTCAATCGACCAACAAAAAGGTGCATTTAGCCCGCTTCGACCGCGAGCCGGTGGAGGGCTTCGTGCAATCCCCGGCTGGATTTGACGGAGAGACGATCGATGTCCTGAGCCCTTCCGGCAACTTGGTGCGGGTACCCGTATCGGAGACGAAAGCTGTTTGTTTTGTTCGCGATTTCGACTTGGGCGAGACCTGGCGGGAACACCGTACGTTCCAGACGCGCCCGAAAACGCCGGGGATCTGGGTCCGGCTGCTGTTCCGCGATGGCGATTCGATGGAGGGAATGCTCCAGAACAACCTCATGCTGGTCGATCCGGCGGGGTTCGGCATTATACCTCCCGACCCGACCTTCCAGAACCAGCGAATCTTCGTCCCCCGGGCCGCGCTCCGGGAGGTGCAGGTGCTGGGAGTCGTCGGCAGCCCGCTAAAACGACGCGCGGCGAAAAAGCCGGCCACAGAGGGTCAATTGGAGATGTTTGGGAACCAGTAATATTTCCCGTCTGTCCGCATGCTCACCAGGCTGCGGAAAAAGTCGCTCGACAGGCGAAAGCGCCTGTCCCACCTGGCTGGAAGTGCTTGATTCGCTTTGGTGGGGCAGGCGGTTCCGCCTGCCAATCGTGCATTGCAACGACTTTTTCCGCAACCTGTCACGCATGGCGGCTCGGCTACTTGTTAGCTGGCCTTGCGGATCGACAGCGCCCGTCCGGCCAGATCCGCCCAACGGTCCTCGAGGCTATTCTGGACAAACGTCAGCCGGTCCACCGTGAAGCCGTGGGAATATGGAAAATCCTTCCAGCGGCGGCGGGCCAGAGCGGCTGCGGCGTCAACCTCGTTCGAGGTGAGCTGCTGAGCCAGAGTCACATGCGGATGGTATTGGTACGGTTCTGCGAATTGCAAAGGGCCCCGGTTGAGCGCCGCATGCATCTGCTCCAGTTCGCGATAACCAGCGCCGATCGTGAGATAAATCACGTTGGTACCTTCGAAAACCTCAATCGAGCCCAGTTCCACGCGAAAGGGCGGGAACCCGTTCAGAGAATCGTTGAGATCGCTCCAGGCTTCTTCCGGCAAACCTCTCGCCAGCGGCCTCGGCGGCAGGACGGTCAAATGGCTCTTTGCCTGGCAGCGCGGCACCAGCTCGCAACGGAGCGAATCGAGGAAGCCAGCCAGAGGCTCGGGCATGTATGAAATCAGGGCGAAGGAATTGATCGGATCCCTCACCCCATTACAACCAATCATCTCTAATGTCATTGTAACGCGGGGAATAGCGGCTGCGTCGTCCTGGTCATCTGGCTCCATGGAACCGCCATGCGTGAGCATGCGGACAGATGGAAAAGCCTAGACTGTCGCCGCCTGCTGCGCCGTTTCCTGACGGGCGCCCTCCGGCAATATCCACTGCGCTTCTTCTATACCGACAAACTTGAAGATGCGCAGCGATCCGTCCTCGCATTCCAGCAAATCGCCGATTTGAATCGGCCGGGGAGCCTCCCTGAGAGCGAAGAAAGCCGCGTACGGCGACGAGGCTTCCACCATGGCGTCTTCTGTGGTTTCATAATCGCGAGGCTTGACGCTGGCCGTGCCCGACAGGTGCGGCGCGAATCGGAAATTCTGGCGAAGATGATCTTTCAGACGGTGAATCCGAAACAGAGGCATATGTCGATTCCTATTATCGCCAAAAACAATTTGGAATGGAAATGTTTTTTCCCGCTTCCCGCCCCTGGGCGATCCAGCGCCTGATATTTTCTTCTCTCCAGGCTAGCGCGTCGCGCACCGACCCCAGCGGCTCGGGCGGCTCGATCGTCACCAGTTCCACGCCCTCCGGGAGCGGCGGATGGTGTCCGAACACTCTCCGGAACCCCTTTACGAATGGCTTGAGCACCGAGGACGGGATCTCTGGCAGCGCGTGCACGGCGATAATGTGGGTCGCGCCCAGTTCCACCGCCGCCCATACCGGCAGCGGATTCAGCAAGCCTCCATCGGAATACCAGCGCCCGCCGATCCTTTGTTGCGGCAGCAGTCCGGGAATGGCGCAGGACGCCGCCAGGTGCCGCCAGGTCACATCGGCGCCGGGAACGATTTTCGGCTTCATGCTCGCCAGATCAGTCATGGTCAGGGCATAGTCCATCCGCAAGGGATAGCGCTCCGTCAGGTAGCGAACAGTCTGGTGCAGTTGACGAAACCGTCCCACTTCCGGCCGCCCCCAGAATGCGCATAACTCCTCGGGCGCCACGCCGCCGGCGATGGCGTACCCGTTTAACGCGCCGACCGACGCGCCCACGATCAGATCCGGCTTATATCCGGAGGGGAGACCGCTCCACACGCCTGCTTGCCACGCGCCGAAGTTTCCACCGCCTGAGAAAACCAGCGCCCGCCTCATTTTTTGCGCGCTTCGCTAAATTGTTTCATACAATAGAAATGTAGCGCTTCATGGCCTTCGACCCGACGCAGTATGGACCAAACATAGCTCGCATTCTGGCGCTGGACGGAAACGGCGAACGGCTTATGCCGTTGCAATGCACCCAATGTTCCAGCGCAGAGGCCCGACAACTTTTAAAGACGTTTAAGCCGCGCGACCTGTTCCCGAAGCAGGAGGAGCCCGAAGCGCCCATGGCTGGATTATGGCTCTATTTTTCCTGCTTTGAAGAGGCCCACAAGCTGGTGGAGTATTGCGAAACGCCGGAAGGCGAGCTCTGGCACGCCATCCTGCACCGCCAGGAGCCGGACTCCGGCAACGCTGCCTACTGGTTCCGCAAAGCCGGTCCGCACCCGACGTTTTCTCTCCTCACGCGCGCCGCGGTCAAGATCCTGCATCGGATCCGCGAGGCCGAATTTCGCACCGGCCGCTGGGATCCGTTCGCGTTCATCGCGTTCTGCGACCGCGCGCGCAAGCAGCCCAATTCCGTGCAGATGAAAGCTGCCATGGAAATACAACGCGCAGAATGGCAGATCCTGTTCGATTACTGCGCCAGGCTATCGGAGTGAGACCGCGCAACACGATATGGCTGCTGCTGGCGTTGGCGATCGCGGCGCTGGTCTGGTGGCTGGTGAACTGGCGCCGTCAGCCTCCGGAAATTCCCTTCGCGAAAGTGGTCCGCGAATCGATCATGAGCTCCGTCTCCACAAACGGACAAGTGGAGCCGATCGAATGGGCCACCGCGCGCGCCGAACGCTCCGGGCCGGTGGAGGCGATCCTGATCGACCGCGGCAAGGTGGTCGCAGAAAGCGCGCCGCTGGTGGAGATCGACTCGGCCGACGCGCGCGCCGCTCTGGCTGCCGCCCAGTCGCGCATCGAGCAGGCGAAGGCAGACCTCGCCATGTACGACCGTGGAGGGCGCGCGACGGATCTCGCCGATATTTCGAGCGGCATCGAGCAAGCAAAGCTGGAGCTGGAGGCGGCGCAGAGGGATTACGACAGTCTCACACGCCTCGAAGCCCAGCTGGCTGCCACGAAGTTCGAAGTCGCCGCGGCCAAACAGCGCGTCGAGAACGCCCAGTTGCAGATTCATGCGTTCGAACAGAAGCGCGCCGCACTGGTGGCCGCGGCGGACAAAACCGCCGCGCTCGCCCGGCTGCACGACGCGGAAGCCGCGGCCAAACTGGCCGGCGAGCGAATCAAACAAAGCGTGGTCCGCGCGCCCATCTCCGGCGTGGTCTACCGGTTCGATTTGAAACCCGGCGCGTACCTCAACGCCGGCGATATCGTCGCCTATATCGGCAAACTGGATCGAGTAAAGGTCAACGTATTCGTCGACGAACCGGATCTGGGACGAGTGACGCGAGGCCTGCCCGTTTCCATCACCTGGGACGCGCTGCCGGGACGTTCGTGGTCAGGCGTGGTCGATAAAACGCCGACGCAGATCGAACCCCTCGGCTCGCGGCAGGTGGGGCAGGTGATCTGCGTGATTGAAAATCCCGACCGCGATCTGCTGCCGGGTACCAACGTGACCGCCGAGATTCGAGCCGAGTCGGTCCAGAACGCATTAACGATCCCGCGCGAGGCGATTCGCCGAGAACTGGGGCAGGCTGGCGTATTCGTCCTGGCGGGCGACCGCGTGGTTTGGGAAAAAATAACCATGGGAATCGGCAATACGACGCGAGCGCAGGTGGAGGGAGTCAGCGAAGGCGACAGTATCGCGCTGCCGACAGAAAAACCTCTCAAAGAGGGGATGATCGTGAAGGCGGTGTATCAGTAGATCAATCGCAGCGCAGGGCGGTTATGGGATCGACGCCAGCCGCACGGCGCGATGGAACGTAGGCGGCTGCCAGAGCCGCGCCAAGCGCCACGGCGATGCTCCCCAAGTACGCCAGCGCGTCAAAGGTATCGACATTCTGCAATTCCGACGCGAACAGACGCGACGCGCCGAGCGCCAGCGCCGCGCCGATCACGATTCCGAGCACCGCAAGTTTCATAGATTGCAAGAGCACGATGCGGACAACGGAGGATGTCGTCGCGCCCAGTGCCATGCGGATGCCGATTTCTTTCGTCCTTTGGCTGACCAGATAAGAGAGGACTCCGTAAATTCCGGAGAGCGACAGGACCAGGGCGAGACCGCCGAGAAACGAGGCGATCCAGGAACTCGCTCGAAACGGATAAACCTGCATCGCGACAGCCTGCTCCACGGGCACTACCGACGCAACGGAGCCCGCCGCAACCCTCGAGACGGCGTCATCTAGAGCGCGGCGCGCCGCCTCCGGCTCGCCTTTTACGCGCACCAGCAGAACGTTGCTGGTAGCGGATCCAGGAGCGGTCGGGAAATAAATGCATGTCGTGTCGATGCCGTCGCCGATCCATCCGCTCATGACATCTCCGGCGACGCCGATCACCCTGGCTACGTGAAAGGCGGGCATCATCTTATGCGCCTCCGGTTCGATGCGGAGGGTTTGGCCGAGCGCGTCCTGGCCTGGCCAAAATCGGGCGGCCGTCGCTTCGCTGACGATCACCACCGGCGCCTCCGAGCGCGACTCCGCGACCGAGAAGTTCCGCCCGCGCACCAGCGGAATGCGAAAGATGGGAAAATACTGCGGCGATACAAAATTGTATCCGGCGCGAACGAAATCCGCCTGCGCGCCGGGCGCAACCGGCAGCGTACGGAGAGGACCCTTCAGCGGCGTCCTCCATGCCGAACCGGCGCTTTCGATCCAGGATTCGCGATCGAGCCGGTCGGCGATTTTCGCGTAGGGGTTCCCGTACGCCGTGATTTCGAGTACGCCGCCGGAGACGATCCGCACATCGCTCTCCTGCATCTTCCTCGAAGCGCGCAGCAGCACGCCGGAGCAGATCAACAACAGGACGCACACCGTCACTTGGCTCACCACCAGCGCGTTTCTGAGGCGAGCCGGACGAAAATCGGCGCTGAAATCTCCGCGCGTCGCGTATAGCAGACCGGGACGCGTAGCCTGAATGGCAGGCACCAATCCCGATAACAATGTCGCCGCCGCGGCCGCGGTCAGAATGAACAGAAACACGCGAATATCCGGCGTCAGAGCGACCAGGTGGACCAGTTCTCCCAGCACGGGCGGCATCGTTCGAAACAGCAGATCCTCTATAAAGTGAATCGTCGCCTGGGACATGAGAAGGCCGGCGAGAGCGGCTGGAATCGCCAGCAGAAGACTCTCGGTGAGCAGCTGTCTGATCAGGCGGGAGCGTCCGGCACCGAGCGAGAGGCGCACGCCGATCTCGCGCTGCCGGGCCATGGCGCGGGCAAGCATCATGTTCGCAACATTGGCGCAGGCGATCACCAGCACTAATCCGAAAGCGGCCAGCAGCGGGGCAAAAACCGCGAGCATTTTGGAATTCCCGTGAATCAAAGTGGCCGCCGATTCCAGGCGCACCGTCGTGGCGCGCTGCGAGTCCGGAAGATCCGCCGTGGCCTGGCTGGCCCACACCGCCAATGCCGCCTTCGCCTGCGGCGGCGTCACGCCCAGCTTCACGCGGCCGACAATAAACAGTCCTCTTGCAACGTCCGGTCCGGTTTCGAGCAACGGGATCCAGACGTCCGGCAGATTGTCTGTGAGCCCTGTAAACTCCGGCCGCGCGACACCGACGATCTCATAGGATGCGCCCAGGATTTCGAGCTTCTGCCCCAGGATTCGAGCTTCGCCTCCAAACTTGTTCGTCCAGGCCGCATCGGTGAGCACGGCAACGCCGACGTCGCCAGGCAACATTGTCCTGCCGATGCTCGCCTCCATCCCGAGCATGGAAAATGTGTTGGTCGAAACCTGGGAGACGAGAAGATGGCGGCCGCCGGAGCGTGTGATGGTCCCGGCGGACGCGACGACATCGGTGAACACGGGATTCTCGCGCCGCAGCTTCTCAAATTCCGGCCGGCTCAAGGCGTGGAAGTCGCCCCCTTTCGTGATCCAGTTGAACTGATAGAGGCTGTACGGATCGCGCACTGAAAGCGGACGCAGTACGTAGGCGTTGAAAATCGTAAACAACGTTGTGTTCAGGCCCAGCGCGAGTCCGATGGTGCCGATAACGGTCAGCGCGAACGCCGGCGCACGGAGGAAGCTGCGGAGCGCGTAACGGGCGTCCAGGAACAAGGATTCGAGCCATTGAGAATTCCACGCAGCCCGGCTGTCTTCGAGCGCGGCTGTACGTTTCCGTTTACGCCTTGTGAGGTAATGCCTCAGTCCCATCGATGGAGTCTGACACGACCTGCTCGCTTCGTCAAGGGACTATTTGACGTGCGCGAGCAGTTTTTCGACGTGCTTGGCCAGCACGTCTACTTCGAGATTGACGCGCTCCCCCGCGCGCCTCGTCCCCAGCGTCGTGTTGGCGTAGGTGTGTGGGAGAATCGTCACGCCCAGCACATCGTTCTCTAACGACGCGATGGTCAGGCTGATGCCGTCGATGGCGATCGACCCCTTAAACACCAGATAACGGTCGAGAGCGGGGGGCACGCGCACCTTCAGCCACCAGTTGCCGTCGCGCAAAGCGTCCAGCGCGAGCAGTTCGGCCGTCGCGTCGACGTGGCCCTGCACGATGTGACCGGAAAGCCTGGTCGCAGGCGTCACAGGCCTTTCAAGATTCACGCGCGAGCCCGCGCGCAGATCGCCGAGATTCGTGCGGGCGAGCGTTTCTGGGGCCAGGTCGGCTGAAAAAGAAATTTGTGTCAGGTCGAGCGCGGTGAGACAGACTCCGTTCACCGCGATGCTCGAACCCTCGGTCGCGTCTTCGAGCACGGTGGAACAGCTCACCACCAGCCGCTTATCGAAACTCGCGACTGTGCCCAACTCTTCGATAATCCCCGTAAACATGCTATTTTTCCAGCCACGCCTCTACCGCGAACTCATTCGCGGTGATCGAATGCAGACGCACATCGCGAAACCGGATCGCGTCGGCGCGCCGCATGCGGCCTATTCCGCCGGCCACCGGCAGAGATTGCATGCCGCCCAGGATTTTCGGCGCGTAGTAAAAGAAAATCTTGTCGGCCATGCCCGATTCCAGCGCCGACCAGTTCACTTTGCTGCCGGCCTCAATCATCAGCGAGAGATATTTTTCGCGCCCCAGCAGCTCAGCGATCGCGTGCAGACCGACGCGCCCGTCGGCGCCCTCCAGCATCTCCACACGGATCCCCTTCGCTTCCAGCCGGTGCCGGCGCTCGGCCGACGCCGCCGAAGTGGTGGCAACGAGGACGTCGCTCTTGGCGGTTTCGACCATCTGCGATTCCAACGGGAGCCGTAACTGCGAGTCGAGAATGATTCTCAACAGCGGACGGCTTCTCTCTTCGCCGCTGCGGTCGGTCAACCGGCAATCGTCGGCCAGAACTGTTCCGATGCCCGTCAGGATCGCGTCGGAATGATGCCGCAGCGTCTGCACATGCGCGCGCGCTTTCTCGCTGGTGATCCAACCGCCATTGTCCTCGGGCGCCGCGATCTTCCCATCCAGCGTCACCGCCGCTTTCAGCATCACCAAAGGGCGCCCGGTGCGCATGAAATGAAGGAATGCCTCGTTCAACTCGGCGGCGCGCGTAGAATACTCAGGCGCCAGTTCGACGTCGATGCCGGCGTCACGCAACTGGGCGAAGCCGCGGCCACTTACCAGAGGATTGGGGTCCTCCATCGGCGCGACCACTCTGGCGATGCCCGCCGCGATGATCGCATCGGTGCAGGGAGGCGTGCGGCCGTGGTGGGCGTGCGGTTCGAGCGTGACGTACATGGTGGCGCCGCGCGCCTTCTCCCCCGCCTCGTCGAGTGCCAGAACCTCGGCGTGCCTCACGCCGGCCGCCGTATAGAATCCTTTTCCGACGATCTCGTCGGCCGCGACGACAACGGCGCCAACACAGGGATTCGGGCTCACCCGGCCTAAGCCGAGCGCGGCCAATTCCAGCGCGTCCTCAAGGTATCGATGCATGGCTCAATCCGTCCGCTCCCTGACGGTCGCGGCTCCGTGTGGGATTGCTCTTCATTCTGACAGCTAATCGAACAACGACGCCACGAAATTCTCCGGCTCAAACGGCAGCAGGTCGTCCAGTTGTTCGCCGACGCCCACGTATCGGATTGGCAGATTCAACTCCCTCGAAATTGCGACCACGACGCCGCCCTTCGCCGTCCCGTCGAGCTTGGTCAAAATAATCCCCGTCACCGCGCTCGATTCGGTAAACTTGCGTGCCTGTTCGAGGCCGTTCTGACCGGTGGTCGCCTCAATCACGAGCAGCACTTCGTGAGGAGCCTCGGGAATCACGCGGGCGGCGGTTCGGCGCATCTTTTCGAGTTCCGCCATCAGATTCGTTTTCGTGTGCAGGCGCCCCGCCGTGTCGACGATGACGTAATCGACCTTGCGAGCCTTCGCCGCTTGCAGCGCGTCGAACAGCACCGCGCTCGGGTCGGAGCCGGGCTGCTGTCGGATTAAACCCGCGCCAGTGCGCTCGGCCCAGACTTCCAACTGCTCGATGGCCGCGGCGCGAAAGGTATCGGCCGCGCAGAGCAACACAGTGCGCCCCTCCGATTGCAGCCTCCGCGTCAGCTTCCCGATCGATGTCGTCTTCCCCGCCCCGTTGACACCCACCACCATCATGACCGCGGGCGGATCCTTCACCAGAGGCACAGGCTTTTCGGTCGCCTGCAAAATTTCGAGCAGATGCTCGCGAATCAGAGATTTCAGCTCGGCAATATCGCCGACCTGATGGCGTTCGACGCGTTGCCGGATCAACTCCAGAATCTCCGCCGTCGTTTTGGCCCCGATATCGGCCGTTATAAGAGCATATTCGAGCTCTTCCAGAACGTCGGCGTCAATTTCCTTGCGCCCGCTGACGGCGTCCTCAATCTTTTCCATAAGGCCGGCGCGAGTTTTCTGAATGCCCGCCTTCAGGCGTTCGAGAAGACCGGGTTCGGAAGAGGGAACGGGCGAGGAGCCGAAAAGGGACTTAAACATGTGGCTGAAGTTTTAGTGTAGCGAAGAGGCAGAGGCGAAGGAGCCTGGTGGCGCGAGCTTTAGCTTGCAGCATCGGCTTCAGCCGGTGATTCCGAACGCCGGCTAAAGCCGGCGCTGCAGACTAAAGTCCGCGCCACCCAACCACGTCATGGCAGATCGAATTTCACCCGGCGGTCGCGATTGATCTGCGCGCTGAACGCCCTATCGACACTCGACAGCGGAGCCCTTTGCACCGCGCCGCCTTCTTTCGGCGTCCACTCAATCTGATCGGCGATCACCTGGTAGGACTGCGCCGCGCGAATGTTGTGGTCCTTAAACGCGATCAGGTAGAAATCCGCCGGCTTGTAATAGGACCCGGACGTGGCCGCGGGAGCAACCGTCTGATTCACCACCACTGGCTGCGTTGCGGGTGCGTACGAAGTATACGCAGGCGCGGCGTATCCGTAGTCGTAATAATAAGGATCGTAATAGTAGGGATCGTAATAACCGCCGTAGTATCCGCCGTAATAATACGGATATCCGTAGCCGAAGCCAAAGTACACGCCCGGCCAATATCCGCGATATCCGTAGCCGCCGTAGTATCCGCCGCGATAGCCTCCGTAATATCCGCCGTAACCGCCGCGGTAGCCGCCAACGTAACCGCCGCCACCGCCGCCTCGGAATCCGCTGACGCCACCGCCGCCGCGGAATCCGCCGCCCCCACCTCCGCCGTGGCCGCCGCCGCGCTGGCCCATCACCGAAAGGGAAAAAAGAGCAGAAAGAAGAAAAACCGACCGAAGGAGTTTCACCGCAGGTACCTCTCTGCTTGCAGATTACTCCCGATCTCTCCCGCGCGCAAGCGCGCTATTTCTCCGGCTGGTCGTACGCGCCGATCTTGCGAATCCAGATATTCCGGTAATGCACCGGCGTGTTGTGATCCTGCAATAGCAGCGGCAGCTCCGCCGCATGCGGCGTATAGTGCGCCAGTTGCCGGTACACCATCGGACCCAAGCTCGCCTGGTGATTGTGCAGCAGCACTCCATTCAAAATCACCGTGAAATACGCGGGCCTTACCAGCTGATTCCCCTGGAAACGGGGCGCTTCGAAAATGATGTCGTACACCTGCCACTCGCCCGGAGGACGCGTCGCATTCGCCAGCGGAGGCCACTGCCCGTAGATCGCGCCCGCCTGCCCGTCGGCGTAGGTCGGATTGTTGTACGAATCCAGCACCTGAATTTCGTACAGGCTCATCACAATCACGCCGCTGTTGCCGCGCGACTGGCTCGAACGCTCCACCACCTTGGGCGACGCCCATTCGACGTGCAACTGGCAATCGCCGAAGGATTCCTTGGTCACCAGGTCGCCGTGCCGCGCGTCGACCTCGAAATATCCGTCGCGCACCGGCCACTTGGGCTCGAACAGTTTTCCGTCCTTGCCCTTCTGCATCCACTTCGACAGATCTTTTCCGTCGAATAAAATCTCCGCGTCCGATGGAGCCGCTTCCGGCGTCGCCCCCGGCGTCACTACGCGGGGATGCGGACGATCCGGATCGTGAACATGCCACTTGTCGCCGGGCAGCATCGGCGTGTCTTTAAAACCCAGGTCGCTCCCGGTATGTTGCTGTGCATAAATTTGTCCAAACACAGCGATCACACACGCGGTAACCGCAATCGCCAATTTCTTTGTCATATGATCCTACTATGCTTCCTCGGAACGCGCGATTCGCGCTGGCCCTCGCCGTTCTCGGATCATTGTACGCCTTCCAGCAGCCTTTCCGGCAGTATCCGGGCCAGGAATACGCCAACTTTCCTCTGCCTCCCGATTGGCGCGAAAAAACAGAATGGGTCTTCGCGCGGCTGATGTATCCTCCTCACCCCTCGATCGGCCTCTTCCGCACCTGGGGCCCGTGGCAGGAAGGCTGGGCGGCCTGGACCAACGATTATCCGCGCGCCGACCGCCATTTCACCGTCGCCGTCCGCCGCCTGACGCGCCTCGATGTCCGGTCCGTCGAACAGCCCGTCAATCTCGACGACGGCGACGACGTCTACAATTACCCGTGGCTCTACGCCGTCCAGGCCGGCAGCATGAATCTCACCGCAGCGCAGGCGGCCAAGCTTCGCGACTACCTCGAGCGCGGCGGATTTCTGGTCTGCGACGATTTCTGGGGCACGCTCGAATGGGGAAATTTCGAGCGCAACATGCATATGGTTTTCCCGGACCGTCCCATCGTCGAAATCGACGAAAGCGATCCCTCGTTCCACACCGTCTTCGACCTGACCAAGACTGCGATTCCCGGCGAGTGGTCACTGCGCAGCGGCCGCCCCTACCGCAACGACGGCGTCGACCCGCACTGGCGAGCCATCTACG
The DNA here is from genome assembly GCA_963749245.1 of Bryobacterales bacterium. Taxonomy (GTDB): domain Bacteria; phylum Acidobacteriota; class Terriglobia; order Bryobacterales; family Bryobacteraceae; genus Palsa-187. Next base: position 13,258 of record CAVVNE010000148.1, read on the forward strand.
ACGAGCAGGGCCGCATGAAGATCGCGATCTGGTTCAACATCGACGCGGGCGATTCCTGGGAGTGGGCCGACTACCCCGAGTATCCTGAAAAATATTCAGCGCTGGGAATAAGGATGGGCGTGAATTTCATTGTGTATTCGATGACGCATTAGTATCGTCACTTGATACCCTGAAGCTACGAATGGTCCGCCTCGCCCTCTTCGCTGCCGCTCTGCTCCTCGCCCAGGACACCACGATTCGCGTCACCACACGTCTGGTGCAGGTCAACGTCGTGGTCCGCGACAGCCACGGCCCCATTTCCGGCCTCACCAAAAAGGATTTCAAGGTCTTCGATAAAGGAAAAGAGCAGCAGATCGCGCTGTTCAGCGTATCTTCACCGGCGAACATATCCTCGGCGAAAACCACGCTTACGCCTCCCGGCGTCTTTACCAACCGCTTCACGCCGAGCGGGGACGCGCCATTGAACGCCACCGTACTGCTCATCGACGCACTCAACACTGAAGTGCCGGATCAGCAGGCCGCTCGCCGGCAACTGCTCAAGTTCCTGTCCACGCTCGAACCCACCCGGCGCGTGGCGATCTACATTCTCGGCACGCGTCTCCACGTCCTTCAAGACTTCACTCAGGACCCGCACATCCTCGCCCAGGCCGCCGCAAAACTTCAGGGCTCCCCGTCCACGCTGCTTGGCGCCTCCAACACTCCTCTGCCCGGCAATCCGGTACCGGCAAGCGAGGAAATGACCACCGGCATGCCCGATAATCCCGCCGAGGCCGTCGCCCGCGAGGCGCTTGCGGAAATGCGCGACGCCGCGACGGTCGACCGCGCCTCCCTAACCCTTTCCGCACTCGAACAGGTCGCCAACCACATCGCACACGTTCCGGGCCGGAAAACTCTCATCTGGATCTCCGGCAGCTTCCCTTTCTATCTGATCGACGACGAACGCCATAACTTTCTAGCCGCCAACCGCGAAAACCGTACCTTCCACCTCGAAATCGAACGCGCCACCCGGACGCTGAGCGCCGCCGACACGGCCATTTATCCCGTCGACGCCCGAGGTTTGCTCGGCTCCCCGGCCGCCGACGGAACGCAGCGTAGCAACGGCTTCATCAATCCGCGCGGCCGCGCTTTCGGCACTCGCAACAACGGCCAGATCGGCGCCACGCCGGTGGACACGCCTGAAGGACTCGAATCCATGCAGGCGCTGGCCGAAGGCACGGGCGGCCGCGCGTTTTTCAATACCAACGACATCAAGGGCGCGATCGGCAAAGCGTTTTCCGACGCCGACCTCACTTACACGGTCGGCTTCTACGCCGACTCCTCGGCCGCCGACGGCTTCCACGAAATTAAAGTCAAAGTCGATCGCCCCGGCGTGGATGTTCGCCACCGCAAAGGCTACCTCGCCGCGCCCGTCAAATCACCCGCCGAAACCGATATCGCCGCCATCCTTCGCGACACCGTCGCCAGTTCGCTTGATTCCACGGCAATCGGACTGATCGCCGCCGGCGATGCCTCGAGAGGTCGCGCTGCGGATGAATGTCGCGGATCTTTCCTTGGAGAAGCGAAGCGGTAAATGGAGTGGCGCGATCGATATAGTCTATATTCCGCAATCAGCGGGCGGCCGCAACCTGGCTCTGATCAGCAAGAAAATTTCGCTCGACTTGAATGACGATGTTTACGCCGCCAAGCGGCGCGATGGATTGATCCTCGAGCAGCCCATCGAGGTCCCGAAGGGTGCGGAGCGCATCCGTGTGGCGGTGCTCGACGAACGTTCGGGCGCGACGGGATCGCTGAGCATCGTGCTGGCCAAGTAAGTTTCGCTGCTGGCTGATAGCCCGCCCTACATTTACTTCGGCGCGTACTGGCTGCCCGGCTTCCACCGCGGACGATCCTGGGCGTTCGCCACCTCATCCACTAACTTCGAAAAGAACGCATTGAATTTCGCCGCCGCCACGAAATCGACAGGCTGATTCAAGTCGTCCGACGGCCGGTGATACCGTTCCGCATACCATTTTCTATAAATCGCTTCTTCGCGCGAACCACTCTCGTACCCGAAGATAAACGCAACTCCGGGAATTCCGTTCCGAATAAAGTTGTACTGATCGCTGCGCCGGAACAGACCCCGCGACGGCTCTGTGTCGTTCTGGATCCGAATCCCTAGGGGCTCCGCTACTTTCTTCACCGAGTCTCCGAGCGTCGATTCTTCCAGTCCGAGCGTGGTCAAGATCTTCAGCGGAAAAATCGGACGCAGATAATCCAGATTGATGTCGGCGACGATCTTCTCTTTCGGAATCGTGAAATGAGACGTAAAATAATCCGACCCCAGCAGCCCTTTTTCCTCGCCTGTGAACACACAGAACAATAGGCTGCGCCGCGGAGCCTTCCCGGCCTTCTTATACGCGGCGGCCAGCTCGATCAACTCCGCCACGTACGCCGAATCGTCGAACGCACCGTTGTACAGCCCGTCGCCATTCTCCGGCTCGCCGAATCCGTACCCATCCAGATGCGCCGATACGGCGACATACTCATCCGGTAGCGACGATCCCGGCAGCACCGCCAGAATGTTGTCCGACTTCAACTCCTCCACATCGATCTTCAACTTCAATCGAAGCGACTCGGCCAGAGTGAACGTCGGCAGAGGCTTCTTCGCCGCCGCCAGTTCCAATAGCCCGGCGAACGTGTGCCCCGACCCCACGAAGAGCTTCTCCGCCTCGGCAGGATTAAATCGCATCGCGATTCCCGGCCCCGCCGCGCGCTCCTTCCCGACAATCGACATCACGGTCGCGTACGCCACAGGCCACCGAGGCGTCTCGATCGCGTGCGGATTATCGATCGACAAATTGCCCAAAGCGCCTGTATTCCGCCGCGTTCCGCCCGCGATCGTCACGGCGATCTTGCCCCTGAAGTCGGCGTCCGTCAAATCGTCTCCCGCAAAGATCATCGGTGCGCTAATCGAAGCCGGCATCGTGACGCGCGGCGTCACCGTGACATCGTGATACAGCCGCAGCATCGTGACCTTTTCGTCCGTGCTCACCAGCACTACCGACGATTCCGCTTTTCTGATCCGAACAGCCCGTAGCGGAACGGACTGGTAATATCCCGATTCGCCCGCCGGCTTCAACCCCGCGCGTTCGAACTGCTCCACCACATAGCGGGCCGCGCGCTTGTACCCTTCGCTGCCCGTGTCGCGCCCCTCCATGTTGTCGGCGGCAAGAATTCTTACGTGCGCCCACCACCGCCGCGTAGCCTCGTCGGCGGGATCGGCGGCGATCAATAAAATCGCACTCAGAACGAGGAAAATCCGCATGATAGTTAATGAGTATACTCGGGACATGACCCGTCGCGATCTCCTCCGCGCCCCTCTCGCGCTCGCTGCTCTGTCTGCGAAAGCCGCGCCGCGTAAGTGGAACCTCGGCTACAACACCTACTGTCTCCGCTTTGAGCGCTGGAACGACCGTCAGCTTTTCGATTACGCCGCCAAGCAGAGGCTCGACGCCATTTTCCTCCAGGATTCGCTCGACCCGGGCGTGCGCGACCCCAAGCACTGGGCCGACGTCCGAGCCTGGGCGAAAGACACTGGTCTCCACCTCGAAACCGGAGGCAGCGCCATGACCGGCGCGGTCAATCCTAAAACTCCGGACGCACGCGCCAAGACCATCGCCGAGCTGCGCATGAATATCGCGCGCGCCGCCGCCATGGGATCGCCCATCGTCCGCACGCTGGTCGCCGGAGACCGCTACGCGCTGCCCGACGGCTCTCTCGACCGGATCATCGAATCCGCCGTGCAGGTCCTGCGCGAGGTTCGGTCCCAGGCCATGGACGCGGGCATCAAGATCGCCATCGAAAATCACAAGGAATTGCAGGCATGGGAGACCCGAACCCTGATCGAGACGGCTGGGAAAGACTTCGTCGGCTCCTATCTCGATACCGGCAACCCCGTCTTTGTCGCCGAGGACCCCATGACCACGGTCGAAGAACTCGGCCCCTACGCCGTCACGTTTCACTTGCGCGATTCGGTGGTCTACGAAACCCCCGGCGGCATCGCGATCCAATGGGTGCCTCTGGGCGCGGGCACTAACGATTTCAAAACCATCGTGGCGCGCGCAGCCGAGCTCATGTCTCCTTCGGTCTACGTTTATTGCAAGCCGATCACGGCGCGTCCGCCTGTGATTCTTCCCGTCTACGACAATGCCTTCTGGACGAAGTATTTCCCGCGCGCCCGTTCTCGCGACCTGTCGCGTTTTCTGGCGCTGGCCAAACGGGGCAAGCCCTTCAACGAACCGCAGGTTCTGGAAGACGTCAACGGCCAGCGTCAAATATACATGGACGCGCTCAAAATCCAGCAGTTGGATCACATGGAGCGCAGCCTGGATTATTGCCGCAAGTCGCTGGACCTGGGTGCGCGCTGGCGGGGCTAGAGCGAAGTTTAATAATCACTCGACAGGCGAAAGCGCCCGTCCCACCTTGCTGTAACTGCTTGATTTGCTTTGGTGGGGCAGGCGGTTCCGCCTGCCAATCTCGGCTTGAAACCACTTTTTCCGCAGCCTGTCACGCATGGCGGCTCAGTGCAGAAGCTGAGATGGAATGAGAAGGCCGGTCCCCGGCGGGATGCGATAAGCTCCCAAGAGAACGCACTCGAGGTGCAAAAGGAGAACCGGCCATGAAGAAGAATAGCATTCGCAGACAGAGTCCGAGGCCCGCCGGAACGGCGAGCCAGGGGCCGATCACCATCGGCATGGACCTGGGTGACAGGGTCAGTTGTTATTGCGTGTTGAACGCCGCCGGCGAGATTGTTCAGGAAGGCAAGCTGGCCACCACGCGCCAGGCGATGGCGCAGACGTTCGGGCCGATGAAGCGCTGCCGGATCGCGATGGAAGTGGGCGGCCATTCGCCGTGGGTGAGCCGGTGGGTGCGCCAGTTGGGACACTCGCCGATCGTGGCCAACGCGCGGCAGGTGAAGCTGATCAGCCAGAGCTCGCGCAAGGACGACAAGCTGGACGCGCGCACTTTGGCGCGGCTGGCGCGGGTGGATCCGGAGCTGTTGCGGCCCATCCGGCACCGCGGGGAACAAGCGCAGATGGACCTGATGAGCATCCGCGTGCGGGCCGCGCTGGTGAAGGAGCGCACGGCGCTGATCAACAGCGCGCGCGGATTGGCCAAGTCGGTAGGAGAACGAATGGCCGGCTGCGCGAGCAACCAGGTGAGCGTGGAACGCATGCGGGATCTGCCGGAGCCGCTGCGCGAAACGCTGCGGCCGTTGCTGGAGCAGATCGAATCGCTGAGCGCACAGCTGGAAAAATGCGATGCGAGAATCGAGCAGATCGCCCGGGAACGATATCCGGAAACCACGTTGCTGCGGCAAGTCAGCGGGGTGGGGTTATTGATCGCTCTGACGTTCGTGCTGACGCTGGAAGACCGCGGCCGTTTTCAGAAGAGCCGCGACGTGGGCTGTTATGTGGGCCTGCGGCCGAGGCGCAGCGAATCGGGGAAGCGCCAGCCGGAACTGCGCATCACCAAGGAGGGCGATCCGTATCTGCGCAAGCTGCTGGTGCAGGGAGCGCATCACGTGCTGGGATGGCGCGGCCCCGACACCGACCTCCGGCGCTGGGGCCAGAAGCTGGCCGCGCGGGGCGGAAAAAATGCGAAGAAGCGAGCGATTGTGGCGGTGGCGCGCAAGCTGGGCATTCTGCTGCATCGGCTGTGGGTGACCGGCGAAGTGTACGAACCGCTGCGCCACCATCGTCTGGCGGCGTAAGAACTTGTTGGAAGCACCCAACGCCGGGTTCGGGCGACTGCGAGGTCGCGGCGGAACGAACGTTTCTTTAGAGGAGCGTCCAGTTCGGCGCAGAGATGGCAGCGCCCGATATTCAAGGAAGAACCCCAACTGGCACCGGAGCAGACGGCTCCACCAAGAGTGCGAATGGAAGCAGGGCGAACCGGCGAGGGGAAAGAAAAACCTTTCTTAGAGGATGGTGAAAGGGAGACCTGTGGTGGCGCCTTCCGTTGGTCGGCGTCGGACAGAGTGGGTGGGTCAACAAAAATGTGTTGACAACCCCGGCCTTCTCATGGAAGCCGCGACCGTCAGGGAGCGGACAGACGATCCAGAACCCAAAAAAAAACGGCTCCCCGGCCAAAACCGGAGAGCCGCATTTGCTGCCTTCCTTTAGAAGTAATACCGCAGCGACAACTGCAAGTTGCGCGCGATACCGGTCTTGCCAGTGATCTTTCCGAAGCTCGCCGAAGTCGGGTTCTCTCCCGGACCGCTCCAGTTCGGATGGTTGTTCACATCGAATGCCTCGGCGCGGAACTGCAAGCCGTGACGCTCGTTGAAGGCGAACGATTTGTACAGTCCCAGATTCCAGTCCTGGAAACCAGGCCCGTAGATGGAACCGCGAATGCCCTTCTGAAGCACGAACGTGCCCGCCGCCGGCGCCGTGAAGATCGGCGCACCGCCCGAAGTCGTCGTCTGGAAATAGTAATTCGGACTCGCCGTGCTATTAGCGAACCCCTGCCCCAGAATCGCAGGCACCTGAGCCATATTCCAGAGCTCGGTGGAGCCGTCGCAACCGATGCTGCCAACCTCGCCGACACCCGCGTAATCGTTGTTGAAGCCGATGCCGCAGGGGGTTCCGGTCTGGAATTGGTTCACGCCGCTGATCTGCCAGTTGCCCAGAAGGTTATGCGCCATTCCTTTGCTGTTTTTGAACACCGGCAGCGTATACACGTAGTTGAAAATCACCATGTGGCGCGAATCGAATTCCGAAGGTCCCCACAGATTGCTGGTGTTGTAGGTATCGGGTACGATGTCGCGATAGTTCGAAGCGCTGTCGTCGCTCTTCGAGAGAGTATAGGAGAACCCGAAGCTGAACCCGTTGGTGAAACGCCGGTTCCAGGAAACCTGGAGAGCGTTATACATCGAGGTCGCCGTCGACTCTTCCATTTGAATCGCCGCGAATCCTTTATAAGGACGCAGCGCGTTCACGTTGACGCCCGGGTTCGCCTGCAACGCGCCCACTGTCGGCTGGTTGATGTCGAACACCTCCGGCAGATGCAATCCGCGGCGTCCGATATATGCGATTTCGAGCGACGACTTCAGGTAGAACTGGCGCTGTATCGTGGCGTTCCAGTTGTAGGCCTCCGAAGACTTCAGGTTGCGCGCGATCGTCGTCACCGTGATCGGGGCCGCCGTACCGCTGGTCAATGCCGCGCCGGGATTGTCCACCGAAACGTTGTTCACCGTGGCAAACGGCTGGAACGGTGAGTTGGCGCCCGGGAAAATGTCGTCCCACAAACCGAACCGGTTCACAAAGCGTCCCGCGCCGGAGCGGAGCACCGTCCTATCGTTGATCTGATACGCGATGCCCGCGCGCGGCTGTATCGGCGAGTAGACGTTCGCATAATAATCGGGATAGTTGTGGAACAGGCTGTTGTAGGTGGTAGTGCCGGCCTGCGTAATTCCGTGGCCCAGAGCGTTGCTTGGCCATGCGTTGCCCGGAATCACCATACCGTTATACTGGTTGCCCGTCCCCACTAGAACATTGCCGGTCTTCGGATCCACCGTCACAGCCGCGGAAGCGCTGTACAGTGTGGGATCGAAGAAAATCTGGTTGCCCCATAGCGCCTTGTAGGGAACCGACGTCGTCTGCCGAATGCCGTAGTCGATGTGCAGCTTGTTGGTAATCTTCCAGGAATCCTGCGCGAACCATTCGTACAGATAGCCGCGATAATCCGTCTCGGCGCGCTGCCCGATCTCCGTGTAGCTGTCCGCCAGCCCCAGCGCGAGATTGGCCATGCCGAGGCCCGCCGTGGCGCCCAGTCCGCTGCGCGCATCGGAGAACGAGAACTGTCCGTTCTGGTTGTTGGCGCCGCCCGGAACGCTGCTCACGTTGATCTGATCGCCGTCATTTTCGCCCGACCGCTCAAATTGGAATCCGAACTTGAACTGGTGCTTGCCCCACACCTTCGTCAGCGTATCGGCCGCCGTGTAGATCGGGCCGCTGGAGTGCGATGGATAGGGACCCGCACTGAACGAGTAGAAGGTAGGCATGATGATGGACGGAACCTTGTTCGGCAGATCCTTCCCGTTCGGGAACAGATACGGATAGTTGATCCCGTAGGTCTGGCGGTTGAAGCCCGGAGCCGTCGTGATCACCGGAATGTATACGTCGTCCACGCTTAGCGTGAAGCGCGCTTCGTTCAGCAGCGTCGGGCTGAGCGTGCGCGTCCAGGCAATCGAGTTCACCTGGTTCGGACGGAAGAACGCCTTGGGCGTTTCATTGGTGCCCTGATCGAACGGATCCAGCTCATAGTAAGCAAGGTTCGTGCGCCGGAACTGGATGCGATCCTTGCTCGACGGCAGGATGTCTGAATTGATGGTTTCCTTGCGCTGATTTTCCGGCTGCGAAGCCTGCGCAATCCAATTCTGATTGCTGTTGACCAGGCCGTTCGGCATCGGATAGAGACTCAAAATACCAATGCCATTCTTGCTCAGCCGAGCCGTGGGAATAATGTTGTTCGGGAACGGTGTGCAGCCCGCCGCGCCCACCGACGGGCAGGTGTTCGGGTCGTAAACGATCTTCGGCGAGCCGAAGAAAATGTTCGGTCCCAGCAATTCGCTGAAGTTGCCCTGGTGCATCAGTGCGGTGGGCACTTCCTGCGTCTGGGTCTGCACGTTGCGGTACCGGACCCACTCCTCACCCACGAAAAAGAACCACTTGTCGCGATTGCGGTTGAAGTGGCCGGGATAGAAAATCGGGCCGCCCACGTTGAATCCGAACTGGTTGTAGCGGAACGGCGAAGCGAAGTTCGTGAAGGTGCTTTGGTTGCGGCTCCAGGTATTCGCGTTCATATCGGAATTGCGGAAGTATTCATAAGCGCCTCCGTGGAAGGTGCTTCCGCCGCCCTTGGTCACGATGCGAATCTGTCCGCCCGCCGCGCGCCCGTACTCGGCCGCGTAGTCGGAGGTCAGAACCTGCATTTCTTCCGTGGAATCCACGTCCGCCACCGCAATACCAGTGCCGTTGGCGCGAGTCCGGACCGCCGGAGCGCCGTCAAACGTGATCGTCGTTTCCTGGCTGCGCGCGCCGTTCACCGAATATCCGCCGTTGGTGAGGCTGAAACTGAAATCGCCCATCGTCGAGCCGCTGCGCATGCCCGGCTGGAGCGAAGCCATAAATAAAGGATCGCGGCCGTTCAACTCCAGGCCATCGATTTGCCCGCGGGTCACGAGTTTTTCCACCGCCGACGAATCGGTCTGCAACGTCTGCGCCGAGGCGACCACCTCGACCGTCTCGGTCGCCGCGCCGACAGTGAGCGCCGCGTTCAGCTCCAGAATCGCGTTCGCGTCCAGCTTGTTGTGAAGACTGTCGAACTTCTTAAATCCGGAAGCCTCCATGCTCACCGTGTACAGCCCCGGCGGGACTGAGTTGAAGATGTAGTAGCCGGCGTCGTTGGTCGTGTCGCGCTGAGTGATACCTGTCGCCTCATTCTTTAATGTGACTTTGGCCTTGGGGATAACCGCGCCCGAAGGATCTTTCGCAAAGCCCGTAATCGAACCGTTGTCGGACTGCGCAAATGCGGCAGCCGCGAACAAACAGACTAGGGCAATACAACTGAAAACCTTATACTTCCACATGGAACCTCCTCAGGAACACTGAAGCTTTTGACTTACTGCGTTAAAAACACTGTATACCAAATCTACACCAAAATCCAGCTTCGGAGATGAATTTTTGCACACGTTTGTATTAACGTTGTATTCGCGCCGATCCGCCCTTGGCGAAGGCCCTCACCTGCTCGAGTGTGGCCATCGTGGTATCGCCCGGGAAAGTCGTCAGCAACGCTCCATGGGCCCAGCCAAGCTTCACCGCCTCCTCTGGAGGTTCACCGCTCAGGAGGCCGTAGATAAAGCCCGATGCAAACCCGTCCCCTCCTCCCACTCGATCCATTACGTCGAGTTCCACAGCCGGCGAAACGAACGTTTCTTTATTCATCCACGCCACCGCTCCCCAGCTATGCCGGTTGGTGGAGTGCACCTCGCGCAAGGTCGTCGCAACTACTTTAATTTGAGGATGTTGCGCCACCACCCGATCGATCATCCCGAAGAACGTCGAGGGGTCGAGTTTCGACTTCGCCGCCACTTCCGGCCCGGGAATTCCCAGTCCTTTTTGCAGGTCCTCTTCGTTTCCGACCAGAACATCGACATTCTTCACAATCCGCCCGATCACTTCGAGAGCCCTTTTATGCCCTCCGTGCACGTTCCAGAGCTTCTCCCGGTAGTTCAAGTCGAAGGAAACAATGGCCCCAGCGGCCTTGGCCGCATGCATCCCCTCGATGGTCAACTCGGCTGTGGTCGGCGACAACGCGGCAAAAATTCCGCCGCTGTGAAACCATCGTATGCACCATTGGAAAATATAGATTTCCAATCAAAATCGCCCGGCTTCAGCCGCCCCGCCGCCTCGTTCGAGCGGTTATAAAACACCACCGGACCCCGGACCCCGTGGCCGCGATCACTATAGACCGTTGCCATATTCGGCCCGTTCACGCCATCGTGTTGAAAATGCTTGTAGAACGGTCGTCACCCCCATGGCCCTTACCCGCTCGGCAATCAGGTCGCCCAAAGGATAATCGACCATTGCCGAAGCCACACCGGTTTTCAACTGGAAGCAATCCGATAGATTCGCGGCAACGTTAAACTCCCCGCCGCTGACGTGGATGTCGCAGTGCGCCGCCTTCCTCCAGGGAATGATCCCTGGATCGAGGCGGTTCACCAGCGCTCCAAGCGCAAGAAAGTCCAGTCCGCCTTCGGGCGGGATGTCAAAACCATAGTTCATTTCGAAGAAACCCCTCTTAAATGACCTTAATTACACGTTATAAGTGGTCGACGAAACACGCCCGCCGCGGCCGGTCCAGTTCGTGTGAAAGAACTTGCCACGCGGCTGATCCACCCGCTCATAGGTATGGGCGCCAAAGAAGTCGCGCTGTGCCTGCAACAGATTCGCCGGCAGGCGAGCTGTGCGATAGCCGTCGAAAAACGCCAGCGCGGTCGAGAACGCCGGCGTCGGCACACCGTACTGGATCGCCTTGACAACCGCATCCCGCCACAAGGCCTGATAATGGATCAAGACGCCGCTGAAAAAGTCGTCCAGCAATAGATTGGTGAGACCCGGATTCTTATCGTAGGCTTCTTTGATTTTGCCCAGGAACCGGCTTCGGATGATGCAGCCTCCTCGCCACATTAGCGCGATGCCACCGTAGTTGAGGTTCCACTTCTGCTCCTTGGCGGCTTCGCGCAACAGCATGTAGCCCTGCGCGTAAGAAATCATCTTCGAGCAGTACAGCGCGCAGCGTACGCTTTCGATGAAAGCTTTTTTGTCAGCCGCCAATGGCGGCTTGGCTGGCCCCGAGAGAACCTTCGACGCGGCGACGCGCTCCTCTTTAATCGCCGAGACGCAGCGCGCGAACACCGCCTCGCCGATCAGCGTGACCGGCGTACCCAGGTTCAGGGCGTCGATGCCCGTCCACTTGCCCGTTCCCTTTTGTCCCGCCGTGTCGAGAATTTTGTCGACCATCGGCGCTCCGTCGTCGTCTTTCTTGGTGAAAATTTCGGCCGTGATCTCGATCAGGTAGCTGTCGAGCTCGCCCTTATTCCACTCGGTGAAGACCTCGTGCAATTCGTCGACATTTAGGCCGAGGCCGGTTTCGAGCAACTGATAGGCTTCGCAGATCAACTGCATGTCGCCGTACTCGATCCCGTTGTGGACCATCTTCACGTAGTGGCCGGCGCCTTCTTCACCGACCCAGTCGCAGCAGGGAGTGCCGTCTTCGACCTTGGCCGCGATGGCCTGAAAAATTTCCTTCACATAGGGCCACGCCGCCGGATTCCCTCCAGGCATGATGGAAGGGCCGTGCCGAGCGCCCTCCTCGCCTCCGGAAACGCCCGTGCCGATAAACAGGATGCCTTTGGCCGCCAGGTCGCGAGTGCGCCGATTGGTATCTGGATAATGCGAATTCCCGCCGTCGATAATGATGTCGCCCTGTTCGAGAAACGGCACCAGTTCCTCGATCACCTGGTCGACGGTGTCGCCCGCCTTGACCATCATCATGACGCGCCGGGGGCGCTTGAGCGCGCCAATGAGTTCCTCCACCGTGTGCGCGCCAACCACCTGCGTGCCGGCGGCTTCGTGCACGATAAAATCGTCGACCTTGGAGACGGTGCGGTTGAACACGGCCACTTTATATCCGTGGTCGTTCATATTGAGAACCAGGTTCTGCCCCATCACGGCCAGACCGATGAGTCCAATGTCACAACTTTGAGGTTGCATAAGCTCTCCTATTTTACTCATGGAGCCGCGTGCGAGGCGGTCTGGTAAACTACCGGGTGATGAAGTATCGTGTTTTTCTCGAGCCAGACGAGGACGGAGTCTTTGTGGCAACCTGCCCTGCTTTGCCTGGTTGCGTCTCCCAGGGCCGCACCCGCGCGGAAGCAACCGCGAACATCCGCGAAGCAATCGAGGGCTATTTGACGAGCCTCCGGAAGCACGGTGACCCACTGCCGCCGAGTATTCTCGAGGAAGTCATTGAGGTGACGGGCGGGTGAAGCTACCGGTAGTTTCCGGAAGCGAGGCAATCAAGGCGTTCACGAAGGCTGGATACGAACTAGATGACCAGCACGGCAGCCACATCATTCTTCGGCGTGGCGATCCGCCGCATAGACGGCTCTCCGTTCCAAATCACAAGGAACTCGCCAAAGGAACTCTTCGAGCGCTGATTCGAGAGGCCGGACTTACCGTGGAAGAGTTCGCAAAGCTGCTCTGATTTACCTGCGCTGGTTTACTGATGCTCAGGAAGCCACCCACAGCGCGTGTTGGAAAAACGCTCTTGCGGACTTTAACAGATGAGGATCATCCAGACCTTTTACATTTCGGTCGAGCGCACTCTGCTGCCTCCCCTCCGTGTATACTTCCAATAATCCGTTGGGGATCCAACCATGACTAATGGGCTAAAACAACTTTGCGCTCTGCCGCTCCTCGCTTTGATGGCGTTTGCCGCCGACCAGTGGACTCAATTCCGCGGCCCCAACGGCTCCGGCGTCGATTCCTCCAGCGGATACCCGGTGGAATTCTCTCCCACCAATAACGTCGTCTGGAAAACAGCGATTCCTTACGGCCAGTCGTCTCCCGTGGTTGCTGGGGGCCGCGTCTACCTAACCGCCAGCGAACCCGATAAGCTGCTGACCATCTGTCTCGACGCGAAAACCGGCAAGGAGTTGTGGCGCGGCGCCATCCCTCGCAAAAAACCGCAGACGATTTTTCGAGCCAACGATCCCGCCTCGCCCACTCCCGCCGCCGACGAAAACGGCGTGGTCGCATTCTTCGCCGAATTCGGCCTCATCGCCTATTCAGCCGACGGGAAAGACCGCTGGAACGTCCCTCTCGGTCCGTTTAAAAACTTCTACGGCATGGCCGCCTCGCCGATTCTTGTGCGCGGCTTGGTCGTTCAGGTGTGCGATCAACAGGGCGGATCTTTTGTGCTGGCCGTCGATCGCAACACCGGCCGCCAGCGCTGGAAGACCGCGCGACCTGCCCTGGATATCGGCTGGGCCACCCCGATGGTGTTTCAGTCGCAGCTGATCGTGCTCGGCACCACTCGCCTCGATGCCTACTTTCTCGATACCGGCGAATCCCTCTGGTGGATGCCCATCGGCACCGCAGGCTCGCTCGGCACGCCCGTCGCCGCGGGAAACACTCTGTTTCTCTCCACATTGAGCAGCACGGAGCCGATGATGCCGACATTCGCGTCCGCCTTGACCATGTACGACAAGGACCACGACGGCCGCCTCTCGCACGACGAGTTCAAGGGCGACAAGGACCTGGGCGAACACTTCGGCTGGATCGACGCCAACAGCGACGGCTTCATCACCGAGGCAGAATGGAACAAGGCGCGCGCCCTCGGGGACGGCGAATTCGGCGCCATCGCCCTGGAGCCGGAGAAGCTGCGAGGGCAAACAAAGCCCACCGCCGTCCGCTGGCGCTTCAAGAAAAACCTGCCGTACATTCCCGCCCCCCTGGTCTACAACAACGTGTTTTTCATGGTGCGCGACGGAGGCATCGTCACGTCGCTCGATGCGACCACTGGCAAGTTACTCAAGGAAGGCCGGACCCGCGACGCGCTCGGCGAATATTACGCATCGCCGGTAGCCGCCGACGGCAAAGTGTTTCTTTCGAGCGGCGAAGGCAAAATCACCGTCTTAACGGCTGCGCCGCAATGGGAAGTATTGAAAGTGAACGACCTGGACGACGAAGTCCACGCCACGCCCGCCCTCAGCGGCGGCCGGATCTACGTCCGCACACGCGGCGTCCTCTACTGCTTCGGCGCCGCGCGCTAGCAGAGGAAAGTAGGGCGGACCCCCTGGTCCGCGGCCGACGCCCTCGTCGGCCTTTTGGTTTCAACCACACATCCGGACCAGGGGTCCGGAGCGGACGGGGGCGTCCGCCCCACAGGCCTCTAACCGGCGGCCTGGCGAGCCTGCGCCGCGTCGTAGCTCTCGCCGTAAATCGAAGGCACTTTCGCACCCATCGGCCGCAGATACGTCGACAGTTGGCCGCGATGGTGGATGGAGTGGTGCATCAGCAGGTGCAGAAACAGTACCGCCGGCTGCTGGAACATGCCCCTGAAATCAACCATCTTGGTGAGCTGGTCATCGGACAGGCTGGCAAGTTTTTCGATGCGCGGCTCGAAGTTCTCCCTGTACCAGGCGATGAGATCGGCGGAGTTCTTAATCGAATCGGGCCGAGGCATCGGGCTCAGATCGAACGCCCCGTTCAATACGGCATCGAGAAAGCGTTTTTCGGTGGAGACGATGTGCCATGCGAGATCCAGGGCGGATTTCGAAATCTCGTCTGGACGGTAGTCGCCCTTATCGAGCGGGATAGCTTCGATCACGCTTACGGTGGGGTGGTGCTCGCGTTTCAGTCTGGGGAGATAAATGCTCCGTAGCAGAAAGGAGGCTTCTTCAGGCGTCATGCGTACAGGATATCGAAAGCGCGAGCATAAGGTAGAATCGCTCAGAACCCTCATGAAGCATCTCAGCTTTCTCCTGCTCGCTTTCTCCGTCTCCGCCCAAACTGTGGATACCGATCTCTACGCCGGCCTTCGATGGCGCCTGCTCGGTCCATTCCGCGGCGGCAAAAGCACCATGGTTTCAGGCGCGCCCGGCAACCCCGCGCTCTATTACATGGCGACCGCCGGCAGCGGTGTCTGGAAGACGGTCGACGGAGGCCAGGCGTGGACCTGCGTCAGCGATTCGATCCATCTCACCGCGGTTGGCGCAGTTGCCGTCGCGCCGTCGCGTCCTGAAACTGTTTACGCGGGAGCCTCCACGGGCCTATACCGCTCCACCGACGGAGGATCGAAGTGGGACCTCGTCGCACTCGAGGAGCATTCGGTCAGCTCCATCGCTATCGACCCGCGCAATCCCAACCTGGTGCTGGCCGCCGCCGCCGACAAAGGTATCGTGCGATCGAGCGACGGTGGAAAAACATGGAAATCCGTCCTGCCCGATGAAAAAGCCGGCGGCGTGTGGCTGGTCTTCGATCCCGATAACCCGAAGAACATGTACGCCGGGACGCGGCCCGTCAGCGCCGGCGGACGCGGAGGAGGAGGGGGCGGACGAGGCGCTCCTCCCGTGACCACCCCTGCCACCGATTCGCAGATTTACCGCTCCACCGACGAAGGCGCCACCTGGAAGAAAACCAGCCCCGACGGCCTACCCGGCGGCAACTTCGGGACGATCTCGTTGGCGGTCGCGCCCGGCACCAAGGGCAAGCGCGTGTACGACTACGTCGCGCAGGGCATTTTTCGCTCCGACGACGCGGGTGAACATTGGACTCGCTCCACCGACGACCCGCGCGTGATCGGCGGAGGCCAGTTTCACGACATTATCGTCGACCCTCGCGATGCCAGTATTCTCTTTGCCACGCAGACGTCGCTCTATCGCTCCACCGACGCCGGCAAAACGTGGGAATCCTACACCGGCGCGCCCAGCGGCGCTGACTTCAACTACGTCTGGATCGACCCGACGAACGATAAATACATGATCCTCGCCGTCGACCAGGGCACCGAGGTCAGCATGGACGCGGGTCGCACCTGGACAAGCTGGTTTAACCAGCCCACCGGCCAGATGTACAACGTCACCACCGACCACGGGTTTCCGTTCTTCATGTACTCGGCGCAGCAGGACAGCGGAACGGTTGCAACGCCGATTTTCGGCCGCGACGGCCAGATCACCTATCGCGACTGGTACACCACCAACGGCTTCGAAACGGCCCACATCGTGCCCGATCCGGCCGACGCGAATTATTTGTACGCCACTGGCTGGTACGGGGCGATTCTCCGCATCAATAAAATCACGGGCCAGACGCAGACCATTTTTGCGAAGACGTCCAAATATCGCGAGAGCGGTGCGCCGCCCATGGGCTTTTCGCCGCTCGATCCGCGGACGTTTTATCTCGGGACGCAATATCTTCTCGCCACGCACGACAAAGGGATGCACTGGGAACCGGTGAGTCCCGATCTGACGGCAGGTGGCAGCGAGGAAGGCGAACCGGAAGCCACCCGGCGAAGGGAAGGGCGCGCAGGCGGCCGCGCGATCAGTGCGCTGGCGTTTTCCCACAAGGAAGCGAAAACCATCTGGACGGCGACGAACAACGGCCTGATCCAACTGACCCGCGATGGCGGCGCGACTTGGAAAAATGTCGCCCCCGCCGATCTGAAACAAGGCCCGGTGTCGGCGATGGAGGCCTCGCCGGGCGATCCGGCTCGCGCGTTCGCCATTGTCGGTGCGGCGTTCGGCGCCGGCCGCGGCGCCGCGCCTGCGGCCCCTCCGCGCATTTACCGCACCGATGACTTCGGCCAGAACTGGAAAATCGTCAACACCGGTTTGCCCAAGAGCGTAGCCTGGGCCGTGCGCGAGGATCCGGAGCATCCCAACCTCGTTTTCGCCGCGCTCAATGACGGCGTGTACGTATCGTTCAATGGAGGCGACCATTGGCAATCCCTGCAACTGAATATGCCCGCGGCCTGGTGTCGCGATCTCGCCATCGAGCAGAACGATCTGATCGTCGCGACCTACGGGCGCGCTCTGTGGGCTCTCGACGATATCAGTCCTCTGCGCGAAATGGCGGCGAAGGCGTCCGAGATCGCGGCGTCCAACGCTTACCTCTATAAACCCGCGCCCGCCGTCCGCATGCAATGGGACACTTACACCGACACGCCTTTGAACCCCGATGTCCCGGCCGCGGAAAATCCTCCGGATGGCGCGATCGTCGATTATTATTTGAAGTCCCCGCCCGCCGGCGAGCTCAAGCTGGAGGTTTTTGACTCCGCCGGCAAATTGGTACGTTCCTACGCGAGCACCGGTGAAACGTCGCTGCCCTACAAAGTCAACGTTCCAGATTACTGGCTGGCGCCGGCTCCGTTGCTGCCAAAAACTCCCGGCCTCCACCGCTTCGTATGGGATCTGCGCTATCCCGACCCCGCGCAGCTTCTCTACACCTACTACGGCATTCACGTCAACTATTTCGAATACACCCTGGCCGACCACGCCATTCCGCACAACACGCCCTGGCACGAACCGCAGGGCCCGATGGTGGTGCCTGGACAATACGAAATCCGGCTTACGGTCGGCGGCACAACCTATAAGCAGCCTCTGACCGTGAAGCTCGATCCTCGCCTGAATTATTCCACCGAAGAACTACAGCGGCAGCTCGATCTGGCGCAAAAAATCGCCGCGAGCATGGACGCGACCTACCGCGGGTATAACCAGGTGGCACAACTGCGCAAGGAATTGGCCTTGCTGGCGCCGAAGTCGCCCGACGCGCTTGCCGCCGCCAAGGCGCTGGATGAAAAGGCGCAAGGATTGACCGATGCCGCCGGTCCGCCGCCCGCGCTCGGCCCCATGAATCGCGACCTCACCCGGCTGATGATCGCCGTCGACGAGTCCGATTCCACACCCGCCAGTTCTCTGATCGAGGCCTACGCCGGGATGTGCCATGACGCCAGCGCCGCCCTGGCCCGCTGGACCGAGCTGCTGACCCACGACCTGCCCAAGCTAAATACCCTGCTGTCAAGGGATTCGCTGACTCCTCTGACCCCGCCCGGTCCCCCGCCGCTCGATCCGGATTGCGGAAAGTGAAAACGTCTTAGGCAACCTCAAGTAAGCCGTTGTAACTGACGAACTACTACCGAGCCACAGGGAGGTATAGTTCCATTGCTGAGCATCATGCTGCTGACGCAGAACCCTGCGACGGCCAATCACATCGAATACCTGCTCCAGGAATCCAGTGTTTTCAATCTGGTAGCCAGGGTTTCGCCGATTCGCTCCGCGCACGAAGCGATGCGGCTCACCGGCGTGCATGATCCCGAACTGATTCTGCTGGACCTGGGCGATTGGACTGCGGTTGCCGGACTGGCGCGTCAGCTCAAGCGTTCCACCTGCCGGGCCGCCGTCATCGGCTTTAAACCCTTTTGGAACCGGGCGGAGGCGCTCAGCTTCGAGGAAGCGGGGATCGTCGACCTGCTCAGGGAACCCTTTTCCCATGAAGAACTTCAGACCGCCGCCTATGACACCCTGCACCGGGGGCAAGCTGTAACCGACCATCATGTTCTGGCCTTTTTGCCGGCCAAAGCCGGGGGAGGGTGTTCCACAGTCGCCCTGAATGTGGCGGCGGCGCTGGCCGAAAACCACGCTCGGAGAGTCCTGTTGATCGAATCGGACCGCCGCTCAGGAATTCTCTCCATCATGCTGAATTTAAAGAACCGCTCAGGTTTGTCCGAGGCGCTTCAGCAGGCCGGCGAGTTGACCCCCATCGATTGGCAGCAGCATTCCGTCTGGGTGTCGGGCATTCACCTCCTTCCGGCGAACCCCGCGCGCCGGGGTCCTCTGCCGACCTGGGCGCAATATTTTCAACTTTTGCGCTTCGTCCAGAACCGTTACGACTATGTCTTTGTCGATTTGCCGGAAGTAGTAAACGAAGCCACGGCGGAAGTGGTGAAATCCGCGTGCAGCATCTGTATCGTCTGCACCCCGGAGGTTCCGTCGCTCCAGATGGCCGGCCAGAGATGCGCCGAACTGGAGGCCTGCAAGATTCCCAGGGACCGGATTCACATCGTGGTCAACCGCTGGGAGCGCGGCGGTCTTTCGATAGACGATGTGGAGGAGATTCTCGGACGCCACGTGCTCGCCACACTGCCCAATGATTATAAGCAAGTCAAGAACGCAATCCTCGAATCGCGCTTGGTCGCGGCCGACAGTCGTTTTTGGAAGGGCTGTGTCACGCTGGCAGCGAAGTTGAGCGGACTGCCCGAAGCGCCCCGGGCGGAATCCAGATTCACGGTGCTGCGTGAGCTGGTGCGAATCGCCGATTAGTCGACCTCTTCCGGCAACGTCTTGTATCGCGCAGGCGACATCTCCTTCCGGATGGCCGCGCCGTCTACGCGTTGAAGCGAGCGTTCCGGGCAACACAGTCGTTGGTTCTCACGCGATGCAGGTTCTCAAGTACCCTGATCACTCGATCGAGAATCGCAAGTTCAGCTCGGAGCGAACCGACCAGTTCACCTAGATTTGCGTCCTCGCGGGGACGATCCGGGAATTGTAGGATCCGGCATGGGGGCCGCGCGATTAGACAATCGATCTGCATGATGAAAAACGACTTAGGTCTGTATTATCAAATTATAGCGAAACGTTTAGATTTATGTAAGTGAGAAAAAGATAGCTAACCGCTAGCAATCTCCTTTTCACTCATTTCGCAGTGCCACCATCGGATCGATGCGGGAAGCTCGAAATGCAGGCAGGTATCCGGCGAGGAGGGCGCAGGCGATCAGGATCGCGACCGACGCGCCGATCGCAAAGGGATCGTTCGGCTTGACGCCGAACAAGAACGATTTCAGGAAGGCCGTGGTTTGGTACGCCGCCACGAGCCCGACCAGCAAGCCGAATACGGAAAGCATCGCGACTTCGCGGAGGATCATCCAGACCACTCGGCGGCGTGTGGCGCCCAGGGCCATTCGAATGCCGATCTCTCCTGTGCGGCGCGCGACCGCGTAGGCCATGGTCCCATAGAGCCCGACGCACGCCATCAGCAGGGCGAGGCCTCCGAAGCAGGCGCAGAGTTGAGCGAACGTGCGCTCCTGAAGGATGGTCTGATCGATGCGGCGGGATTGGGTAGTCATGTCCGCCACGGGGACCTGCGGCCCCACTTCGTGGACAATCTGGCGGACGGTATTGGCCAGCGCCAACGGATTGCCGGTGGCGCGCAACTCGAAGATCATTTCCCGAAGCCGGCGCCCCTTCGCCGCCTGAATCCAGGGCATGTACGTCACCGGTGGAATCTCGCGCTTGAGAGAGTTGTAGCGGGCGGTTCTGGCGATCCCGACGATTTCGACGTCCGCCGCGTTGGTCTTTCCGCCAAGGCCGAAATGGCGTCCCACGGGATTCTCGCCGTGGAAATACTTTTCCGCGAAGACCTGGTTTACGACGCCTGCGAGAGGAGCGCCCTCCACGTCGCGCTTGTCGAGCTCCCGTCCTGCGACGATGGGAATCTCCATGGTCTCGAAAAAGGTCGAACCCACCATGGCGTACGATGTGTTCGGACCGCGCTGGCCTTCGGGAGGCTGCGGGATACCGGGCACAGTGATGTTGGTGCTGCTCGACCAGCCGCCGACCAGCGGCAGGTCGCTGCTGGTGGCCGCGCGCACGCCAGGGATCGCCTGGAAACGCTGTTCGAGTTCCTTATAAAACTGCTTGAGCGAGGCGTCCTTGTAGCCGGCCTGCGTGGCGTCGAGAGTGAAAATCAGGATGTTCTCGGCGTTGAAGCCCAGATTCACCGAATGAAGATTGGCGATCGTACGAACGAACAAACCGGCGGCAACCACCAGCAGCAGGGAAATGCCAATCTGGGTAACGACCAGCACCTGGCTCAATCCGAAGCGAAGGCCAAAGCGGCGGGCTTTTCCATGCGATTCACTGGCGCGGGTTTCTTTCAATGCGGGGGTGATGTCGACGCGGGTGGCCTGAAGCGCCGGAGTCAGTCCGAAGAAAATGCCGCTGACGATGGCGATGAGCAGCGTGAACGAGGAGCACCCTCCAGTCCAGGCGGACGTTCACCGAAAAATTGTCGTTTCCATTGGTCAGCAGGAGCAGCAGGAATCGAATGCAGACGGCGGCGACGCCGATGCCGGCAATGCCGCTGAGAATCGCCAGGAGGACGCTTTCAGTCAACAATTGACGTACAATGCGGAGGCGGCCCGCGCCCAAACTCAGCCGAAGGGCAATCTCGCGGCGCCGGCTTGCAGCCCGGGCCAGCAGCAGGTTGGCGATGTTGAAACAAGCGACGGCTAATATCAGTCCGACCATCGCCATGAGAATCCACAGCGGCTTCGAATACTGGCGGCGCAGCGAATCGACGCCCGATCCTCCTTCCTGAAGCCATAGGGAGGGAAGGTCCGCGCGCTCTCTATCCTTGGTCGCCGTGCTCTCTACAAACCCGTGGAAGGGTCCGGCGAGCTGAGCCTGCGCCTGCGCCAGCGTGACGCCGTTCTTCAATCGTCCCATCAATTCAATCCAGTAGTACGTGCCCTCGTGGAACGCTTCTGGCCCTTCCTGAGGACGGGTGAGACCGATGTTTGCCATCGGAAGGAATACGCTGGGTTTGCTGTCCGGGGAGACGCCGTAGAACTCCGGAGCGGAGACGCCGGCGATGGTGAACGACGTTTCGTTGATCTGAATTTGTTTGCCGATTACAGAGGGATTTGCTCCGAATCTTGCGTGCCAGTAATCATCGGTAATCACGGCAACTGGCGGCGCTCCGAGGCGATCGTCGTCCGGTCCGATCAGGCGTCCGGCGGCGGGCGGCACGCCGAGCCCGGAGAAAAAGCCGCCGGTGACGTATTGCCCGCTCGCGAGTTCGGCGCTCCCGTCGATGACCAGATTCAGCCGTCCCCCGCCGACGTGGCCGAATAGGGAGGACAACACGTCATTGTGATCGCGCAGCAGTTCGAAGGCCTGATACGGAAAATTCGGACTGGTGCGGCCGCCCCCCGGTTCATCGTAATCGCTTCCCCAGTGACTGTGAACCACCGGAGCGTCCGATTTGGCGCGCCAGTTGAGGATCACCAGTTGTTCCGGATGTCGAACAGGCAGCGCTCGAAGCATGACGCTGTCCATGAAACTGTAAATCGCGGTGTTCGCGCCGATGCCGAGGGCAAGGGAAAGAATCGCCATGCCGGTGAATAGCTTGCTGCCAGCCATGCCGCGAAAGGCATACCGGATGTCCTGTGCGAGCGGTTCCCAGAGACGCAAGGTCCACATGTAGCCTCTTAGACGTCAAAGATTAGTCGCGGTTATGCCATAAATCGTTACTGTTCTGTCCGAATCCACGAGCGGGTCGCTCGGGCTGCCGGGATTTGGACCCGGGACCTCTTGCACCCCAAGCAAAAAATATCAATCACTTACAGACAGCGTTCAATGAAAACAAAAGGCTTGAGGACACTCGATTTGGACGCCAAAACGCGAACCAAGGCGGTCTGGACTCCAGTTGGACTCCACAATTTGCCCTCACCGGGCTCGGCTGCGAGCCGTCGTTGGAGGTGGATTTTGCGGGGTGATGACCTTGGCGCGGAGCTTACGTTGCGGAAAGTCCTTTGGATTCAGAGTCACGATGAACGCAGCGCCTCCCGCCTCTGCACACGCGCAAAACGGATCGTCTCCTGGATCGGGAGATACCTCGGTGGTGGAGCGGACTTCTACGAACTCGGCTTCTTCGCGCAGCAGGTTGATCAACGTCCCGACGACGCTCCGGCGAACGCGAAGCCGCGACAACACCGCTTTGTATTCGGCGAGAATCTCTTCTGTAATAAGCCAGTTAAACCCGGCATGGTCGAGCCAGTCTCTGAGGAACTTGGCACTCGACGAAACCGGCGGCCGTTCCTTGAAGGCGGCGATTCCCGCCACTACCACCGAGGTGTCTACGACGCCCCTACGCTGGGCGCTTTTCGCCGCCAACGGTGACCTCCGGCAGGCCCTTCTTCTCCGCGCGGTACCCACGAATCGCCGATCGAACCTGTTCGGGAGTGATCCCTGCGAGATCGTCCGCCGCAGCTTCCAGGTTGCGCACAAGTTCACGCTTCCAACCGGCGCGCTTTCGTCCGCGCGGTAGGTCTTGATAGAGTCGGGCGCGCGGAAGTTGCTCGTCGAGTTCCTTCGCCAGATTGCGAAGGGGAATCAGCACTTCGATGGCCTCCCGCCCGCGCGCCGGGCGGGAACTCATCCGGAGATAGCGCAGCTTGATCCAGTCTTCGTCGCTGATGCTACTAGAAAGGGCCTGTGTGAAACGCGCGAGAACATCGGTTGACGCTCCGAGAGACTCTTTGAGATAGAAGGCCACCTTGGCTTCCAATAACCGGCGCGTGTCAAACCAGTAGTAGGCGTCTCGCCGCGACGGCCTCAGTACGTTGAGTTGGACCAGGTTCTGCAGGTCCTTGGAGGAAACGCCGAGAACAGCGCTTGCTTGTTTGAGTTTTAGTTCAACTACCCGCATATCATTAATACCATCTATAGTATAGACGGTATTAATGGCCCTGAGCAAGCTGGGTTGGACTCCAGACGCTGTGCTGGCCTGGAGCCCGTAAGTCTATGAAAACATGGTAGCGCTAACGGGAATCGAACCCCCTTTCGCTTTGTCCGATGTGGTCCGATCTAGCCGTAACTAGCTGATTCTGCGTGGATGCAAGACCATCCTTTCCGGGCAGTGGTCCCTCTGGAACCGCGAGGTGTGATCAATGTGTGATCAACAATTGTTGTCTCCGAAGCTGCCAACCCGAGGTCAAATCATCGGTGAGACTTGCGGTCACAATCCGTGCGACGCAATCCTCTTTAGCGACGAGAGCCGCAGGTGTGGGTCAACGCGCGATGCTTTTCTGTGGCGATCTTTCTGCGAGTGGCGCGTGATCCCCCGAAGCGGCGACTCTGTTTCCTCGGGGCCGAGGGCGTCGATTCACCGATACTCTCGGGCGAGTTAGCGAATCGGAATTGTCACCTTGGAGATGTGCGTTTGCGCATAACCTTGGGAGAGTCTCACGCTCGTCGCGCTTGATGTAGTCGCACTTGAGGGCACGATTACATTGATCTGGTAAACGCCAGGCAAGCCGGGTGCGGCACCGGCATAAAGAACGGTCGCCTGGACTCCGGCGAAATCTACTTGCACCGGGAAACTCGTCGGGTCGGGCGATGTAGGCCAAGCATACTCTGCTACGGAAGTAGCCATAGAACCCAAACCAGACGCATAGAGCACAATCGCTTCGTTCGCCGATGCTGGCGAAGCTGCGGTTATCGGAGACCCATCCACATGTGCTGCGACGATGTCTCCCACGCCGTCACCCGTCGTGGAGAAGAATCCGATCGAGGAAGGCACGGCACGAACTGCGATTTCATTGCTCGCAACTCCGTTAACAGTAGCTTTTAGCCGAATTCTGCCAGCCCCCGCGGTAGCAAATGGCATCACAAACGTGATTGAATCCGACGCGACCGCTACCAGACCCACTGCCTGCCCGTTCGCGGTCAGAGAGGTAGCGCCCAGCGCCGTGGGCAGCGGAAGACTGGTATAGGAAAGTGGACCTGCCGCAAGGCCGGAGCCGCGCACTTTCACCAGCGTTCCAGGAGCAAAGGGAAACGGATGGGCGCTTGCCGTCGCCGCCTGCATTGGGCCGTTAGGATCGAGAAACACGCTTTGGCCGGGTCCAGCCTGAAACGTTGGCGACTGTATCGCAATGCTAAATGAGTAATTCCCGGTAGCCGTGGCAGAGAGATTCGTCCACGGAATGGCTACGCCATCGGCGGAAATGACGCCGATTCCGGGACTCCCGAGCCCGGCCGAAACGAGGTCGACGGTACTGTCCGGGTGAATGGTGAAGCCACCGAGCACTACCGCCAGATCCATAAGGCGGCCGGTAGCCGCATCGATGAATTGCCCCCACCCGCTCCCCCGATTCAGTCCCCGGCCCTCGACCCCCTGCAATGCGTTGCCTAGCGTCCACGCAAAATCTGAGCTTCGGACAGATCCCCCGCCGGGCGAGGCGGCATTTGTCTGATACCACCAATACCGGTCCTGGAATCCCTGGGCGCTCGGATTTCCGTCGGCGAGACGCGTTCCGAAGATCAGCTCAGGAAGACCTCCATTGTCGATTCCGATGTACATCGAACCGTCCGCGGAAACGGCGATCCCCTTGGCTCCCTGGGCCGACGTGTACATTCCGATGCCGGAGGAATCCACCGTGTACGTGCCAGTCGAGGTAAGATCCTGGGGCGCGCCGCTATTCACGTCACTCTCGTGGTAGGTCCAAGTGGTCGAGCTCAAGGTTCCGTCGGCTCCGAATTGGAAACGGAACCTTCCGGCGCGCGCGAATAACGTGGGCGGCCCAGGCGTGTATAAATATGTCACGCCACCCCAGTTCCCGGCCATGGCGGGCGTTTTGGTTGCCGCTGGAAGCGCCAGCAGCAGATCGTGCCGGTCCGCCGTGCTCTGGTCCAACGTCGATCCCCCGGCTAGTTTTCCTCCGGCGGCGATCCGCAGATTGATGGGAGGCAGAGTCTCATCGAATGGATTGGAGAGGCTGCCCAGTCCGTCAACATCAATACGATAGACGCCCTGTGCGTTGGTATCGCCCGCCGCTAAGGTATAGTGGCCCTTCCCGTCGAAGCTGATCGTGCCCATGATGGCCGATGAGCTACTCCTTTGGTAAAGCCCATAGACGAAATTGAATTTGCCGTTCAGCGTCGTCTGGTCCAGCGTTGGCACTTGGGCGAAGACGGACCCGACGAGAAGAAAAATTGTACATGCTTTCATTTGTGAGCTCCGAATCATCAGATTTCGAATCACCGCCAAGCCGATGATGGGCCCGAAAGGGTAAGATTGTCTTTCGGTATCTCTGACAAAACTCTTACAATGTTCTGATTTCGTAGATGGCACACAAAGGACAGGACTTACTGGCGTTTCACGAATACCGTCTGGACCCGGTCCAACGGCTGCTTTTCTTAGGGGGTCAGCAGATTCCGCTCGCTCCCAAGGCCTTCGACACCCTTCTCGCGCTCGTCGAGGCGGAAGGCCGGATTGTGGAGAAGGAGGAAGTTCTCCGAAAGGTCTGGCCGGATACCTTCGTGGAGGAAGGCAGCCTCGCGAGGAACATTTCCGTTCTGCGGAAGGCGTTGGGTGAGAGCCCGGACGATCAAAGATACATTCAGACGATCGCAAGGCGAGGCTATCGATTTGTCGCGCCGGTCACCACGGTCCCATCTTCGCCCGAGGTGATTGAAGACGGCCTGAGCCGGGTGGAGGCAAGTTCGTCCCTGAGCGGTTTGTATTTGAAGATCGCAGCGGGCGTCACGCTCCTGATTCTTATCACGGCGGGCCTGCTCCTATGGCGGACCAGCACAACGGGGGAGCGTTCGCGCACGGGTCGGGGAGGTCCGCTCATCCAATCCGTGGCAGTGCTTCCGCTCCAGAACTTGTCCGGAAACAGCGAACAGGATTATTTCGCGGACGGAATCACGGAGGCTCTGATTACGAGCCTGGCGCAGATCCGCGCGTTGAAGGTGATTTCCCGTACGTCCACGATGCGCTACAAGGGCACGGTGAAACCTGTCCCCGAAATTGCACGGGAGTTGGGCGTCGATGCGATTATTGAAGGCTCCGTTCAGCGCGAAGGCAATCGAGTACGAGTATCGGCCCAGCTGATACAAGCAAGGACTGAGCGACATCTTTGGGCGAGGAGCTATGAACGCGATCTGTCGAGTATCCTCGGTCTCGAGGGCGAGCTGGCAACATTGATTGCCGGTGAGGTGAAAGTTCAAGTGGAGCCGGACGCCTGGAAACGGCTCAATAGGTCCCCACCCATTTCCTCCGCTGCCCAGGAAGAATACCTTCTGGCGCGTCATCAACAGGACGTGCGCGATGAATCGCACTTGAAGCAGGCAATCCAGCACTACGATGCGGCGATTCAGCTTGAGCCGGAATTTGCCGCGGCCTTTGCAGGACTCGCGGGGGCCTGGGTTCAACGAGGTATTCTCGGCACAGCTGGGTTCCGCGAATCGCAGGAACCGGCGCGTGAAGCGGCCATTCGAGCATTAGAACTTGATTCTCAACTGGCTGAAGCTCACGAAGCTCTGGCTTATATCCTGATGTTCTACGACATGGCATGGGGCGCTGCCGAGCAGGAATTTAGACGAGCCATCGAATTGAACTCCAGCGACGTTGACGCGCATGTCTATTACGCAACCCTGCTCGAAATTTTGGGCCGCTTCGAGGAAGCGGTTGCAGAGGGTCGGCGAGCTGTCGAATTAGACCCGGTATCTGTGACCGTCACTTCAGAATATGGGCGGGTGCTATTCCGTGCTCGGAGATATGAAGAGGCCATCCCACAGCTTCAACGTGCGCTTGAACTCGATCCTCACGATGGAAATGCCCACTCCCGCCTCGCCGACGCGTATATTCAGACCGGACAATTTGACGAGGCATTAAAATTGTTCCCCACGACACGGGCCCAGGCAGCCCGAGCCTATGCTTTGATGGGTCGCACGGGTGACGCGCGCAGTATCCTTGCGACGAGAGAGGCCGAACAGGGGGGGGTGGATTTTGCGCTCGCCTATTTTGCTCTGGGGGATCGCGATCGCGGATTCGAGTTGCTGACGAGAGTCTTTGACGATCGGCGCTACGCAAGCCTGATCGTCTGCGATCCACGCTGGGACGGAGTCCGCGGTGACTCGCGCTTTCAGGCTCTCGTCCATCGCTTGGGTCTACCAAAGACGGCGGGGCACTGGTAATGGCAGGTGACCTACGGTGATGAATAGCCAGATCCGCCCAGATGCCTTCTGCTCTGCTCGAGCCGTCGCCTGAAACCCGTCTGGATGCCTATCGTAACGCGGGCCGGGAGTCACATCGTGAGACTCCGCGGTCGATTTCCGTCCCTAAGCCTAGAGCCGCGTAGTGCCGTAGAGCCTAGAGCCGAGCCAGAGCCTAGCGCCAGGGAATTTGGTCGGGCTGCCGGGATTTGAACCCGGGACCTCTTGCACCCCAAGCAAGCGCGCTAGCCAGGCTGCGCCACAGCCCGAACCACCAGTATAGCAGCGATGCGTGCTATACGCGCTTTTTGGCAGTACAATCGAATACTGTGACAAGACGATTACGCTACGCTCTCTACGGAACCGTGTTCGCTCTGTTCGCGCAGCCGAACCCGTACCGTACCGTTGAGAATTGGTTCAAGCTGCCGGAAGGGCGGACGTGGGGATCGACCAGCACCGTGGCTGTCGACTCCAAGGGACACATCTGGATCGCGGAACGATGCGGCGCGAACAGTTGCGCGGGCAAAACAGTGGATCCGGTGCTGGAATTCGACGACTCGGGGAAATTGCTGAAGAGCTTTGGCAGCGGCCTGCTCGCGTTTCCGCACGGGATCTGGATCGACAAGGACGATAACATCTGGATCGCCGATGGCCAAGCGAGGGATGGAGCAGGCAAGGGGCATCGGGTCTTGAAATTCAGCCAGGACGGAAAAGTGCTGATGACGCTGGGCAAGGAGGGAGTCACCGGAGATGGACCGGACCTTTTCAATCAGCCGAATGCCGTGGCGATCGCGCCCGATGGCGACATCTTCGTTTCCGACGGTCACGACCGCGGGCGTGGGAATGCTCGCGTGGTGAAGTTCACAAAGGATGGAAAGTTTATCAAGCAGTGGGGCGAGCACGGGTCGGGTCCGGGGCAGTTTGAAGTGCCGCATACGCTGGCGTTCGATACTCAGGGGAGGCTGTTTGTCGGCGACCGCGCCAACAATCGGATCCAGATTTTCGACCAGGAAGGCAAGTTCCTCGCGGAATGGAAACAGTTCGGGCGGCCGAGCGGAATTTTCATCGACCGTCACGATGTGATTTATGTGGCCGATTCCGAATCGATTGAGAAGGGCGGGTATGCAGGGAGCAATCCGGGCTTCAAGCGCGGCATTCGCATCGGGAGCGCGAAGGACGGTACCGTGTCCGCGTTTATTCCCGATAACACGCCCGGATTGACCGCGACCAGCGGCGCGGAAGGAGTGGGCGCGGATGGCAAGGGCACGGTGTACGGCGCCGAGGTTTTACAGAAAGGTATCAAAAAATACGTCAAGCAGTGAACGTAGTACAATGCATGACCAAGAGGAGAATGTCCATGTTGATAACGGAAACTACCCGACGAACGTTTTTAGGAGCCGTTGGAGCCGGTGTGGCTATGGCCGCGCCGCGCGGGTCCAAATCGAGTGCGAAGACACCGGGCGCAGCGACTGAAAAATGCCTGTTTTGGGTCGCGGCCTGCACGCCTTGCGATAAAAACCTGAAATTCGACGAAGCTTACTATCGCGACATGATGGCGTACTTCAAGGATCAGGGCGCCGATGGCGTCGTCGTCACCGGTACCACGGGCGAGTATCCTTCGTTCTCGACCGTGGAACGGAAAAAGATCCAGGAAACGGCGCTGAAGCATCGGGCCGGGCTCACGTCGATGATCGTCTCGACCGGAACGCCGAATTTCCCGGAGACGATAGAGTTGTCGCAGCACGCCGCCGCCAACGGAGCCGACGGGCTGCTGATCATCCCTCCGTTCTATTACAAACGGCCTCAGCTGGCGGGACTGACGAAATACTTTTCGCTGATCTTCGACCAGGTGAAAATTCCCATCAATCTGTATCACATCCCGGGTACCAGCGCCGTGCCGATCACGGCCGAGCTGTTGCATAGCCTGGAGCATTATCCGAACCTGGCCGGCATCAAGGACTCTAACGGCGACGTCCCCGAATACGAGATGTACTTGAGAGAATTTCCGAAGCTTAATATGCGGACCGGCACGGGCAACAACCTGAAGGCCGCGCTCAACGCCAAAATGGGCGCGATTCTGGCCGAAGGAAATCTGTTCACCAAGCGAATCGCGAACGTGTTCGCGGCGCACCGCGAGGGTAAGGATATCGACGGTCCGCTGGCGACGCTGCATGCGGCGCAGCAGGTGCTGAGGCCGGCGGGCGTGGGTTCCTACGGCCCGATGAAGTATGCGCTCAGTCTGGAGATGGGAAACCGGCAAACGTATCAGCGCCCGCCGAATCCCGACGTCACCGACGAACAGAAGAAGAAAATTCAGGCCGGGATCGATCAACTGAAGAGCATGGCCTAAGTTGCAGGGCATGGCCCTACACGGAGCCTCCATGTCATTAATTAGTGGGGCAGGGCCACGCCCTGCCTGGGAGAAAAACATGTTTCGAATAACGACTGCGATTGCCTTGATGGCGCTGTGCGCGTCGGCTCAGAACAAGAATAAAGACGGGGAGTGGCCCAGCTATGCGGCTGATCTGGCGGGCACGCGGTATCGTCCTTTGGACCAGATCAACGCTTCGAACTTCAGCAAGCTCGAAGTCGCGTGGCGATTCAAGACGGACAGCATCGGCAATCGTCCGGAGTACAAATTGGAAGGGACGCCGCTGATGGTCAACGGGGTCGTCTATGCTACCGCGGGTTCGCGAAGGGCGGCCATCGCTCTGGATGCTGCCACGGGCGAGCTGCTGTGGGTGCATGGCGAGCACGAAGGAGAGCGCGGCGCGGCGGCTCCGCGTCAGCTTTCAGGCCGAGGGCTCGCTTATTGGACCGACGGGAAGCAGGAGCGGATCCTTTACGTCACGCCGGGCTACCGGCTGATCTGCCTGGATGCGAAAAACGGCCAACCGGTGTCATCGTTCGGGAAGAACGGCGCGGTGGATTTGAAATTGGACGACGACCAGACCATCCTGCCGGACCTGACCACGGGCGAGATCGGGATGCAATCGGCGCCTGTGGTGGCCAAGGACACCGTTATCATCGGCGCGGCGTTCCGCGAGGGGATGACGCCGAAGAGCATGCGCAATAACAAAGGTTACGTGCGCGGCTTCGACGTCAAAACCGGCAAGCGGCTGTGGATCTTCCACACCATTCCGATGAAGAATGAGCCTGGCTACGATTCCTGGTTGAACGGATCGGCCGAGTACACCGGCAATACGGGCGTGTGGACGCAGATCACGGTGGATGAACAGCTCGGCCTGGTGTATCTGCCGGTGGAATCGCCGACGGGCGATTATTATGGCGGCCATCGTCCGGGGAAAAATCTGTTTGGCGAAAGCTTAGTCTGCGTCGATCTGAAGACCGGCAAGGTGAAGTGGTTTTACCAATTGGTCCATCATCCTCTGTGGGACATGGATATTTCCTCGGCGCCGATTCTTGCCGATATTAACGTGGACGGGCGTGCCATCAAAGCAGTCGCGCAGCCGTCCAAGCAGGGATTTTTGTACGTGTTCGATCGCGTGACGGGCAAGCCTGTGTGGCCGATCGAGGAGAAGCCTGTCGAAACGGGCTCTGTGCCAGGCGAGTGGTATTCGCCCACGCAGCCGTTTCCTTCGAAGCCGCCGGCCTACGCGCGCAACGGCGTTTTCAAGGAGGATCTGATCGACTTCACGCCGGCGATGCATGACGCGGCGTTGACTGCGATCGCGAAGTAT
Source organism: Bryobacterales bacterium (assembly GCA_963749245.1). GTDB lineage: Bacteria > Acidobacteriota > Terriglobia > Bryobacterales > Bryobacteraceae > Palsa-187. The sequence continues at coordinate 44,842 of CAVVNE010000148.1, forward strand.
CACATCGGCCCGGTGTTCACGCCGCCTGCGGAGAGTAAGATCGGCGGCCCATTGGCGACGTTGACGATGGGCACGGCAAGCGGCGGCACCAATTGGCCGGGAGCGTCCTACGATCCTGAGACGCATATCGTATATGCGTACGCGTGCAACGCCTGCCTCACGCCGATCGGTCTCGTGCGTCCCCCGAAAACTTTATCGGATATGGATTTCGTGGCGGGCACGGCGGGAGTGGAAGCACGGAATCGGACCGGTCCCGGCGAAAACGCGGGAGCCGATTCGCCGATGCCGAGAAGAGCGCCCGCGGCAGGCCGGGGCGGCCGGGGCGCCGCGGCGGCCGCCGGGTTCGGCGGTCTGACGGTCCAGGGCCTTCCCTTGATCAAGCCCCCTTATGGCACGATCTCCGCCATCAGTCTGGATAAGGGCGAGATCGTGTGGCAGATCGCGCACGGAGACACGCCGGATGCGATTCGCAACAACCCCGCCCTGAAAGGCATGGACATTCCGCGGACCGGCCAATCCGGATACAACGTCGGTACCCTGATCACCAAGTCGCTGGTGATCGCCGGCGAGGGACAGAGGACCTCCACTAAGGAACATCCGCCGGGAGCCCTGCTGCGCGCCTATGACAAAGCCACGGGCAAGGACGCAGGCGCCGTTTACATGCCCGCGCCGGAGAGCGGATCGCCGATGACCTATATGGTGAACGGCAAGCAGTACATTATCGTCGCGGTCAGCGGCGGCAATTACTCGGGCGAATATATCGCCTACACGCTGCCGGCAACGGAAGAGCACGGACAGACGGCGCAATGAAAAGCGCGATCGCGGCCGCGCTTCTGATCGCGCTAGCGGGCGCGCAGGAAGCGACGCGGTCGGTTTGGGACGGCGTTTATACCGAAGAGCAGGCCGGCCGCGGCAAGCCTCTCTACAATCAGCACTGCGCGTCTTGTCACGCCGATACTCTGATGGGCGGAGAGATGTCGCCTCCGCTGGTGGGAGGCGATTTCCTGTCGAACTGGGATGGCCTGACGCTGGGCGACCTGTTCGAACGCATCCGCACCACGATGCCGCAAAATAAAGCGGGCAAGCTGACGCGCGAAGTGAATGCCGACATCACGGCGTACATTCTGAGCGTCAACAAATTTCCGGCGGGCAAGACGGAGCTTCCGCACGCGACCGAATTCCTGAAAGAAATCCGGATCGAAAGCGAGAAGAAATAGCGCTGTAACCGGCCGGGCGCGGGCGCATCCAACAAAGAGTGGTGCTGTCTTTTGTGGGGCGGGCTATCGAGCCGGCAGCCTGCTTCCAGCAGGCTTTTATTCGCTGGCACAAAAGCCGCCCAGAGGGCGGCTGCCGGCTGATAGCCCGCCCCACGAAGTCGCAAATGTTTCTGAAACGCACAGTGTACGTTGTCCTCGCTCTTTTCATGAACACTATTCACGCCGAAGATTTAAGAGACGTGGAATATGCGCGCGCCGGGAAAGTCAGTCTTCGTTTTAATGCTCATATTCCGGATGGCGCAGGCCCCTTCGGGGCGGTGATCCTGGTTCATGGAGGCGCGTGGGTGACGGGCGACCGGACCAACAACGTGCAGCCGTTGTTCCGGCCGCTGACGGACGCCGGGTTTGCCTGGTTCTCCATCAGCTACCGCCTGGCGGGCGACGTTGCGCGCAATCCGCTGGGCGCGGCGCTGCAACTGGGTACCGCGGAAAGCGACGTTCGCCGGGCGGTCGAGTTCGTAAAGGACCACGCCGCGGAGTATCGCCTGAACCCGAACAAAATCGCACTGCTGGGCGAATCCGCCGGAGGACAACTGGCGGCAATGGCCGCGCTGCGGCCGGGCGTCGACGGAACGGTACGGGGCGTGGTGGCGTTCTATACGCCGAGCGACCTGGCCACGCTCGTGCGCACCTCGGCCATGATCCCCGACGGCGTTCGCGATGCGGTGAAGGGAACGCTATTCGACGATCTGTTGATGGCCGGGCTCACCGAATTTTCGCCCATCAACGCGGTGAGCGAGTCGTCGCCGCCGTTTTTGTTGATTCACGGGACCGACGATGACGTGGTGCCTTTCGCGCAGTCGGAACGGTTTTGCGAGACGCTGCATTCATCGGGGGTCGCTTGTGAATTGGTCCCCGTGAAGGGCGGAGGCCACGGAATACGCGCCTGGGAATCGTCGCGCCTGACCGGTTATAAATCGCCGATGGTTCGATGGCTGCAACAGTTGTTTGCGAATTGAAGCCACCCTATCGCATTGGTTTGTTCCGGCCGATAAACAAGCGTGATCGTCCGCATACGGTGGACTCCGAACAAAATCCATTGGCCGAAATCGAAATTGGTGACCGGGGTATTACTGCTCGCACCGGCGCTACCCGTTTCGACCATCGCCGACGTGCCTCCGCGCGCCGTCGCGCGGCCCATCGTCGTTTCGAAGCATGAGGAGAGTCTCACCCACTTCATGCGGCGCAAGGGATTTGCCGAACCCTACAATCTCAGCGAAATTCTGGAATCGGCATCCAGCGCGTCCATTCCTCCTTCCCTGATCGTGTGCATCGAATTTGTCGAAAGTTCCGGCGGGAAGCACTACGACGCCGACACGAATAATCCGCTGGGATGGAAAAATGGGAGAGCGGCGTTCCCTTCGGTGCGAGCGGCGATCCGGACCGTGTCGCAGGAACTCGGCTCGGGCCGCTGGTACGCCGGAAAAACGCTGGAAGAAAAATTGCAGGTCTACAATCCGCGTCCGCAGTATTCGGAAAAAGTGCTGGACTGCATGCGCCAGTTTCCGCAATAGGCGCGTATGATGGGTTTCATGACTCGTCGAGATTTGACTCTGCTATCCGCGGGCCTTTTCGCCGCCGCCG
>CAVVNE010000149.1:0-53865 GCA_963749245.1 Bryobacterales bacterium
CCCATTGACATTCTGGTCCTGATGACCCACCCCAGCTTCACCGGCTGCATGATCGAGGTTCGTCCGTGGGCATTCTCGACATGGTGGACAACTCCGAGGCCGATTACAAGCTGCTCGCCGTGCCCATGCGCAATCCAAGGTACGACGAAATCGACGATCTCGGCGACGTCCGGGGGCACCAGTTGCGCGAGATCGAGCACTTCTTCGAGATCTACAAGGAGCTCGAAGGAAAAAACGTCAAGCTGCAAGGCTGGCGCGACGTCCACGCGGCGCACGAAGCCATCATGAAGGCCCGCGGACGCTACATCGACCGGCAGAAAGCGAATTAACGTGCGGTGCAGGCTGGCAGCCTGCGGCGGGTTGGTAACCCGCCCAGCGCCGATTGGCAATCGGCGCGCAGGATGCCATCCTGCACCACATTGCCACTAAATAACCGCCAGCTCCCGCGCGCCGATCTGGCGCAGGCATCGGTCGATCCACAGCTTGGTGAGCTTTTCCTGGACCCCGTTTTGGGACAGGCGCGTGCGCAGATTACCCCAATCCACGTGATCGAGAGACTGGTCCTGGTTGAAGCACGAGAACACCACGGTCTCTTCTCCCGTGCGCGGATCCTTGTGGAGCTGGAGACACTGCGCGCAGATCTCCTTCATCATGCACTGCATGGGTGAGTTGATGCTGCCGATGGCCTTGTGATCGGGCTTCAAATACGGGGCGAGAATGGTGTGGCGCGCCCGAGCGACGGCGCCCATCATTGCGTCCGAACCGATGACCACCAGGCGGTCCACTGTATGAAGCGAGATTTCCGGTTCGTCGAGTAATCCGCTGCCATAGGCCGCAATCGCATCCACAATATTGCCGACAAAAGCCTTGTCCTGCACACGGCCCGGCGTGAATCCGGGCGCTTCGTCGCAACACCATATCACGATGTCCGCGGCTTTTTCGATCTCCTCCACTTTGTACCGGTCGATGATTTTCTTGTATCCGGCGAAATAGATGGTGCGCGATCCGCTCGCACGCAGCTCCTGCCCGATCGAGAACAATACGGCGTTACCGAGTCCGCCGCCGACCAGCAATACGGTCTCGGTGGGTGGCGTTTCCGCGGAGTGCCGGTGGGACCCATGAGGATAAACGGCTCGCCGGGTTGGAGCAGGGCGCACAGATCTGATGAGCCGCCCATTTCGAGCACGATGGTGGAGAGCAATCCTTCGGGACGGTCCACGGATGCGCCAGTGAGGGCGAGGCCTTCCATCGCGAGTACCGTGTCATCTGCCCGAGGCGCAAGCGTCTCGAAGTTCTGTAATCTATAAAATTGTCCCGGCTTAAAAGCGCGTGCCGCCATGGGCGCTTCCACCACCACTTCGACGATGGTCGGCGTGAGCCGGATCACTTTCCCTCACGATCGCGCGCAATGCGCCGCTGAGCTTCTGCAACAGCTCGGCCGGTTTCGGGAGCGGAAGCCTTCGCGACAACAAGTTCGACACAACCGGATAACCCTGTTTAGCGCTCGCCATGGCCTTCACTACGTTGCCCGCAAACGACGGATGCAGATCGCCGAAGAAGCTGATGCCTCTGCCGTCCTCCCGTATCGACATCAGCACGCGCGTCTGCGCGGGCTTCGAGATTTTTTCGGGCTTCACCTTCTGCCCATCTTCGTCCACCGCCGGAAAATAACTGCCGTCGAGCGACACGTGGTCCGGTCTTCTCGCGCCAGCACAGTGTTGGGCTGCGTTCCCGCCGCCACCAGAATCGTCCTCGCCGGCAGCCGCACCGTTTCGCCGACGCTGCGCAGCGTCAACGCTGGCGCGTGACCGGCGATCGATTTCGACCTCTTCCGGCGTTAACAATTCCGCGAATCGAATCCCTTCTTCGAGCGCCGGCGCAACTTCTCGTGGTTCAGCGTGTAGCTGGGCGCAGTCGATCAATCGCCGTCTGTACGCCAGCGTGACGCCACCCCAGGATTCAGGACCTGTACCAGTTCGGCTCGACGCCCTTCGCGGGCCGCCGCCGCGCGCTCCGCTCGAATCGCGCGCGCATGGGTGATGAACTCTTCCGAAGTCTCCGTTTCCTCAGCCGTCCAGCTAGCCCGCACCTCGAGCTCGCCGTTCTCCGCAGTCAACACCTGGTATCGTTGCAGGAATTTGTCCACCTGCACCACGTAGTACGCCAGCGATTCCGTCGCGGTGTCGATCGCCGTCAATCCACCGCCGATCACGACGATCGGCATCCGCAATTGCAGATTCGCGACGGAATTCGTCTTCGCCGCGCCGGTGAGTTGCAGAGCCATCAGGAAGTCAGACGCTTGACGCACGCCTCGCGCAAGCCCGTTCTTCATCGGAATCACGGTCGGCCGTCCCGCCCCCGCACGACAGCGCGATGTGATCGAAACCCAGCTCGAACGCGCTGTCGACGGTGATAGTCCGCCGAAGCGCACACCGCCGAACATCGCGAACTGTTCGCGCCTTTCCAGCAACAGGCGGATGATCTTGAGGAAGTTCTTGTTCCAGCGGACCGTGATGCCGTACTCGGCCACGCCGCCGAAACCCGCCATCACGCGGTCGTCCAGCGATTCGTAAATTTCATTCACATCGTGGATCGGACGGAACGGAATCCGTTCGCCGTGCACCTTCACGCCCGAGATGCTCGGCCGGCAGCGGCTCATCTTCAATCCGTCGACTGCGGCCACGGTGTGTCCGTCGTTCATCAGATGATGCGCCAGCGTAAATCCCGCCGGACCCAGCCCCACCACCAGCATCTTGTATCCCGAAGCTTGCTTCGGCAAAGGCCGCTCGAAGTTCAGCGGGTTCCAACGCGTCAGCAGACTGTAGATCTCGAAACCCGACGCAGTTCCAGAACATCTTTGAGCGTTCGCGTTTCCACCTGCGGAATGTCCACGGGGTCCTGCTTTTGAAAAATGCAGGACTTCATGCAGTCGTTGCAGATGCGATGTCCTGTGGCCGCGCCCATCGGGTTGTCGACCACCGTGATCGCCAGCGCGCCCACCGTAAGACCGCGCTGTTTGGCCAGGTTCATTTCGGAAATCTTCTCGTCCAGAGGGCAACCCGCGAGAGTAACGCCGAAGATGCTTTCTGGAGCTCTCCGGTCTTTCTCCTTCAGACCGGTCGAGCACGTGTCTTTGTCCTGGTTGTGGCACTTGATGCAGTATTTCGCTTGGTCCAGCGCCGCGTTCGGGCTCATGCCCGCGTCAGTCGACTTGAATCCCTCGCGATGCCGCCATTCGTGCCCCGGCATCGCGACCGCGCCACGCCGTTCATCACCGTTTCGACGGGGATCAGGTGCGTCATGTCCAGCTTGTGCGGGACTTGAAATTCCCGCCGCGATGATGTTTTTGTCGGCCTCCCTCGTCAGCGGCCCACGACGCGTACTGAGCCGCGACCCCCAGTTCCGCCGCATGAGTCGTCTCGTTTTCCAGCCATCGCGAGACTTGCTCGACAAAACTCGCTTCCGTCAACGGCTCGTTGAACAACGTTTCCAGCTCGCAACCCCGTGCGCGTCCGTTGATCGCCGACGCTTGTTCCGCCGTCACGCCGCTGATCGCTTTCCTCTGGATGAATTTCCGCTTCAGCGCGTAAACCGGCGCCAGCGCATCGTGCGTCGCCTGCAACGCACGCACTTCAGCCGAAATGCCGAACAAGTCGCCGATAAAATCCTCCACATGCGGAGCCAGGTCGACCATCAGTTCGGACTGCTGCTTGCGCGCCGAAAACTCGGCCCGCGCGGCCTTTAGACGGGCGGCCAGCGCGTTGTCCAGATAATCGACAAACGCAGCATCAAGACGGACCAGACCCTCGCGGCGGTATAAATCGTCGAATGAAAGTCCGAAGTGAAGACTCAGTGATTCAGAATTATGCATCGAGTGGGGCAGGTCCCCGACCTGCCTGCTTTTTCATTGGGCAGAAGAACGGGACAACCCGGAGCAACTATCTATATTGTAGCAACTGCGGCCTGCTTCGACCTTCGAAAGGCATGCCAAGTAACCCAAATCGACAGCGCCAGCAGCGCCCCATCCCGAGCCAGCGTCTTCGGACCCAACTGCTCCCCCGGTCCGAAACATCCGCAATCCCCCTGGAATCCTCGCAAATACAGAACCAGCAAGGTCGTGAAAAAAACCGCCAGCAGCGCAGTGGCGAACGACGCGGCCCATCGTGTCTGAATCCCAAACAGCAGAAGCACGCCCACCAGCAACTCCAACCAGGGCATCGAGCGCGCCAGAAACTCGACCATCGCGCCGGGCACGATGTGCATCGCATCGAGCTCCATCGCAAAGATCATCCACGGGTCGCGCAGCTTCGTATACGCCGCCCATTGAAACACCGCGGCCAGCGCGATCCGGCTGGCGATAAACATCACCCGGTACATTTACTTTACAGGCAGGCTATTGATCAACTGCTTCAGCAGATCGTAGCGGACATCGCCCTTGATCGGATACCGCTTCCCGCCGCCGCTCACAATCATCGTCGGCGTTTCGGTCAACGGGATCCGCGCTCCCAGCGCCATATCGGCGTCGATCTCGCGGTTGATCTCGCCCAGACTCTTCGGATCGTTCAGGATTTTCATGACCCGCGCCAGTTCCGCGGGCGTCAGTTCCTTCCCCACCGCTCCCTCGATGTCGCCGGTCCGCGCCCATTCCTCCTGCGTCCGGAACAGCGCGTCGCAGATGCGTTCATACCGGCCGATCCTGGCCGCGGCGTCCGCGAATTGCGCCGCCTTCCGCGCGTACTGGTGCTGCGACAACGGATAATCGTGGTAAACAATGCGCACTTTGCCCGAAGCCACGCAGTCCCCCAGCGCATCTTTCAACGCGCCAAAGTGCAGTCTGGCGCAGTGAGGACACTCGAAATCGCTGAAAACGTCAATCGTGACCGGAGCGTCCGGCCTCCCGGCCGATCTGTCCATTGAATCCGTTGCGAGCAGCGCCGTGGCGCCCAGAAAAAGCGATAGAATCGTCGGTCGCATTTGCCCTGATCCTATCACAGTCGTCCTTTGTGATAAAACACGATGCATGGCTATTGATCTCAAAGGTAGAACGGCGCTGGTCACCGGAGCGGGCCGAGGCATCGGACGCGCCGTCGCGCTGAAGCTCGCCCAAGCGGGCGCGGCGGTGATGTTGAACGATCTCGATCGCGACGTGGTCTTCGAGACCGGAATGATGATCGACAAGGAAGGAGGCGCCGCCAAGGCGATGCCCGGCGATATCACGGCGCCAGAGTTTCCGGAAAAGCTGGTGAACGCCACCGTCAGCGGATTCGGCTCCATCGACATCATCGTCAACAATGCCGGTTACACCTGGGACAACGTCATCCAGAAGACGACCGACGAGCAGTTTCAGGCCATGCTCGACATCCATATGGTGGCTCCGTTCCGCATCCTGCGCGCCGCGTCGACCTTCATTCGCGAGGCGGCAAAACGGGAGATCGCGGAAGGGAAAAGAGTCATGCGCAAGGTCGTGAACATCACCTCGGTCTCGGGTGTCGACGGAATCGCCGGTCAGGCCGGCTACGGATCCGGCAAGAGCGGCATCAACGGATTGACGAAAGTCATGGCCAAGGAATGGGGCCGCTACAACGTCAACGTGAACTCCGTCGGTTTCGGCTTCATTGAAACGCGCCTGGTCCAGCCGCTCGGTGAAGGCTCGGAGATCGACGTGAAAGGCCGGAAAATCAAGGTCGGCATCCAGCAGGCAACCATCGACGCCGTGAAGACCCATTGCCCTCTGGGCCGCGCGGGAACCGTCGAGGAAGCCGCCGGACCTGTGTTGTTCTTCTGCTCTTCTCTCTCCGATTATGTGAGCGGCGAGATCCTCATCGTCAGCGGCGGCGCGCGATCCTGATGGACCCGCTCCTCGAGTGGCGCAAGGAATTTCCGATCCTCGATCGCACCGTGTACATGATCAGCCACTCGCTGGGCGCGATGCCCCGGCGCACCCGCGAACGCCTCCATCAGTTCGCCGATGAATGGGACACGCGCGGCATCCGCGCCTGGGAAGAAGGCTGGTGGGAGATGCCGGTAACAGTCGGCAACATGATTGGAAAAATCATCGGCGCGGGCGAAGGCGAAATTGTCATGCAGCAGAACGTCTCCATCTGCCAGCAGATCGTCCTTTCCTGCTTCGACTGGACTCAAAAACGCAACAAAATTGTGTCGGAGGCGATGAATTTCCCGTCGAATATGTACAATTATGAGCGTTTAAACGCTCGTTTTGTGCAAATTCCGTCGCCGGATGGCATTACGATTCCTTTGGAATCGATGCTCGAAGCAATGGACGAGGAAACGGCATTGGTTTCCGTCTCCCACGTCCTGTTTCGCAGCTCTTTTCAGCAGGACCTGGCCGCGCTCACGCTCCGGGCCCATGAAGTGGGCGCAAAAATCGTCGCCGACGTGTATCAATCGGCTGGAACCGTTCCGCTGAACGTCCGTGATCTGGGCGTCGATTTCGCGGTCGGCGGATCGGTGAAATGGCTGCTCGGCGGCCCCGGTGCTGGATTTCTATACGTCCGCCGTGACTTGTGGCCTGAACTGGAGCCGCGTGCCACCGGATGGGCAGCGCATCGGCAACCGTTCCTATTCGCACCGGAGCACGATTACGACCCTGGAATCAACCGTTTCCTGAACGGCACGCCGAACATTCCAGCCATGTATTCAGCGATGTCCGGCTATGAAATCATAGGCGAAATCGGTGTGCCTGCGATCCGGGACAAATCGGTACGCCAGACCGAAAAGCTCATCCAACTGGCTGAAGAGGCAGGGTTTCGCGTCAACTCGCCGCGCGATCCACGGCAGCGCGGCGGAACCGTGGTGATCGATGTTCCGAACGGCTACGAAATCACCCAGGAACTCGGCCGCCGAGATTATCTGGTCGATTTCCGCCCCGGCGCCGGCATTCGCGTCGCACCGCATTTCTATACCAAGGACGAGGAACTGGAACTAGTCATCCGCGAGATCAAGAAACTAATGGTTTCGTTACCATGAAAAATTCCCCAGGCTCACGCCAGGGGTTATAACCCCGCCCGTGAGGGCGGGGATTTCACCATTCGATATTCCAAGACGGTGCACTCTCGGAGAACTAGGACTTTTTTTCCGACATCTGAGTGGCCGATTCTTTGACGAAATGCAGAATCACGGTCGCGGCCAGGCACTTGTAAAACGACGGCCCGACGTCTGTAAAAAGCGAGGCAATCGTCAAACCCAGGCAGAGAAAGAACAAGATGGTCAGCGTGACACGCACGCGCCCCAAGTTGATATCCCGCTTACTTTTCTCTTCGTTGACCGGCATCTCGCAAGTGAAACATTTCGTTTCGCCTTTGCAGAGACGCCCTCCGCAGTTCCGACAGGCCGGCATGAATCAAGTCTACCCGCGCCGGCCGCGCGCGAGCCATCGGGCGTTCGCCTCATTTTTGCTTTAGGTTGTTCTCGAAAAGGGAATATATGCGCTTGTACTCGTCGGCCCAGCTCGACGGCTGCACGAACCCGTGATCCTCCACCGGATAGGGCGCAATCGACCAGTTTTCCTTGTGCAATTCGATAAGCCTCTGCACCAGGCGCACCGAATCCTGGAAAAACACGTTAGTATCGACCATCCCATGACAGATTAACAGAGCTCCTTTTAACCCGCCGGCAAAATAAATAGGCGACGATTGTTTGTATGCTTCCGTGTCTTTCTGCGGCAAATTGAGAATATTTCCGGTATATCCGTTGTTGTAGTGCGCCCAGTCGGTGACCGGCCTCAGTGCCGCTCCGGCGGCGAACGTATCGGGCGCGGTGAACATCGCCATCAGTGTGATAAACCCGCCGTAGCTGCCGCCGTACAAACCGATACGTTTGGGGTCCACGCCATATTGCGAAACAATAAACTTCGCCGCGTCGACGTGATCGTCCAGATCCTTGCCGCCCATGTGACGATAGATGGCCGTTCGCCAGTCGCGCCCATAGCCGGCCGAGCCCCGGTAATCGATATCGATCACCAGGTAGCCGTGCTCCATCAAAAAATGGTTGAACATGTACTCGCGCTCGTATTGCGACCACCAGTGGTGGACGTTTTGCAGGTACCCTGCTCCGTGGACGAACATCACGGCGGGCCCGCCCTTTTTGAAATTCGCCGGTTTATACAAACGCGCCGGTACTTTGACGCCGTCGCGCGCGGGAATTTCGACAATCGGCACATCCAGCCATTTGTAATCCCAAAACTCAGGCGAAGGCGAGGACGTGACCTTTTTGCCGTCGACAAACAGCTCCGGAGGCTTATTGGTATAGGAATAAATATCGGCCATGGCTTTTTCGTCGGGCGACAGACGTCACGCGATGATTCCCAGCCTCCTTCGTGAGTTGCGTGCGCGCGCCGCCATCGACGCTCATGGAATAAAAGTGGCGATCGAAGGGACTCACTTCGCTCGATGTGAAGTAGAACGTGTTGCCATCCCGGGACAATTCGACGCCGCTCACTTCGAACTTGCCGGCAACCAGCGGCTTCGGATCGCCGCCGTCGTAGGAAATCTTGAACAGATTCGAGTAGCCGTCCTTTTCGCTCAAGAAATAAATCTCGTCGCTATGCTTCAACCAGCCCGCGCCGCCTCCGGCGAAAGGCCCGCCGCCGATCAGCCACGCGTCGTCGTGTTCGGTGAACAGGGTGCGCGTTTTTCCCGTCGCGGGGTCCAGTGCGAGAATCCAGCGGTCCTTGTTGTCGGTGGAGCGCGCGATCAGAAACGCCTTCGTGCCTGCTTCGTTCCAGACCGGAGCCGAGAGCTGGAGTTCGCGCGCACCGAGCCCGGCGTCAACCCACTTCACCTCGCCCGTCGCGACGTCGAGAATCGCCACGCGCTGCTTGTTCTGCGGCTCGCCGACGTTGGAATGCCCGTTGATGTCCTCCGTGTACGCTGTTTCGGTGACGTAATTCGGCACGTTCTCGTTCTTTACGCCGTTCGGGGCGTCGGTGACCATCGCGATGACGCATTTTCCATCCGGGCACAGCTCCAGGCGGCCGGCGGTCTCGCGCGCCTGCAACTGAAAAGGCTTGCGCTGCGGCGGCAGATCTTTTTTGCGCCTCGCCTCGGCTTCCTCGCGTGCCTCCTTGCGTTCCTTCACCGCAAGGATCAGATCGAGTTCCTGCTTCTTGAGAAATTCCTGGCTGTCCGTGCCCTTCACGTCCGCTGCCGGAGGCGTCCTCCGCCGCCTCCGCGACCACCGCGGCCTCCTCGTCCGCCAGCGGCAGCCGCGGGCGCGGGAGCACCCGGTACGGCCGCCGCGCGGATGTCCGTCAACTGTTCCAACAGCCCTGTGTCGAGCGACATCTCGTACAGGTTTCCACCGCGCAAAAATGTCACGCGCTTTTCATCGAACGTAAATTGCGGATTCGTTTCGACGTCGGATGTTTTCGTGATTTGCCGTTTCGCGCCGGTCGAGGAATCGTAAACAAAAATATCGCCATTCTCCGCGTACGCCATACGTTTGCGGTCGCGCGTGCGGCTGCCGAACGCGGGAGGAAGCTTCTTCGTTTCTTCGTCGCTCAACTTGCGCAAGCCGGAACCGTCTCGATTCACAACGTAGGTGTCGTTCGGTTTTATGCGCGGCTCATTGGCCTGCTTCCATTGAAAATAAACGTGCTGCCCGTCATCGGACCAGCGCGGTGCGGCGGGCTCGTAGCCGTATAACTCCCGGCCCTCGCATGATGTTGTCGATGGTGAGCGCAAATTTCTTCTGCGCCGCGAGGAGGAGCGTGAAGACGAGAATTCCAAGAAAAATACGGCGTTGGAGCATAACTTGTGATTCTAGCAACTGGTTCGTCTGTCCGTATGCTCACCAGCGGAATCGGCTGTACATGCAATCAACTGCTTGCCGAGATGGAATGAGAAGGCCGGTCCCCGGCGGGATGCGATAAGCTCCCAAGAGAACGCACTCGAGGTGCAAAAGGAGAACCGGCCATGAAGAAGAATAGCATTCGCAGACAGAGTCCGAGGCCCGCCGGAACGGCGAGCCAGGGGCCGATCACGATCGGCATGGACCTGGGCGACAGGGTCAGTTGTTATTGCGTGTTGAACGCCGCCGGCGAGATTGTTCAGGAAGGCAAGCTGGCCACCACGCCCCAGGCGATGCGGCAGACGTTCGGGCCGATGAAGCGCTGCCGGATCGCGATGGAAGTGGGCGGCCATTCGCCGTGGGTGAGCCGGTGGGTGCGCCAGTTGGGACACTCGCCGATCGTGGCCAACGCGCGGCAGGTGAAGCTGATCAGCCAGAGCTCGCGCAAGGACGACAAGCTGGACGCGCGCACTTTGGCGCGGCTGGCGCGGGTGGATCCGGAGCTGTTGCGGCCCATCCGGCACCGCGGGGAACAAGCGCAGATGGACCTGATGAGCATCCGCGTGCGGGCCGCGCTGGTGGAGGAGCGCACGGCGCTGATCAACAGTGCGCGCGGATTGGCCAAGTCGGTAGGAGAACGAATGGCCGGCTGCGCGAGCAACCAGGTGAGCGTGGAACGCATGCGGGATCTGCCGGAGCCGCTGCGCGAAACGCTGCGGCCGTTGCTGGAGCAGATCGAATCGCTGAGCGCACAGCTGGAAAAATGCGATGCGAGAATCGAGCAGATCGCCCGGGAACGATATCCGGAAACCACGTTGCTGCGGCAAGTCAGCGGGGTGGGGTTGTTGATCGCTCTGACGTTCGTGCTGACGCTGGAAGACCGCGGCCGTTTTCAGAAGAGCCGCGACGTGGGCTGTTATGTGGGCCTGCGGCCGAGGCGCAGCGAATCGGGGAAGCGCCAGCCGGAGCTGCGCATCACCAAGGAGGGCGATCCGTATCTGCGCAAGCTGCTGGTGCAGGGAGCGCATCACGTGCTGGGATGGCGCGGCCCCGACACCGACCTCCGGCGCTGGGGCCGGAAGCTGGCGGCGCGGGGCGGGAAGAATGCGAAGAAGCGGGCGATCGTGGCGGTGGCGCGCAAGCTGGGCATTCTGCTGCATCGGCTGTGGGTGACGGGCGAAGTGTACGAACCGCTGCGCCACCATCGTCTGGCGGCGTAAGAACTTGTTGGAAGCACCCAACGCCGGGTTCGGGCGACTGCGAGGTCGCGGCGGAACGAACGTTTCTTTAGAGGGGCGTCCAGTTCGGCACTGAGATGGCAGCGCCCGATGTTAAAGGAAGAACCCCAACTGGCACCGGAGCAGACGGCTCCACCAAGAGTGCGAATGGAAGCAGGGCGAACCGGCGAGGGGAAAGAAAAACCTTTCTTAGAGGATGGTGAAAGGGAGACCTGTGGTGGCGCCTTCCGTTGGTCGGCGTCGGACAGAGTGGGTGGGTCAACAAAAATGTGTTGACAACCCCGGCCTTCTCATGGAAGCCGCGACCGCAGGGAGCGATCGTTCGGCTGACTTTCTTCCGCAACTGTCAAGGAGCGGACAGGCGTCGGATCTCTTCAACCGATTTCTTCCACCAACCGCTTCAGCCCTTCGGCGAAAATATCCGGAGGCGTCAACAGACTGACCACCAGGAACGCCTCCGATTCAAAGTCGAAATAGTAACCCGGCTGAACCAGAACGTCGCGGCGTTCCAGCAACTGAATCGCCCACTCCTCTTCGCCTTTTGTTCGTGGCACCTGGAGGATCGCATACCATCCGCCCTCCACATGCATTGGCCGCGCTGTTGATTTCAGGAGAGTTAGGTTGGCTTGGGTTCGTTTTGCAATTTGCCCCCGGACCGCGACCGACGCTTCCAGCAGACCCGGCAACGCGACCTGCACCGGCGTCGCAACCGATAAATAAGTATCGGCGATCAGCTCCAGCCGGTCGAGCGCGGCTTCATACCCGGGCCCGCTCGCCACTATCCAGCCGAGCTTCATCTGCGGCAGCGCGGCAATTTTCGACAGGCCACTCATCGAAAACGTCAGGACGGACGCACCGCCGGTCAGAGACTGAACCCGCGAATCGTCCGGATAAAGCCCGTAATCCGAGAAAACTTCATCCGAAAGGATCGGAATGCCAAACTGCTCCAGCCGCATCCGTTCGTCGCGCTTCAGGAACGAACCGGTCGGATTGTTCGGATTCACAACAACAATGGCCCGCGTGCGCCGCGTGATGGCGCGCTCCAAGGCCTGGAAATCAATGTGCCAGGCGCCGTCGTAACGCAGCGGATATTGGACCACCCGCACCGATTCGAGTCCGGCGAGAAATTCAAACAACGGATACGACGGACGCGGCGAAAGGATTTCATCCCCGGGATCGCACAACAGCTTGAAAAGATACGCGTAGGCCTCGCTGGTAGACGCAGTGAGCAGAATGCGCGACGCGGGAACGTCGCCGTAGTATCTTCCGACCGCCTCGCGCGCGGAAAACAGGCCGCGCGGCTCCGGATCGTAGCGCAAGGCGCGAGCATCGCGCAAGGCATCGAGAATGCGGTCGCCAGGATATTCGAAGCCGGCGCGCGTTGGGTTCGATTCGCTAAGATCCAGCACTCTTGGCTTCGTTTTGAGCAGCGCCGAAAGCCGGTTTGTCTGGACGCTCCAATCGAGGCGAGACGAAAACACGCGATTAGAGTAGCAGTTTTGCCTATGTCTTCCGCCAGTTGCGTGTTTCACTCGCGCGGAACGGCCCGCAACAGCCGTACGATGCAATCAGGAGCCGCGACCGTGAGGAAGCGGACAGGCGCGAAATATGCGGCCGGACTACGTCTGGTCGACGTAAGCAAGATATTGTTTGCAATGGAGGCAACGAAAAATGTAAGCCGTCGGCTGGCCGTCTTTACTCAGATCGCGCCAATCTCCGTCCCAATCCTGTTCGACGGCGGGAATTGCTTCGGCGAATTTTCCCATTAACTCCGCGGCGCCGGCCGCGCCCAGAAACGCCGCGGCGTCGTCGCCGCAGGTCAACCACTGCGGATCCTGCCAGGCTTCGAAGCACGGCGTGCGGCACGCGATCTCTTCCATCACCGCGTCGTCGACGTCGTCCAGCGTCGACGCGTCGGCGAACTCGGCGCCAAATTTCCTCGCGGCCGACCCATCGGCGATGCACCACGGACACAGGCTATGCGCCAGGGAATGAAACTTTTCGGAATACGCCGGGCCCTCGTAAATGTAGCCGCGGATGCGATTGCAGGACAAACAGGGAGCGTCCGCATCGGCTTTGATGGAGCCCGTGGAGATGGGGTCCGGATGATACTTGAATCTTGGCAGCGCCTCATCCACGATGGCGAGTATATCAGGCTACAATTCAGAGAACCAGCGAAATGACACCTGTACAAGCTCCCCGCATTGATCCGGAGTACGCCTGCTTCGATATCGTGATCCGGCGTTCGAAAATTCATCGCTATGGCGTTTATGCCAACGAACGCATCCCGGCCAATCGGAAGGTGATCGAATACACAGGCCTCCGCCTGAACCGTAAGCAGGCAGCGGCTGTTGACGGCGGCAAATATACCTATCTGTTCGCGGTGGACGACTATTGGACCCTGGACGGCGCGCGCGGCGGAAGCGGTGCCGAGATCATCAACCACAGTTGCGAACCCAACCTGATCAGCCGCGTGATGAAGGGCCACGTGCTCTACATGAGCCAGCGGGAAATCAAAAAGGGCGAAGAACTCACCATCGATTACAACTTTGCCGACCTGACGGACGCGACTCCCTGCTCCTGTGGCGCCGGGACGTGCCGCGGCACCATCGAGAAACGAAAGAAGAAAGCGAAGATGCCGTGAAGACATTTTTTCTACTGCTCGCCGCGCTGTCCATGCTCGGCGCGCAGGATCCTGAGTACACCGCCGATGGCGAGATGCGCCTGCCGGCGAACTATCGCGAATGGATTTTCCTGAGTTCGGGACTGGCCATGACCTACGGGCCCGCCGGGCAGACCAACGCGCAGGGGAACCCGCGATTCGACAACGTGTTCGCGTCCCCCGCGGCATACAAATCGTTTCTGAAAACCGGCACGTGGCCGGATAAAACGATTCTGGTCCTGGAAGTCCGCGACTCCGACAGCCACGTGTCCATCAACACCGGCGGACGCGTGCAGACGGGCGTCGCGGCGGTCGAAGTTCATGTAAAAGACGCCGCACGAGGCGGCTGGGTTTTCTTCGCCTTCGGAAAATCGGACACGGCGAAGCTGATTCCCACGACGGCCAATTGTTACTCCTGCCACGACGAACACGGCTCCGTTGATTCAACGTTCGTGCAGTTCTACCCGACGCTGATCGACGTCGCGAAACAAAAGGGGACGCTGAAGCAGTAGCCTGTTTCTCATTTGTCCGCATGCTCACCAGGTTGCGGAAAAGTCGATTTCGACCTCCGGTCCCTAGCGGTCGCGGCTCGGTAAGCAGTTGATTTCATGCAGCGCCCATTCCGAGCCGCGACCACAGGGAGCGGTGTTTCGGAGTTTTTCCCTAACCTGTCACGCATGGCGGCTCAGTGCAGCCGTGTGAGGGGCGACCATCAGGGAGCGGACAGACGCGAAATACGGGGCTAACGAAACGAGGCCACGTCGCGGACGCAGCGGAACCCCAGGTTTGTGGTGGAGCTGTCCGGCGTGTTCTTCGTGCGCGCCGCGACTCGATAGCGGTTGCAATAGGATTCGTGGCACAAGTACGAGCCGCCCTTCATCACTCGAGCGTTCCCCTGCGCCGGACCGGTTGGATTTGTTCTCGCGCCCACCAGGTGATAGGAGGGATGAAACCAGTCCGCGCACCACTCCCACGTATTTCCGCTCACGGAGTACAAGCCGTAAGCATTCGGCGGAAACGCGGTGACGGGCGAGGTTCCCGCGTATCCGTCCTCGGCCAGGTCGAGCGTGGGAAACTCGCCCTGCCAGACGTTGCAGACGTGGCGGCCTTCGGGCGTCAGTTCGTCGCCCCATGGAAATCGCTTCTGTTCCAGGCCTCCTCGCGCGGCGAATTCCCACTCGGCCTCGGTTGGCAGACGCTTCCCGGCCCACCGGGCGAACTCCACCGCGTCGTTCCACGAAACGTGCGTAACCGGATATTCGTCGCGTGTCTCGACATTCGAATCCGGGCCTTCGGGATGGTCCCACGCCGCGCCGAAGACCTTGCACCACCACGGCGCCGCAAGCACGGTGTCGTCGACCAGGGCGGCGCGGCGCTCCTCCGGAATGTGCCCCTGGAAAACGAACGACCATCCAAACCGCTCGGCCTCAGTTCGATAACCGCTGGCGCGGATAAACTCGCGGAACTGGGCGTTGGTTACCGGCGCGGCGTCGATGTAAAATGGGTCGACCGAGATCTCACGAACCGGACCTTCGCCGTCGGCGGGAAAACCTTCGAGGCTATTGGTTCCCATCAAAAACGGGCTGCCGTCGAGCTTCACCATGCCGTCTGTCGATCCGCGTGCGACTCTCTCCAGCACGTTGCCCGATACGTTCAGCAGCGCGGCGCGTTCGATGCTTGGCACACAACAGGGATGGGGTTTGCCGGCGTTCGCCAGAAGCTCGAACTCGCGTTTCAACCGGCTTCCTCCACGGTCGCTCGGGCGCGCAGATAATCGCACAGGCGCTCGAGAGCCTTTTGATGTTTTTCGGCCAGCAGGACCCGCTCGATTTGCGGCCGCGCTTCGTCGAACGTCGCCATGCGTTCTTCGGCGCGCGCATTTACTTTGGCGATATGGAACCCAAACGGAGTGCGAAATACCGGACTGATTTCGCCGGGCTTCATCGCAAACACGACGGCGTCGAACTCCGGCACCATCTGGCCGCGCGGGAACCATCCCAGATCGCCGCCGCTGCCGGGACAGTCGGAGAGGTCATCGGCAACGGCTTCGAAAGCTTCCCCGGCCTTGAGCCGTTCCTCCGCGGCGCGGACCGCGGCCAGCGCCTGGTCTTCGGACGTTTTCTCGTCCACATTTTTGACGATGTGCGAGGCGCGAACTGCTTCCGGGATGGCCATGTTTTCGCGGTGCTGGCGGTAGTAATCTACAACATCCTTGTTGCGCGGCGGAGCGATGCGGCCGGCGTGGCGAATGGCCAGACGCTCGATGCGGTATTGCAGCTCGGCCTCGGCGTTGCCGCCCGCTTTCTCGATGATGCCGGCGGGCACAGGCTCGGGATCCGCCAAAGCGGCCTGGCGCAGCAGAACCCTTTCGATCACGTTTTCGCGCGCCCATTCTTTTGCGCGAGCGTCGATCGCGGACGGGTGCTCTTGCGGCATCGCTTCGGCAAGGCGGAGACGAAGGGTGCGAATCTCCTCGCGGATGACCTCGTCTTCGACGATTTCGTTGTTAACCAGGAGTGGCAAACCGCGATTGTACTAAATCGATGATAGACTCACGAGTAATATGACACGCCGTGATCTCCTCAAAGCCGGATTGGCCCTGGGCGCCGCCGGTTCCGCGATTGCGTTTGCAGACGATAAAGTTCGACGAGTGGGTTTGATTGGCTGCGGCTGGTATGGCAAGGGCGACCTGTTGCGCCTGGTGCAGGTGTCTCCCGTGGACGTCGTTTCGCTATGCGACGTCGACAGTAAGATGCTGTCGGACGCGGCCGATCTGGTAGCCACGCGGCAGCGGTCGAAGAAAAAACCGCGCACCTTCTCCGATTACCGCGAGATGCTGCGGCAAAAGGATCTGGACATTGTTCTGGTGGGCACGCCGGACCACTGGCACGCGCTGCCGATGATCGCCGCCGTGCAATCCGGCGTCGACGTGTGGGTGCAAAAGCCCATCAGCCGGGATATTGTCGAAGGCGAGGCGATGGTCGCCGCCGCGCGCAAATACGGGCGCGTGGTGCAGGCCGGCACGCAACGGCGCAGCACGCCGCACATTGTCGAGGCGCGCGACCGGTTCATCAAAACCGGGATGCTGGGAAAAATCGCCTCGGTCGACGTGTATTGCTACTACCATATGCGGGCGACAACCAACCCTCCTGACACGACGCCTCCGCCGAATCTCGATTACGAAATGTGGACTGGACCCGCGCCGATGCGTCCGTACAACAAGCTGGTGCATCCGCGAAGCTGGCGCGCGTTCATGGAGTATGGCAACGGAATCATGGGCGACATGTGCATCCACATGTTCGACATGACGCGCTGGATGTTGGAGCTCGGCTGGCCCAAGCGAGTTTCGGCGGCGGGCGGCATTCTGGTGGACAAGGCGAGCAAGGCGAATATTCCCGATACGCAATCGGCGGTGTTCGATTACGGCGACCTGCAATGCAACTGGAACATGCGGAGCTGGGGAGCCGCTCCCGATCCGAATTATCCGTGGGGCGCGACGTTTTACGGCGATAAAGGCACGCTGAAAGTGGGCGTGATGGGCTACGACTTCATTCCCGCCAAGGGCGAGCCGGTTCATAAGGACGTCACCTACGAGCTGGAGCAGTATCCGGAAGACAAGACCGAAAAGGATCTGGAAAAACACGTGGCGCCGGCGGTGCGCGCGCACATGCGGAATTTCCTGGCCGCGATCGACGCGCGTTCGAAGCCGGTGGCGGATATCGGGGAGGCGCACATTTCCACGGCGAGCTGCATCCTGGGGAATCTGTCGATGAAGCTGAACCGCACGCTGGCCTGGGACCCGGTGCATCAGCGCGTGGTGGGGGATGAAGAAGCCAACCGGCTGCTTCAGCGCCCGTATCGCGCGCCGTGGGTGCATCCTGAGGTCGCAAAAGTCTAGCTCCGCTCCCTGACGGTCCCAGCTCGGCATCTGCACTGTGACGGAACGCTGGCAGTGGCCACGGTGTTGTCAAAGAAAGCTAAGGGTACGGAAACCAAGCCACATCGATCGCCGGCGTTGCGCCGCTTGCTTCCTGAATTCGAGTGAGCAGGCGCGCGCGCAGTTGCTCGGCAACCGCCTTATGCGTTGCGCGGCCGGCGAGATTCACGTGTTGAAACGAATCGGCGTAAAGATCGTAATGAATGTACTCGATGTAGCGGTCGGCTGAGGGAACGCCCTTCCAGCCCGGCGATTTCGGCGCCGATGCGGCGTACGTGTACTGGGGCGTCCGCAACCCACGGCCTGTGACGAACTCCGCCATCTCGAAATAGACTTCGTTGCGCCAGTTTTCGGTCTTTCGATCGAGCAGCGGAAGAAAACTGTGACCCTGCACGGACGATGGAATGGCGACGCCCACAGCCTGAAGCAGCGTCGGCATTAGATCCACCTGGCTGACCAGCTCCGAAATGTGCATGGACCGATTGAATCCCGGACCACAAATCACCAGGGGAATGTGAATGGAACTATCGTGAGGGCTGCGTTTATATTCGGCATTTCGCGTCTTGAAGTGGCAGGCGTGATCGCTCAGGAACACGACAATCGTGTTCTTATCGAGCCCTGATTCGCGCAACGTTTTGCGGACCTCGCCCACCGTTTCGTCCATCTTCGCGACGCACGCGAAATAATCGGACAACTGGCTGGGCCACGATCCCGGCAGCGGACGCAGATCCGGCGGAATGAACGGATTGGGATAACGGTGCGCAAACTCCTTCGGCGGATCGAAAGTATCCTTGTCGTTCTGATGATGCGTTTCGAGGTACGACAAGACAAGGAAAAACGGGCCTTTGGCCGTTTTTAGAAAACGCTTCGCGCGATCGGTCATGAACTCGGTGCGATATTGATTGGAGAAAGAAATCGGCTTCCCATCGTTGTCATACATCTCGCCTTCGTAAGCGTGGGTGGTGAATTCCAGTTCATTGGAAGCCTCCCACAGGCCGTTAAAACCTCCGCGGTACCGCGGTGGAACCCAGCCGCGCACCTGCTGCTCCGTCAGTCCCGCGGAGGGCATCAGGTGCCACTTGCCGATGTAGTTCGAAGAATAACCCGCCTGATTCAAAGTTCCGGCGAGCGTGACCGCGTCGGCGCGAGGGCCCAATGAGTTGCGCCACACGCCGTGCTTGCTAGGATACTGACCGGTGAACATGCTGGCGCGCGCCGGAGCGCACACGGGCTGATTGCAGAACGCGGAGCGAAACAATACGCCCTCGGCCGCCATTTGATCCAGGTTCGGCGTCAGGCCCATGGGGTTGAGCCCCAGCGCGCCGATGCAATCGCCGCGGAACTGATCAGAGATGATCACAATGATGTTCGGCTTCGTTGCGCCGGTGGTTTGGGCCGCGGCAGCGCCGATCAACGGGGCTTGCGTCATCCACGCGCGTCTGCTGACTTTGTCGAGTGCCATGAATCGTAGTATGCGCCAACCTGCTTGGGATGCGCCACACGCTCGCGGTCGCAGTCAGAGCATCAACTGCCCGCCGTTGACCTCGATGGTCTCGCCGGCGACGTACGCGGCTGCGTCCGAGGCCAGAAACGCGATGACGGTGGCGCACTCGTGCGACGTTCCAGTGCGGCCCATGGGAATGCCGGCGACGAAGGTGCGAATCATTTCAGGCGTCGAAAACGTTTCGTGAAACGGCGTCGCGATTACACCGGGCGATACTCCGTTGACGCGCACGCCGTGCGGCGCAAGTTCCTTGGCCAGGGACTTGGTGAACGTGATCAACGCGCCTTTCGCCGTCGCGTACGCGCCCGCGCCCGGTCCGCCGCCGTTGCGTCCGGCGATGGAGACGATGTTGATAATCGCTCCGCGTTTGCGCTCGATCATCGATGCGGCCACGGCCTGCGAGCAGAGAACGGCGCTGGTCAGATTCAGAGCCATGACGTCGTTCCACCGCTCCTCGGTCACTTCGAGGATGCGCTGGCGTTCCACCAGCGATCCGGCGTTATTCACCAGAACGTCGATGGGACCTAGTTGTTTGGTGGTCGCCTCGACCAGCGTTCGAATGTCAGCGCTCTTGCGGACGTCGGCGCGAATTGCGATCGCGTGGCCGCCGCTCTTTTCGATTTCTTCGCGCACCGCCTCCGCGCCCTTTTGGTTGCCGTGATAACCGATGGCGACTTTCGCTCCCAGGTCGGCGAACACCAGCGCGGTGGCCGCGCCGATTCCCGACGAGGCGCCCGTAATGAGGGCGACCTTGCCCGTCAAATCCATGTAGTTTTTCATGTCTGTTTAGAATTATCGTTCACACACGCAGGAAGATTTTCCGGCGGTACATCCAGAAGAGCATCAGCCAATAGGTAAACAGAATCGCGGCGCCTCGCGGGAAACCTTGAAGCCCCAGATGAATGCGGAATGAGTCCGCCAGAAACGATTCGAACAGGTGCGCCATCAGGTACGCGGCCATCGAGTTCATGCCGACGACGATCAGCGGAAACGCCCACTTCTTGTAGCCGCGCACGTCGACGATCCAACTGAAGGCCGCGAGAAACAGGAAGCAAAGGCCGCCGCTGAACAACGTCCAACTGGGCGTCCAGATGCGTTTGACGATCGGACAGATCCCCGCGAAGTGCAGCGCGAGACCAGCCGCGATGCCCAGCGCGCCGGCAATCAGAAACCGCTTCATCGGCATGCTCGGCGCATCCGATCTTAGCCATCTGCCGGCGGCGAAACCGAGAATCATGGTGCCGAGCGTGGGAATAAAGCTGAGCGTCAGATATCCGCCGCTGTTGTCGACAAACGGTTTCACTCGCGGCAACAGATTGAGGAACCACTGGTCGAACGCGTTGCCCAGGTTGCTGTTCTTGTTCCAATGCGCCATGAAGCCGGAGTAATGATGCGTCCAATTGGCGGGCACACCGACGGCTTGATAATCGAATCCGGGTCCCGGCGCGGGATATAGCGCCCATGCCAGCCAGTAGCCGAACAGAATTGTGCCCAAGGCGATCCACTGCCAGCGCGGCGGACGGAATCCGAGCAGAAACAGGAACGGATAGCCGAGGCCGATCTGCGTCAAAGTGTCCTCAAACGTGAAATACGTTTGCGTGCTGTGCATGGAGCGAAGAAAGATGCCGAGAGCGACGAGCACCAGCGCCCGCCATAACGCATGCAGGAACATCTTCGGGAACGCCGCGCCTTTCGCCAGGCGGCTGGCAATCGAGTAGGGCAGCGCGACGCCGACCAGGAACGAAAATCCGGGCTGGATGGTATCGTGCAGCGAGCAGCCCGCCCAATCGACATGCGTCTGGTTATAGGCGAGAATATGTAACAGCCAATTTCCAGGGTGCGCGTTCGCGACGCGAGCAAGTTGCAGCACCTCGGCCATCATCAGCACCATGACGAAGCCGCGGTAGGCGTCGACGGCGTGATTGCGCTGCGCAGTGACCGGCGCTATTTCCGGCATGTTTTATCCACTATACGCGCGAACGCGGTGTATGCAACCGTCGCGGTTTCACGTGCGCCGAGCCATCGATAGGTGGGAACACCCAGCAGCGATCCCCGCTCGACCATCGCGCGCCGGCCTTCGGCGAAAGGAGAGACGCCGAATTCGACGCCGCGAGTGATTGCGTTGCCCTTCCACGGCGGGAATGTCCGGCTGCGATTTTCTTCCCACAGGGAGATCCACGGAAAATCGGCGCGTTTCCATCGATAGCCGAACAAAACGCGCGTCGGCGGATGGAAGGCTTCGAACGATCCATGTTCACTAGCCGTGTCGACAACGTGACACGTCACGCCCGCGGAGCATTTGGCGGACGATTGAATGCTCAGGTCCGTGGCCGAACCGTCCTTGTTCGGAGCAATGGGCCAAGTGAATAAGGCGCCAGGTTTGTAGGGCTGCGCCTCGCCGAAATCGCCGGGAAAGACCATCGATTGGGGAGCGTTCATCTGGAGCTTCGTGATTCCCGCTTCGAGAAACGGGGGGCCCATGGTGACGTGCTGTGTCCAGGCAAGCGGCCGGTCCATCGCGGTCAGATTCGTCACCGTTTCGCGAATGTTTACCGTGCTGCCCGCCAGTTCGATCTCGCGCTCGAAATCGAGCTGCGCCAGCGGCAAATGCGCCTTGGCGATCATGCGCGCGCCTGACGTTTCGATCTCGTACGGCGCGACGGACGATTCGCCATGCACGGTCACGCCCGCCGCATATTCGGCATCGGACGGCGGGCCGAAAATATCGAGACAAAGATTGTGGCCGAGGATCCCCGAGAGCAGCTTGCTTTCAGAATTGTCGCCGTATTCAGGATGGCGCTCCACGCTGTACGCCGATGGCTCGATGGAGGGCCATGGGGGCGTCCACAACGGATTTACGCCGGACTTTTTTTCGATAATTTCAGCGATATGGCCGCCCTCGCGGGAAACCGTGACGATCAGATCGTCGTTTTCAATCCGCGCGACTTTTCGAGATGTCATTTCGGGTCCAGATCCAATATGCCCCAACTCCAGCCACCAGTGTCAACACGCCAAACCCGGCGAACTTCCAGCCGGAAGTGAGGAACAGGAACACCCAGCCCGCAAACGCGATGGCGCCAGGTAGCGGATAGAGCCACATCCGAAACGGACGAGGCATCTCCGGCCGCGTTCTGCGCAAATATACGAGCGCGAAAATCTGCGCGATAAATTGAATGAGAATGCGCGAGGTGACCAGCGCGGTGATCACGTCGTCGAGCGTCCAAAAACACGCGACGATCGAGAGGCAGCCCATCACCAGCAGCGATATATGCGGAAACTCCCCGCGCGGATGAAGGCGCGCGAAAATCTTGAAGAAGTCGCCATTCAGCGCCGCGGCGTAGGGAATCCGGCTGTAGCCGAACAGCAGCGCGAACACCGAGGCCAGCGCGGTCCACAGGACCAGAACCGTCACGCCCGTTGCCGCGCGCGCGCCATACAGTTTCGTCATGAAATCCGACGCGATGAACTTCGAATGCACCGCTTCTCGCCAAGGAACCACCGCAATCAGTCCGAGGTTCGTCAAGGCGTAAATCAATGCTACGGCCAGCACCGAATAAACGATCGAGCGGGGGATGACTCGCCCCGGATTCTTCACTTCGCCGCCCACGTAGCAGATATCGTAATAACCAAGAAAATCGTACATCGCGATCAGCGTCGCCGACCCGAAACCGGCGACAAAGCCGGTGGAAAAACGAAATGCGTTCGGCGGAAAGTCGAACACGACCTTCGGATTGAAATGGCTGAGGCCGGCGAAGATCACCCACAGCACCGTCATCAGCATGCCCGCCCACAGAACCACCGTCAGCTTCCCGATGCTGGTCACACGCCGGTACAAAAGGACGATGACCAGCACGCCCACTGACATGCTGACCGCGCGGGTCCCACCCGTTCCCATGGCCGGCCAGAAGTAGCCGACGTATTGCGCGAAGCCGATGTATCCGGAGGCGATTTCAAGCGGTCCGCTGAAAACAAACTGCCAGATGAACAGGAATGGCAGAAGGCCGCCCAGACTGGTTTTTTTGAACGCCTCGCGCAGGTAGATGTACGTGCCACCCGTTGCAGGCATCGACGCGGCCAGTTCGCTCCACACCAGGCCGTCGCACAGCGCGATCACCGCGCCCAGCACCCATCCGAGCATGCACTGTGGACCGCCCATCGACGCAATGATGAGCGGAATGGTGATGAACGGCCCGACGCCCACCATGTTGCTCATGTTGAGCGCGGTGGCTTCGAGCAGTCCAAGGCCACGAATCAGGCCGGGGTGCGGTTTAGGTTCGTTGGCGATCTTCTGATTATCGCGCGCAAAACGGATCGCGCCGCGCCCGATGCGCTACTGCACCGAGCCGCGCGTGGGACGTTCCGCCTTCGGCGGATCGGGACGGTCCACCGGAATCTTGTAATTGAAGAAACCGATCATCATCTCGTTGAATGTCTGATCGCCCCAGTGCACCGTCTGCGTGGGGTCCGGATTGTACTTATTGTTCGGCGAATTGTCATACCACGCCGTCACGTCCATTCGCGATCCCGCGGGAACGTGCCGCGGCTCGGCCAGAATGTAGGCCAACTGCCAGTTGAACTCGTAGTGCGGCACATCGAGCAGTACTTCACTGCGCCCGTCCGGATAAGTCAGCACGTACTTGAACGCCTTGCCGCGCAGGTGCATATGCGGCGTCATGTCGAGCACCGTCGTATCTTCGCGGAACGTATAGGACGCTTTGGCCATGTAGTTCGGTTCGCCCGGCGGAATATCCAGGCGGAACTGCGTGGCCGACCCGGAAATCGCCCGGTACTTCGGTTTGTCCTTGCGGATCCTCAGGCCGACCACCGATTTATCGATCGCTTCTTTTCCGTTGGTGGTGTAGTGCACCTGCAACAGCAAAGTCGATCCGGCCTTGACCAGAAACGCGGTGTCGTCATCCCAGGTCAGGCTCGGGACGCCGGGAGCGTAGCCGATCAGCATGTCGGCGAATTGTTCCCCGCCACGTGGATTACGCCTCTTGCCGTCCTGTGCGAAGACGAGAATATGATGCACCTGCGCGCGCTGCGTCGGCCGCACTTCGGCAGCCTGAATCCAGGTATCTTCGGTGAATCCGGGGTCGATGGTGAAGTATTGATATTGCACCACGCCGCTTGCCGGAATCTTGAATTCCCTCGGCAGGCTGAGAATCAGATCGGGCTTGCCGATCGCCCATCCCTCGGTGTACTCCGGCAACTTCGGCAACTCCGAAGCCTTGCCTGCCGGCGCGCCCGCGTCCACCCACCGCGTGATGGTCGAAATTTCTTCCGCCGATAAATGCCGGTCGTTCTTAAAATGATCGATCGCCGGATCGGCGTACCACGGCGGCATAGTATGCGTCATCACCGCCTGCTTGATGGCTTTGGCCCACGGACGCGTCTCCTGATACGTGCGGAACGCCATCGGTCCCGCCTCGCCCGGACGATGACACTCCAGGCAACGGTTATAAAGAATCGGCGCGACGTCCTTACTGAATGTCGGCGCCTTCGCCGCCATCGCAAGGCTCGAAAAAAGAACAACTGCAATCGAAAAACGTACCGTCACTGCAAGCCCCCTTCAAGATCACTTAGTCGATGTTCATGATGTTCGAGAATCCGCGCCATCGTGTTGAGCGTCTCGTCGGTGCGCGATATGAAACGCCCGAGAGCCCGCTCGGTTTCCGCATGCAATTCAAAAAGACGACTCCTATTCGCCTGATGGCTCTCTTGCACCTTGAGCAGAAACTCGATACGTTCGTCGATCGTCATGTTCTTTGATTCTAATCTATCATACAAAACCGGCGTAAGCTGAGCGAATACATACCTTTACAGTCATTGCTTCGTTCTAATCGGGTCCTTCGCCCCCTCAAAAAACTCCTTCTGCAACCGCGGACTCACCTGATCCGCTTTGATCGCGCGAATCGCGTCGGCGACGCTTGCCGCCCACGCTTTCATGTCGAATTCGCCCAATTCCTTCGTCGCCGCCGCGCCGTCGCCCGCGTAATGATCGGGAAATTTCGCGTACCACCAGATGCCCGTGTAGACGCTCTTCGGCAGATCCAGCCGGTTGCGGTCCGCGCCCGATTCCTCGCCCGAACGTTCCTGATGCACCAGGTCCGGCCGCGAAATCATAGTGTGCGCCGTCTCCGATTCGCCCGCGTGACTGTCCGTTTTGGTGCGCATCGGCGGACGGCCCGGTGGATAATCCGCTCGCGAATAAATGTAGACGACATAATCGTGCGGCGACGCCATTTGCGATTGCGCGAAATACGGCAGCAGATGATTGTTCCCTCCGTGCCCGTTCACGATGACGATCTTCTTGCACCCGTTGCGGCCCATTTCGTCGGTGGTCTCCTGCAATAATTCGAGTTGCAGCTTGGCGCTATAAGCCATGGTGCCGGGTTCGTGGCGAGCCTCAAAAATCTGGCCAAAATAATATTCGGGGAACACCACCGCGTACTCCTGCTCCACGGCATGCATCGCGGCGTAGCGGACATTAATAAGGTCGGTTCCCAGCGGCAGTTGCGGCCCGTGCTTTTCGATGATGCCGAAGGGCAGCACGCAGGTCTGCTGCGCCTTGGCGATCGCCTTCTGAAAATCCTCTGCCGTCAGCTCTTCCCATTTCGCCGGCAATGTTTGCGCGAATAACGGCGCAATCGTCAAAAACAGCAGCCATCTCATTGATCCGCTCCCAGGTGCTTGGCCTCTTTCGCAAGCCCGTTCCAATCAGGCGGCTCCACGCCCAGCAAATTATGCACAAAAAAATCCTCCAGCAGCCGTTGTCCGAATGCTCCGCCGGCGCCATGCCCTCCTCCCGGCACGAATAGCAGGTCGGACTTTTTATCCGCCTTGATCAGCGCGTTCACCACCTGCAGGGTCGACGCCGGATCGACGTTGGTGTCCATCTCGCCCACGACAAGAAGCAGCTTCCCCTCCAGCCGCTTCGCGTTGTCGACGTTCGACGACTCCGCGTACTGAGGACCCAGGGGCCATCCCATCCACTGCTCGTTCCACCAGATTTTATCCATGCGATTGTCGTGACACCCACTGTTCGATACGGCGACCTTATAAAACTCCGGATGGAACAGAAGCGCGCCCATCGAATTTTGTCCGCCGGCCGATGTCCCATATACGCCCACGCGCGTGATGTCATAAGCGGAATATTTCGCGGCAACCGCTTTGTGCCACAGAATCCGATCCGCGAATCCCGCGTCTCCGAGGTTCTTCCATGCGACATCGTGGAAAGCCTTCGAACGGTTCGTCGTCCCCATGCCGTCGATCTGGACAACAATGAATCCCAGCTCCGTCAACGGCTGCACCAGCGCGCTGAACGTCTTCGGCACAAACGAACCCTGTGGGCCGGCGTAGATATTTTCGATCACCGGATATTTTTTCGCCGGATCGAAGTGAGCCGGCCACTGTATGATTCCCCAGATGTCCGTCTTCCCGTCGCGCCCAATCGCCGAAAACACTTCCGGAGCCTTCCAGCCGGCAGCGAGCAGCGGTTTCAAATCGCCCCGCTCCACCTCGCCCAATAGTTTTTGATCGTCCGTCCTATGCAGCGTGGAGATAGGAGCAACGTCGACCCTCGACCATGTGTCGACGTAGTATTTCATGTCTTTCGAAAACGCGACGGTGTGATTCGCGGTCTCCTCGGTCAACGCCGTCAAGCCGCTGCCGTCGAAATTGATCCGGTAATAATGCGTGAAATACGGATCTTTACCGGGGTACATCCCACTCGCCTGAAACCAGATCTGCCTCGTCTCCTCATCCACCTTTTCAACCGCTCGAACCACCCAGTTTCCCTTAGTGATCTGATTCTTCACTTTTCCAGTGACGCCATCGTAGAGATACAAGTGGCTCCACCCGTCGCGTTCCGACATCCAGATGACCTCTCTGCCGTCGTCCAGATCGTAGCGGACCTTTTTGCCGGAATCTCTTTGATTCGCCACCAGCGGGCGGTAATCGATGAACGTCGGGCTCGTCTCCGTAATCACCGCGCGTGCTTGCCCGCTCGCTCCGTCCACTTCGATCACCCGATACACCTGGTGGCCGCGCTGATTGTACTCAAAGGTGAACGCTCTGCTATCGGCGCGCCACACCGGGCGCGTCAGACTGTATGGATTGGGAAACAACTCGTCGTCAATCGCCGTCGCGCGCTTGGTAAATACGTCGATCAGCACCGGACGCGCGATATCCAGCGCATCTCCAGGCTTGGCGTACACGCGCGTCGAATGCTTCGGCTGCAACTGATCGGCCGGCGACGATTCGACGTAATGAACCTCGCGCTTGTACCCCGGCCGGACGCGATACGCGGCGATCTTTTTCGAATCGGGCGACCAGGCGATCGATTGGAACGTGTAGTAATTTCCCTCGGATCCGTCCCAACTGAGCGCGAACGCGTCCTTGCCCTTCGCGCGAACAAACACGTTGTAATTCTGGATCAGCGCTTCCCACTTGCCATCGGGCGAAGCCTTGATTCGCGACTCGGCCGTTTCCGCGCCCTGCGCCCGCTGCCCCTGCTGCGGCGAAACCATTCCGTCCTCGACGTCATTACCGAACTCGGAAGGAGGCTCGTCTTCCGGAGCGCGCCCTCCCCGCCCGAAGCCGGTCGCCGCCGGTCCGGTGTTGCGGCAGGAATAGCTGTCCAGATCGCAGCGCCAGTTCGATCCTGTCAGCACAAACTGAATCGAGCGATCGTCCAGAAACGTGAACTCCGTAAACGGCAGGGTCAGCCCCGTATATTTTTCGCCCAGCGCCTTGGCGAGCCTCTCATGATCGAAGGCTGCCGATTTTTCCAGCGTCGCGGCGTTCATCACGACAAAAACATTTCCGCCCGCCACCGATTTCCGATACCAGAACCGGTCGGTCGAGCCGATCCAGTTCATCGGACCCGTCACGTTCAGCGCCAGGCCCTGCATCTTCTGCCGCATCGAATTCGCGCGCGCATAATCCGCCTCTGTCTGCGCGGACAAGATCGCCGCCGCGAGGCACAACGTTACAAGACCGCGTGGACGAAAACCGCGCGAAGAATGGGGACTGCCTACTCTGTCCCAAGGAGCGCCTTTTGCGACGCGTGGACAGAGCGGGCTGTCCCCATTTTTCGCCTCCACCGAAGGAATCCCCAACTTCATAGCGGCTACCTCATTTCACAAACTTGTAAATCGTCGTACTCTTGAACTCCATCCCCGGCTTCAGCACCGTGGACGGGAACTTCGGTTTATTCGGCGAATCGGGAAAATGCTGCGTCTCCAGACACAGCGCCGACCGCCGCGCGTACACCCTGCCGCCCTTTCCCTTGATTGTTCCATCCAAAAAATTTCCTGTGTAAAACTGAATACCCGGCTGCGTGGTCCAGACCTCCATGACGCGCCTGCTCTCGGGTTCCTCAACGCGAGCGGCCAGGCTCAATTCCCCGCCTTTTTTATTCAGCACCCAGTTGTGGTCGTACCCTTTGCCGAGCTTCAACTGCTCGTCGTTCTGCTCGATCCGCGCGCCGATGGCTGTTGCCTTGCGGAAGTCGAAAGGAGTCCCCGCCACGGGTTTCAGCTCACCTGTCGGAATCAGCCCGCTGTCCACCGGCGTGTAGCGTGTCGGCATTCAAGGTCAGCACGATGGCCGAAAATATCCCCGCTGCCTTTCAAATTAAAATACGAATGATTGGTCAGGTTGACCACCGTGTCCTTGTCGGTCGACGCCGAGTATTCAATCTGGAGCTCGTTCGCGTCCGTCAGGCGATAGATCACCGTGACTTTGCAGTTGCCCGGATACCCTTCCTCGCCGTCCTTGCTGAGGTAGGTGAGTTCGAGGCTGCCGTCGTACCTCGTATGCGGCGTCCAGAGGACCTTGTCGAAGCCGCGCGTCCCTCCGTGCAGCGAGTTGTCGCCGTCGTTCTTCGGAACCTTGTAAAGAACACCGTCCAGCGTGAACAGCGCGTGCCCGATCCGATTCGCGTAGCGCCCGATCAGACGCGCCGAAGTACGGATTCTCGTTGAGATATCCATCGATCGAATCGAACCCCAGCACCACGTCGCCCATCGCGCCTTTCTTGTCGGGCACTTTCAGCGAGACAACTCTGCCGCCGTAATCGCGATCCGCGCTTCCATGCCGTTCTTGTTCGTCAACGTGACAAGATCCGCACCGGAGTACCCTCCGCGTCTTTCCAAAATCTCCAGAAACGATCGTCGCGGCTGATACTCGCGACTAGAGCGAATGCGTGCAGATTTTCTCCAAGAAGGTAAACACGGCCAGCAGGTTTGTCCATAGCCGAAGGAATGATCTTAAACTAAAAACATGAAAGCGCCCACACGCCGAACCTTCTCGACTCTCCTGGCCTCCACCAGCCTCGCCTTCGCCCAGCAAGCGCCGAACCCCAACACCAGCCAGCAACGCCGCGGTACTCTGCCCGAGGTTCCACCCTTTGAAGGACCACTTTCGTTCACTCGCCAGCCAGTGGCGGGCAAAGTACGACCCCTTTCCGATGACACATGTCCGCCTGACCGCGTCTCCGTTCAAAGAAGCCGCCGAGGCGAACCGCAGCTACATGGACCGCCTGGGCGCCGACCGCCTGACGCGAAATTTCCTAATGAACGCCGGGCTTGCCTTCGTCCGCCGCGCCGCTGGGCGGATGGGAAGAATCTGTTCCCGGACGCGCGGGCGAATTGCGAGGCCACTTCACCGGCCATTATTTATCGGCCTGTGCGCTAACTTACGCATCCACTGGCGACGCAAGCATCAAAGCCAAGGGCGATGCCATGGTCGCCGACCTGGCGAAATGCCAGCAAAAGGGCGGCTACCTCAGCGCGTTTCCCACCGAATGGTTTGAAAGGCTCGATGCGCGCAAGCCAGTCTGGGCGCCGTTTTATACGATCCACAAAATCATGGCCGGGATGTTCGACATGCACAGCCTGACGGGAAACAAACAGGCGCTTGAAGTCTTGGAGGGAATGGCAAACTGGGCGGACACCTACACCGCCTCGAAACCCGAAGCCCACATGCAGGATATTCTGAACACCGAATACGGCGGCATGAACGACGTGCTGTACAACCTCGCCGGCGCCACTGGAGACGACCGGTGGGCGAAGGTCGGCGACCGTTTTACAAAGA
Organism: Bryobacterales bacterium; assembly: GCA_963749245.1. Taxonomy (GTDB): domain Bacteria; phylum Acidobacteriota; class Terriglobia; order Bryobacterales; family Bryobacteraceae; genus Palsa-187. The sequence continues at coordinate 30,249 of CAVVNE010000149.1, forward strand.
AGATCTTTTTTAATCCACTAGCTTCGCGCCGGGACGAGTTGCGCGGGCTGCACGTCAATACGCACATCCCGCAGGTGATCGGCGCGGCCCGCCGTTACGAACTGAGCGGCGATATGCGATTCCACGACGTGGCGGATTATTTCTGGTATGAAGTGGTCAGCGCGCGAAGCTACGTCACCGGAGGCACCAGCAACGGCGAAGGATGGCTCGCGCCGCCCCGCCAACTGGCGGCGGAGTTGAAGCGGAGCGTCTCCACAGCCGAGTGCTGCTGCGCCTACAACATGATGAAGCTGACGCGCCACTTATACAGTTGGACCGGCGATCCCCGCTACTTCGATTACTACGAGCGCGCGCTGTTCAACCATCGCCTGGGCACGATCCGCCCCGACACGGGAGCGACGCAATACTATCTTTCGCTCACGCCCGGCGCGTGGAAGACTTTTAACTCCGAAGACAAGTCTTTCTGGTGCTGCACCGGTACCGGCGTCGAGGAGTATTCGAAGCTCAACGACAGCATTTACTGGCGCGACGATCACGGCGTTTACGTGAACCTTTTCATCGCCTCCGATCTTCACTGGCCCGAAAAAGGTTTTCGATTGCGTCAGGAAACCAAATTCCCCGACGTCGCGAGCACGACATTTCACATCGCCGTCGACAAGCCGGTGCAGCTCGCGCTCAACCTGAGAATCCCCGAGTGGCTGACCGGCGGATCCATAAAAATCAACGGCAAGCCGATCGATGCGTCGGCCAGCCCCGGAAGTTATTTGACTCTCTCGCGAGTCTGGAAAACCGGGGACCGCGTCGAAATGGATTTGCCGATGCGGCTACGCATCGAAGCAATGCCGGACGATCCGAAAACGCAAGCGGTCCTGTACGGACCCATCGTGCTGGCGGGCGATCTCGGCGCCAAAGGCCTCGCGCCGGAGTTGATTGTCGGCCCCAGCCAGCCGCTAATCCGTAAGGCCGGGCCCGTCGATATTCCTCTATTAGAGTCGTCATCGGTCAAGCCGGGCGGCCAGTCCCTGACGTTCCAGATGAACGGCACGACCCTAATGCCGCTCAGCCGGATCCTCGACCGGCGCTACACCGTCTATTGGCAAACGGCGTAGCTACTTCCAGTGACCTTCGCGGAAGGCGTATCGATCTCCCTTCCTCTGCCAGCGAGGCGCGACATAGTGCGCGTTCGCACGAGGCGGCTTCTCCCATCGCCCTGCGTGCCACACATGACGCCCTCCGTCATAGCCCCAAAATCCATTGATCCAAACGAAGCCAGGGCCCGGCGCGGCGCCGAAGGCCTCCACCCGCAGGGGTGGCGGCGGCACTGGAGCGTAATAAGAAAAACCCACCCCGCATCCGGCGAGAGAAATCGCCGCGAACAACAGCGGCAACAGCATTGATTTTTTCATAAGGTCCTTCCGCAAACGAAGAGTGCATTTTACGTGCCAGAGCGCGAAACTATTGAATCACAAGACGTTGGAATCGGATGCGCGAGGCAATTTCTGCAGATCCCAAAAAAACTACTGAACCACCGAAAACTGAATCTTCGACCCGTCCGCTCCGCCGAAATAAATATGTTGGGTCGCCTCGACGAAATCTGACGCCAGCGCCTTCGGGATGTCCATGAATTTTTGCGGATTCCGGTCCGTCAAAGGAAACCACGAACTCTGGATCTGCACCATGATGCGATGCCCTTCGCGAAACGTATGCGCGACGTCGGGTAGCTTGAACTGGATCCGGTCTGGCTTGCCCGGCTCGAAGGGGACAGGTTTTTCGAAGCTCTTGCGAAATTTTCCTCGAAACGGCTCGCCGCGGATCAGTTGCTGATAACCACCCATGGGAACCAGCGGCGCCGCTGCGGGCGGCCCTCCCGGCACTGCGGCGGGCGCGTCGTAGTTGGGATAATCGCCCGGATAGACATCGATCACTTTCACAACAAAATCGGAGTCAGTGCCGGTGGTTGAAACTTTCAAGTCGACCGAGATAGGACCGAACACCGTGACGTCGTGATCGAGAGGCTCCGTCCTGTAGACCAGAACGTCCGGACGCATGGAAGCGAACCGTTGATCCTCCGTCATGTAGGTATTGAGGACGGCGGTGGGAATCACGCGGCCGATGTAGGGAACCGGCTTGGCAGGATCGGCCACATATTCGTCGAACGCGGCCGTGGATGGCTGCGTCCAGGACAGCTTGCCTTTCGCGGCAAGGAACATCGTCGCCGAAGAAGACTCTTTCGGAGGCCATGCATCGAACTTTCGCCACTCGTTCACCCCGGTCTGAAAAACATAAGCCTTTGGAAATTTCCCGTCGCCGCGGCCCTTTAAGAAATAGAGGAAGAACGGGAACTCGACTTTTTCGCGGTAATATTCCCCGGTATTCGATCCAAACGTGACGTTGCCCAGGCGGTCGCCATTGCCGCGCGCGAAGCCTCCGTGATTCCACGGGCCCATCACCAGCATATTGGTCGCCGGCGGATTATTTTTCTCCATGAAATCGAACTGCCGGAGCAGGCCCTGCGGATCCTCAGTGTCATACCACCCGCCCACAAGCATCACGGCGGGCTTGATATTTTTCAGATGCTTCCAGATGGCGCGCGACTGCCAGGTTTCGTCGTAAGTCGGATGGTCGATATTTAACAGCCATAGCGGCTGCTTGCCCTTGAAATATTTCTCGTCCGCGTTGGAGAGGCCGCCCATGTTAAGAAAAAACTCGTATCCGTCCGGCGTGCCCCAATTGAGAGGCGTGGGCGCGGGAGGCGGCGGAGCGGGCTCGCCTTCGCGCAAACGGAATCCCTGGTAAAAACGAAAACGATGATTCAACATAAAAGCACCGTTGTGATACACATCGTCGCCCATGTAGTAATCGGTGACCGGCGCCTGCGGAGAAACCGCGACCAGGGCAGGATGCGCGTCGATCATTCCCGCCGCCGCGTAGAATCCGGGCTGCGAGATGCCCCACATACCGACCTTTCCCGTGTTGCCGGGAACGTTTTTCACCAGCCAGTCGATGGTGTCGTACGTATCGGAGGACTCGTCCACGTCCTTCGGTCCTTTGTTCGGATTGTGCGGACGAATCAGCACGTATTCGCCTTCGCTCATGAATCGCCCGCGAATGTCCTGGTATACGAAGATGAACTTTTCGCGTCCGAACAATTCCGACGGGCCCAGGGTGGCGCGAAATTTATCCGGGCCGTACGGCTGAACGTTGTAGCCGGTGCGCTGCATGATCATCGGATACGTTTTGCCGTCCGAAAAAACATCTTTCGGAATATAGACCGACGTGAAAAGCTTCTTTCCGTCGCGCATCGGAATCCGGTATTCGAACTTCGAGTAGTATTCGCGGACGAACGCGGCGCCGGCTGTTGTGCTTGGAGCAGGAGCTGGCGCGGCAGAAGTCTGAGCGGTCGCGTCGCGTCCGCCGCGGCCTTGCGGAAAGGCTGCGATGGCGCTGAGAACGATCAGCAGTAACTTCCGCGTCACAGTCCCGGACCCCCTGCCGGCGGGCCTGACGGAGCATGGAGCTCGTACCCAGCCGGAGGCACACCACCCAGAAGATGGCGGACAAAATAATCCCAGCGCCGCCGCACCATGTACGGCTCATTTCCGAATCCGTGACTGCGATTCGGTAGCAGGATCAAATCAAAATCCTTGTTGGCTTTGATCAGCTCATTCACCACCAGCAGCGTGTTGTACGGAGGAACGTTGGTGTCCATCGTGCCGTGCGCCAGCAGCAGCTTGCCCTTCAAATTTTTCGCGAAATTCTGATTGGCCTGGTTGTCATAGTTGTCGCCGCCGCTGGCTTTGCGTTCCAGCAGGCCCTGCCACTTCTCACCCCAATCGTCTTCATATTCGCGATTATCGTGATTCCCCGCCTCGGAAATCCCGACCTTGAAGAAATCGGGGTAACGGAACATTGCGTCCGCGGCCGCGTAGCCGCCGCCGGAGTGTCCGTAGATACCGGCGCGGTCGATATCGATCCACGGATACTTCTGCGCCAGTTGCTTCATGCCAGCCACCTGATCGGGCAGAGTGTTGTCGCCCATGTCGCCGTAATACGCTTCGTGAAATTTCTTCGACCGCCATGGCGTCCCCATGCCATCGATCTCCACCACGATGAATCCGAGTTCAGCCAGCGCCTGCGTATCGCCCCGAACGGCGGAAAAGCTACGGCTGCCGACGCTGCCCGTCTGCGGACCGGGATAAATATGGTTGATAATCGGATATTTCTTCGAAGGATCGAAATTCGTCGGCTTGAACATCAGGCCGTAGATATCGGTCTGGCCGTCTCGTGCCTTCACGGTGAACGGAATCGCCGGCTTCCAGCCGGTGGCCACCAGTTTCGAGATGTCCGCCTTCTCCAGATTCGCCAGCAGTTTGCCCGACGCATCGCGCAAAACACTGATCTGCGGCTTGTCCGGCGTGGAATACGTATCGACAAAATATTTCCCGTCCGTCGACAGCGTAACGTCGTGATTGGCGTTCTCCGGCGTCAGCCGCGCGAGGTTCTTTCCGTCCATGCCGACCCGATACAGATGGATAAAGTAAGGATCGCGGCCTTTCTCGCGTCCGACGCCGAGGAAGAAGATGGTGCGCGTCTTTTCGTCAACGTGGATGACTTGCGTCACGTTGCCTTCGCCGGACGTGATGCGGTTCTTCACCTTACCGGTGGTGGCGTCATACAGATACAAATTCCCCCAGTTGTCGCGCTCTGAAAACCAGATGATTTCATTCGACGCCGGAAGATAGTGCCAGTTCACCCTTCCGTTGCCGGATTCGAAAAACGTCTCGACGTTTTCCTGGAACACGTCGCGAATCTCGCCGGTCGCCGCGTCGGCGATGCGCATCCGCTCCTCGCGATGGCCGCGCGAGGTGGAAACGAACGCCAGGTGCGTCGAATCGCCGCTCCACTGTACGTCGGACCATTCGCCGCCGCGGCAGGCGATGTGATCGCAAAGCGTGGAACGATGCTGATCCGGAGGCATTTTCAGCCTGACGACTTTGGGCCCGTCGATATCGATGATGACCCGCTGAATCATCGGGACCACCGCGTCGCCAGGCAGAGGATATTTCCAAGCTTTCAGCTCCGGATGCCCCACCTTGGTGCTGACCAGGTACATTTCGCCAACGCCGCGCTGGTCCTGCTGAAACGTCGCGATTTTTTTCGAATCGGGCGACCACACCAGAATCGGTCGATCGCTGCTGGTCCATCCGGCGTTGTCGGTGGCATAGCCGAAATCCTTCAAGCCGTCGGTGGTGAGCTGCGTTTCTTTGTTCGTTCCCGCGTCGCGGATCCACAGGTTGTAATCGCGAATGAAGGCGGTGTGTTTTTTGTCCGGCGACTGCGCATCGTTGCGCGCCGGACCAAAGCCGCCGCGACCGCCGCGGCCTCGTCCACCGCCGCCGCCTGGCGCGGCTCCTTCCGATACGCACTCCGCGCCTTCCACGTCGCACTTCCATTTCTTCGATGCGGCGTTGAACCGCACAAACTGACCCTCGAGTTCAATTTCTTGGAACGGCAGGTGATGCGCTCCATAAACCGTGCCCGCAGCCTTGGATAATGCCACCGCGAGCCTCGCGTGATCGAACGCCGGCAGACGCGTTCCGCGCGACGGATCGACCAGCACGAACTCAGCTCCGTCGGGGAGGGTATTTCGATACCAGAAGCGGTCGTCCGGCAGCCATGTGGGCCTCACCGTGTTCTGAAACACCAGGGAGTTGGTGTTGTAGGTCATGAACTTTTCGGCCTGCGCGTAATCGGAGGCGGTGAAGAGGCGCTGAGCGCTCGAAAGAAATGTTAGCGAGAAGAAGAGGTATTTATACATGCGCGATCCTTTCCGAAATGCGAGAGGTCGATGCGACACGCCTGCGGGCGTGCGCCGCAAAACTTTATTTTAGCTGGGTGGTCTGGGCGTTCCCATACAGCACGCCGTTAAAAAGTAACTTAAATGTGGCGTGTGGTTCGCCTCGAAAGGTTACTTCAGGACCCATCACCAGCACCTTTCCTTCGCCCACTTTCGCCTCCGCGACGGCCGTTCCACCGTCCAGAAACTCCTGCCCCCACGCCCAGCCGCTATCGAGCGTTTGCCTTCCAGAGAACGACGCGACCGGTTTCACTCCCGCGCCAACGTTGAACACTGGGCTGTTATCGAAAAATACCTCCACCGTTTTCGGCATCCCATAGGCCAGCGGATTCGTGTTGTCGATGGTGGTGCGCATCAACGAGCCGGGAATATAAAACTTGTCGCGCGGCAGAGGTTTGTTCGCCGCATCCACCAGGTGATTCGACACAGGCACGCCGAGCAGATCCGCCATCGTGGTCGAACTGCCGACCGTGACGATAGCTCCGCCCGATTCGACGAACTTCTTGATTTCCGGCATGGTCTTTTCCTCGGTGATCCTGCCGATCGACGCGCGATACTCTTCGGGAACCGTCTCCGGATCGATCGGGCCGCCGCGTCCTCCTCCGCCAGCGCCACGACCGGTTGTGCCGCGACGCATCGCGCCGTCCGCGAAAACGAGCACGTCGAATCTACTCTTCAGATTTCCCGCGTCGAGCGTCGTCGGATAAACGATCTCGAACGGAAATTCGTATTGCTCGAACAGCCAGCGCGTCCAACCCGAAGGCATCATGCCTCCGTACTGGTCATAAAGGCCGATGCGCACCGGCTGGATCTTGAAGGCCTCGCCCGACGGCGCTTTCGCCACCGCGTGAATCGTGATTCCCAGCTCGCGCGCGCCTTTCTGCAACACCGGCAGAGCCGAGGCCGACGCGGGAACCCAGATCGTGCCGGTCCCCAGATCCTGGCCCTCGGCCGTGAGCGCGGACTTGCAGCCAGTAGACCTCGGCATTTGTTTTTGAGCAGCCGGTTGATCAGCACGAAGGAATTGTTGATGCGATGGCTGATCAGGTATCCCGCCGGATTCGACGCGCCGATCATCGATCCAGGTTCGGGTTTCTGCATCTCGAAGGGCAGCTTGACGAAAGGCCCGTCAAAATCGTCGAGGATGCGGTCGTATTCGACGCCCATCTGCATGGCCAGCGTCCAGCCGGCGATGTCGTACGGCGGCATCGGCGGACCGCCGGGATACGCTTCGTCGCGCGGATGGTCCTGCGGCTCGAACATGTCCCGCACCATCGGCCGGAAGGCCTGCTTCGTTTTGACGACGTACGATCCGGCGGGATATTTTTTGCCGTCGACTTCGAACGCGGCCGACGCTCTCATCACATCTGAGACCGTTTTTCAGCAGCGAGTTGACGAATTGCGTGGCGGTCGGAAAATCGGGCTGATCGGACGGCATGATGTAGCCGCGCGGGTCGCGAAACTTTGGGTCGTGCAAAACCTTCTGCGTAAAGTTCCGAAGGCACCGCCGCTTCGCCCCGGCCGCCTCCGGGCGCATCCCCGCCCGCCATCGCCGCGCCGCCGCGACCACGGCCGCTTGCCGGCAATTTCGCCGCCGCTTCGCGCAGCGCGTCGATCCGCTTCGGCGTGATGGTCCAGTTATCTTTGCTCCCTCGTTCGATCGAGTTCATCCCCATGCGATAGATGTTGTAGAGCAGGTTCTCGCGATTGCGCGACGCGTAATCGAGAATCGCGCGATCGGTTTCCATCACGTAATCGATCGATCTGGCGGTAATGCCACGTCTGCGGCGCGATGGGCAACGGCAGATCGCTGATGTAGAGCTGCTTGCCGGGCATCAGCGGAATCGACATCGGCGTAGGGTTGCCGATGATCTCCGTGATGATCGAAATGGTGTTGTGATACGTGCAGGTGTTGCGAATGCCGCCGTCCCACCAGCCGTCGTAGTTGGCCTGGGTGCGCATGCCCGATCCGCCCTTGCCCTGCGCCACCAGCCTTTCGTGCATAGCCGTGCCCACGGCCTGAATCCCCAGCGTCACCAGCGCGTCGAGGTTGTGATTCACCGGATCGCGCATCGGCGGAATGAAAACCACCTCGCCGGCCGGGCCCGACTGGTGATGGTTGTACATGATCTGCGGGTTCCACTCGATGAACAACTGCCGGTTCATGTTGGTCGTCTCCGCCATGTTCGAGGTCAGCGAGTCGCGATTGTTGTCGTGGCCGATGTATTTGTCATAGAGGCGGGGAAGGCCGTTGAGCGTCCGCTTTTTCTCGTCCTTTTCGCGCATGTACCAGTTGGCGACCAGTTCCTGCCCGTCCGGATTGGCCGGAACACACAGCAGAATATCGTCGTTCAAAAACCGCATCGTCTCCGGGTCGGTGCGGCTCAACATCTGGTACACGATCTCGATCTCCTGCTGCGAGCCGACGGTTTCGGTGGCGTGCAGCCCGCCATCGATCCAGACGACCGCCTTGGCTTCGCGCGCCAGCGCCCGCGCCGATTCGTCCGTCAATCCCTCCGCATGCGCAAGCCGCTGCGAGATCCGCCGGTAATGCTCCAGGTTCTTGATGTTCGTCGGTGACGAGATAACCGCCATCCACTGATGGCGGCCCTCGGCTGTGAGCCCGATGTCGACCAGCTTCATGCGGTCGGATTCGGAGGCGAGTTTCTTCCAGTACGTCTCGAGCAGCGTGTAGCTCGCCATGTGGTAATCGTCGCCAATATTGAATCCCAGGGCTTGCTTGGGAGAGGTGATTTTCGGGTTCTGTGCGAGCAGGGCACCGCCGGTGAGGAGCAGAAGAATGGTGCGGTTCATAATTCCATCTACCTTACACGATTTCTGTGCGCCTGTCCGCATGCTGACGCATGGCGGTTCCGTTGCAGAGCGAGTAGCTCCCCGGCTATGCGCCCGACCTCAATTCCACCGAAGGCGTCTGGGGCAATATCAAGGGCCGCGAAATGGCGAATCTCTGTCCGGAACGGCTGGCAGAAGCCGCCGCCGCCTTCCGCCGAGGCCTCCGTCGCGTAGGCCATACCCGCCGACTGCTCTTTTCTTTCCCCCGACACGCCGGCCTTTCTCTTTGAGTATTCTGTCACTGTATTATGCGAGACTCAGGTGAATCTCACGCATTAGAACCGTATAAGAACCGTATCAAGAGCCATCCTGGGGTTGATAAAACTGATTTTGGTTCATACTAAAGGGGCAAAATGAGCACTCTGTGCTCGGTATTGAAACGAACGATCAAGCCTTTGCCAGGAGGCCGTTCCATGAAGTACGTCTCGTTAGCTATCGCTATTCTCTTATTGGCAATGATGCCAATCGTCAACGCCCAAACCGACGGCCCGATGTGGAACATCATCGTCCGCGATCCTGCTACGACTTTGGTGATTCAAATCCGCTCTTCCGCGCGCTTGCCTTCGAGCTGGGGTTCGTTCATCGAACGCGCTCATCGATATAGCAACAATACTTCGTTCTAACCCTGCCAGGAAAGGGTGGTAACCTGCCTGCCTGCGAGTCCGCGCCAATTGATGTCATGATGAGATCCAGCCATGACCCCGGATCGCCTGCGGCAGATCGCAGAGCTGTATCATTCGGTCCGCGAAAGCCCCGCGGACCGTCGTGCTGCGCTCCTCGCTCAGGCCGATCCCGAATTACGCCGCGAAGTGGAATCCCTGCTCGCCCGTCAGGATGAAAGCCTGCCGGCGCTCGACGCTCTCACGGTGACCGTGATGCAGTCGGGCGCTCGCCTGGGTCCTTATCAGGTGGAGAAGCAAACTCGGCGAAGGCGGCATGGGCGAGGTTTTTCGCGCCGTCGATACAAGGCTCGGGCGCGCAGTGGCGATCAAGGTTGTCGATCAACAATTCATTGCGCGGTTCGAGCGCGAGGCACGGGCGATCTCATCGCTCAATCATCCTCACATCTGCACTCTCTACGACATTGGCCCCAACTATCTGGTGATGGAGCTGCTGGAAGGCGAGACCATGGCGGCCAGATTGAAAGACGGTCCGTTGCCGGTCGATGAAACGCTCACGTTACGCCGTGCAGATCGCCTCCGCGCTCGCCGACGCGCATGAGCACGGGATCGTCCATCGCGATCTGAAGCCCGGCAATATCATGCTGACGAAGTCGGGCGCCAAGGTTCTTGACTTCGGATTGGCCACCCGGGAGGGCGACGACTCGCTCACCGGCAGCCGTGTGGTGATGGGCACGCCTGCCTACATGCCGCCGGAACAGAGAGAAGGTAAGCCTGCCGACGCCCGCTCGGATATCTACTCATTCGGCTGTGTTCTTCACGAAATGCTAACCGGCGCGCGCGCAGTTTCCCGGCGTACACGGATTCCCTCGCGGAAGCTGGACAGAATCGTGAGCCGCTGTTTGGAAGATGATCCCGCGGGCCGGTGGCAATCCGCAACCGAGTTGCAGAGGGAACTTTCAGCCGTCCCTTCGTCGACAAGCCGGGGGAAACGCGCACCCGTCGCCGTGCCGTCCGGCGATTCTTCTGATTCTCGCCGCGCTTCCTCACTGAGGGACAAGAGCACGATCGTTTTGGCCGACTTCGCGAATGCCGCCGGCGACGCTGCCTTCGATGGCATGCGCCAGATTGTGGCGGTGCAATTGGAGAACTCGCCTCGTCTGTCTCTCCTTCCCGACGCGCGCGTGAGCCGGACGCTCGGCTTGATGGGCCGGCCCGCCGACGCCAGGCTCACGCCCGATGTGGCGGCCGAGGTTTGCGAACGGACAGCGAGCATGGCGGTTGTGGAAGGTTCGATCACTAGCCTCGGAAACGAGTATCAGCTGAGCTTGCGCGCGAGGAATTGCCGAACCGGAGATATTCTTGACCAGCAGCAGGGGCGAGCGGCAAAGAAGGAGGACGTCTTCCAGACGCTCGGCCAAATGGTAAAACGGTTCGGGAAACGGGCCGCCGATTCGCTGCCACCTGTGGACAATCAGCCCAGTCTGTCGGCCGAGGCAACCACGCCGTCCCTGGAGGCCTGGAGATTGTACAGCGCCGCCATGAAGGCACTCCAACGCAGGGCACAGATTGTGGAAGTCAACTCACTCCTGGAGCGAGCCGTCGCGATCGACCCGCAATTTGCCATGGCTTATGCGTACCTGGGCCGGCAATATGATTCCCTCGGGGAGTCCGAACTGAGTGGGAAGACTATGGCCAAGGCCTATGCACTGCGGGATCGGGTTAGCGCTGAGGAGCACTATTTCATCACTTTCAACTACCAACGGAATGTAACCAGAAACCTGGAGGTGGCGCGACAGACCCTTGAGGCGTGGGCCCAAATGAGCCCTCGGGATCTGGTGCCCCACGGATTTCTGGCGGGCTTCGCGTCGCAGGGGTCGGGTCGTTACGAGAAGGCCGTGGAAGAAGGTCTAAAGGCGATTGCGCTCAATCCGGATTACGCTATCGGCTACGAGAACGTGACGTTTGCCTTAATCTACCAGGACCGCCTGCAAGAAGCCGAGGCATTGCTTCATAAGGCAGCGGAACGTGAGATGAAGGGTCTTTGTTACTCGCTATGCCGCTACTTTATCGCTTTTCTGATGCGCGATGAAGCGGCAATGGAAAGGGAAAAGATCCAACAGGCAAAAATGGAAGCCCAGGGATGGTTTGAGCACCAGGAAGCTTTGACCTTGGCTTATCACGGGCGCTTGAAGGACGCAGCCCGGCTATCAGACCGCGCGGTGATCTTATCCCGCCAGGCAGGTTTGCGCGAGCGGGCCGCCCAGTTTGCAGGCGCTCGCGCCGCGTGGAGTGCGCTGATGGGAGCTCGCACGGAGGCGAAACGTAGCGCTGCGGAGGCCTTGCTGCACCGAAGCCGGGACGCCGATTATGGACCTGCGTTTGCGCTGGCGCTGCTCGGCGAGTCCCCAGCTCACGGCATCGAGGCGGACCTGGGAAAGAAATACCCGGAAGATACATCTGTCCAATTCAGTTACCTGCCTGCCCTCCGGGCGCTGGCGGCTCTCAACCAGGGAGACCCGGCGAAAGCGCTCGAAATGACGCAAGTGGCGGCGCCCTACGACCTCGCTGTTCCGGGTACAGCGTTCTACACTGGCGCCTTCTTCGGAGCTCTCTATCCGGTCTACGTGCGCGGCCTCGCTTATGCCGGAATGGGCCGCCATCGCGAGGCAGCGGCTGAGTTTCAAAAGATTGTCGATCGTCCCTACATAACGCTGAACGATCCGATCGGACCCATGGCGCGTCTCCAACTGGCCGGAGCGTTGTGCGCTTCTGGAGATAGCGCGAAATCGGCCGCCGTCTATAAGGATCTCCTTGCTCTCTGGAATGAAGCCGATCCCGATATTCCTGTCGTCCAACAAGCCATCGCGGAGTGTGCCAAGCTGCGGTGAGCGAGGTGTAACAGGTTATGCGCTCGGGTGCGGGCAGTTACTGTCCGAGCATTGTGACCGCCGGATGTCATTATCGGCACTCTACGGCTCGACACTTCGACGGGTTGCCGACTTGCCCCTCAAGTGAAAAACCTTCGAACGGTCGACCATATGGGCCTATTTGCGTCGATTATCGATGCATCGCGGTTTGTGTGCTCAACGCGCGTGACATTATTTGCTCACCGCGCGCGGCGGCTCGGCTTTCACGTATTTGTCAAGCCCGCGAAGCATCTCGCAAATGAGCAGCTCGTTCGACTCGATGGCGGTATACCAGTGCGGCTCGTGCGGCAGCCTCACCCAGCGGGCGGTACCGCAGTTGCCTCGAATTGCCTCGTAGAGCTTGCTAGCTTGCAGTGGCGTTGTACCGGGATTCGCATCTTCCGCACGGTGCGCCCCGTAGCTGGACGTTTTCCTTTTGCAGATCTCTTGGGCTTCTTGGCGTGCTCTACCGGCCGGGGCGAGATGGGGCGGGCGGCAAGCTGCCACCTTCGGCGAGGATCTTCATGTTTTCCAGCGCACGCGTAAACGTCGCGATCTTTTGCGCCTTGTCCTTTTCGCGGGCGGCGTCGTCCGCCAGCATCGAGTTATCGAACATCAGCGTGTAAACGAGCTTGGATGTACTCGCGCTCACCGGCCTCGCCTCGAGCGTGCCGTGATAGAGATTGTACGGCCGGCCGGCCCTCACTGGCTGAGTGTAGGTGTAGGAAAGTTCGGTTTTCCCCACGAGGACCTCGCCTGCTACGGACCGCACCGCGCCGAATTCACCGTCCTTGCCCGCCGTGATCGTGCACCGGATCCGAAGCCATTCGCCGATATCGCAGAACTTGCCGACGCGCTTCCAGACTTCGTCAGCAGGCCGGTTAACGGTGATTTCCAAGGGTATGGAAATATAGGTCGGATTGGCGACCACAATGCTAACGGCTTCGGCCGGCGCCGCCTGAGTACTTGGCGGTGGAGTCTGTGCGCTAGCCGTATTCGCCATATAAACGACCGCGAGGACACAGCCGACTGCTTCTTTCCTAAAGTGATTCCGCATCGATTCCTCCCAACAATTCGCCTCGCGGCTCTTGGCTGACGCACATGCCGGCACAGGAGGCCACTGAGAATCATATTACCCGAGAGTGCGACGGCTCCTCCAGGATAGTCCATTATCTTGACTCGCCGGCAAACTACCGCCGCCGCGGCCTCATTACAGGGGCCGTCTGGATGGTGGACTGGATGGTGGATTTGAGGCCTTTCTGATTCAGGTGGTCGTTCTACGTGCGCGTCTTCCTGCGTTTGGGTCCGAGTTCCGCAGGCAGAAGTGAATAGGCGGTTTCGACCCATTCGCAAAGCAAGGGCCGCGTGTCGCGAGGATCGATGATCTCCTCGACGCCGAACGCCTCCGCGGTCCGGAACGGCGACCGGTATTGTTGCAGCCGTTCTTCGATTTCGCGCCTCCGGGCGGCTGGGTCGGGGGCGGCTTCGATTTCTCGCTTGTAAGCCGCTTGCACGCCACCCTCGATCGGCAACGATCCCCAATCCCCGGAAGGCCAGGCGTAGCGGAGATTGAGTCCCTGCGCGTTGCCATGCGCGGCGCCGGCGACCCCGTAAACTCGGCGCAGGATAATGGAAATCCACGGGACCGTGGCCTGATAAACGGCCATAAGCGCCCGGGCGCCGACGCGGGCCGTGCCCGCCTTCTCCGACACGGTGCCGATGAGGAAGCCTGGATTGTCGACGAAGTTGACGGCCGGAATATGGAAGGTGTCGCAGAGGTCGATGAAGCGGATCATCTTCTCGGCGGCCGCTGCGTCGACCGCTCCGCCGCCCTGTTTGGGGTCGTTAGCCATCACGCCGACGGGACAGCCGTTGAGGCGCGCGAGTCCTACGACGAGAGGCCGACCGTACATGCGCCCTATTTCGAAGAACGATTCGCGGTCGAGTACGAGGTTGAGAATCCGTCGGACATCGTAGCTGCGGCGGCGGTCCTTGGGGATGGCCGAAAGGAGGTCCTCTTCGCGGCGCGAGGGGTCGTCTAAGGGTTCGGCGCGCGGGGGCACCTGCCAGACGTTGGAAGGCAGGTAGGAAAGGAATTGTCGAACCTGCGCGAAGGCTTCGGCTTCCGTTTCGACCTCGTTGTCGACGGCTCCGCTGCCACGGGCGTGAATTTGCGCTCCGCCGAGTTCTTCCTTGGTGACCTTTTCGCCCACGCCGCGCTCGACGACGGGAGGTCCGGCGATAAAGAGTTGGCTGACGCCGCGGACCATGACGGAGAAATGCGACGTGACCACGCGGACGGCGCCGAGTCCGGCGACGGGTCCGAGGCAGGCGGCGGCGACGGGTACTTCGCCGACCAGGTCGACGACGGTGTCCCAACTGGGATTGGCAGGTACGTAGGTGTAGCCCATGATCTCCAGCGACTTCACGCTGCCGCCTCCACCGGTTCCGTCGACTAGGCGGACCATCGGCAGCTTGAGGCCGAGGGCGAGCTTTTCGGCGTAGCCCTGTTTGCCGGCGATGCTGGCGTCGGCGGCTCCGCCGCGAACTGTGAAGTCGTCGCCGCCAACGACGACGCGGCGGCCTTCGATTCGTCCGGTACCCATGACGAAGTTCGAGGGTATGAACGAGGTGAGGTTGCCGTGCTCGTCGTAAGTGCCGCGCCCGGCGAGGGCTCCGGTTTCATGGAACGTGCCGGGATCCAGCAACTGATCCATGCGCTCGCGGACGGTCAGGCGTCCAGCGGCGTGCTGGCGATCGACGTTCGCGCGGCCACCCATCGTGCCCGCCAGTTCCATGCGGCGCTTGAGTTCGTCAACTTCTTTTTGCCAACTCATGTGAATTCGCAATCATAACAATATGGGGGAGCTTGACAGCGGATTCCGCATGGTCGGGTGTCTGAAAGTTGGGTGGTCCAGGTGCCAGGAAGTGGCGCGCCGTTTCGGCCGCGCGGCAACCGGATCCCAGCCGATCTGCCGCCCGAGTTTTCGCTCTGCAACGTCCGGTTTCGGAAGAGTCTTGCCCGGTCCTTTCGGGGCGCCCAAGATCTCCGCGGGAGACCACCGGGAGACAGGAGTCATGCAAACATAGTTTCTATGCGGATCATGCTCATCGCTGGACTGATGTTCACAGCCCTGCTTCCCGCGCAGGAGAAAAGGCTGACGTTCGAAGTAGCGTCGATTAAACCGACGAAGCCGGGCGGCCGTGGCGGTGGTATCAAAGCGCTGCCGGGAGGCCAGGAATATCGGGCCGAGGGCGTGCCGGTGAAGTTGATCATCAGCCTGATGTACAAGGTCCCGATGCGGCAGATTTCAGGCGGGCCGGGCTGGATCGACACCGACGGCTGGGATATCGAAGCGAAGGCCGACCATTCCTACAACCTTGACGATCTGCACACGATGTTCCAAAATCTGCTGGCGGACGACTTCAAGTTGAAATTTCACAAGGAGACCAAGGAGGGTCCGGTCTACGTCCTGGCGGTGGATAAATCGGGTTCGAAAATGAAGGTCAACGACAGCCCTCAGGATTTCGAGATCCCCATTGGCGGAGGAAGGGGAGGCGTCATCAACGGGAAGAGGGTTCCCATGCAGTATTTCGCGTGGTGGCTTGGGCAGCAGGTCCTGCAAAGGGATGCGAGGCCGGTGATCGATAGGACGGGGCTCACCGGGAACTACGATTTCACGCTCGCATTTTTGCCGGAGCTGCCGCCGGGATTTAACAAAGAGAATCTGCCGCCGGAAATGCTGGAGCGGCCGCCGATCTTCGATGCTTTAAAGCAGCAGCTTGGGTTGAAGCTGGAGGCGCAAAAAGGGCCGGTGGAGTATTACGTCATCGACCATGTGGAAAAGCCGGAGGCGAACTAAAAGCCGTATAGGCGCGCCGGGTTCTCGACGAGGATTTTCCCGCGGATCTGCGGATCCGGCGCCCAAATCGCAAATTGATTGAAGAGGCGCCCGTCGTCGATCGCCAGGGGCGGCGTGACCTTGGTGGGATCCGCGGAAGGCGCGGAGTTGGGATGAGGCCAGTCGGTTCCCCACAGCACGCGGTCGGGATTCGCGACGATCAGCCCCTTGGCATAGGGCGCGACATCGGCGTAGTCGGGGGCTTGCGTCGACGCCCGGTAGGCTCCCGAAATTTTTACGTACGCGCCGTAGCGGAGTAGTTCGACAAGGTCGGAGAATCCCACGGGTTCCACGCTGGGGGCGATCTTCATGCCGCCGAAATGATCGAATACCACGGGGACGGGCGAGGCTAAGACCAGATCCTTGATGCCCGGGAGCAAAGCGGCGCTTGTGTATATCTGAAGATGCCAGTGGAGCTTCTTGATGCGGTTCAGCGCCACGTTGATGCGCTGGCGGGCGCCGGCTAAATCAGTTTGCCCGCCCGTTGCCAGGTTCAGACGAATTCCGCGAATACCGTCGGCGGCCATTTGGTCGAGGTCGCTCTCTTTCGTCTTCTCGTCAATTACGGCGATTCCGCGGGCGTTCGCGCCCCGCGCTTTTATTCCGTAGATGGTTGCCGAATTGTCCGTCCCGTAGACGCTCGGCGTGACGATGACGACCCGCTTGAGGTGAAGTTTTCGATGGAGCGCGGCCATTTCCTGGGGCGAAGCGATCTCTGGCGTGTAGGTCCGGCCGCGGGAAAAAGGAAATTCTCGTGGATCGCCAAAAATGTGGGTGTGGCAGTCGCAGGCATCGGTCGGGACCGTGAAATTAACGGGCGTCAGAGGCCGCGCCGCCCTCGCGAGAGCGGCTGGGATCGCTTGCAGCATGGTGCGGCGCGTCAGCATCGCTAATGCAGGTACTGCTCAAACCATTTTACGGTGCGTTCCATCACATCGCGCTTGTGATCCGAACCGCGGAACATGTGTCCTTCGCCCGGATAGACGACGAATTCAGTGGGTGTCCCCTGAGCCTTGAGGGCGTGCCAGAATTCGTAGGATTGAGGAGCGGGACATTCGCCGTCGCGCTCACCGACCACGACCAGCGTCGGCGTTTTCACATTCTTAATGAACGTGATGGGCGAGCTTTTCGCATACACCGCCGGATCGTCGTACACCGATGCGCCGAAATACGGGATCATCCACTGGTCGATGGAATTCTGCCCGTAATAGCTTTGATAGTTCGCGATGCCAGCACCGGCGACCGCGGCCCTGAAACGATTCGTCTGCGTGACCGTCCACATGGTCATGTAGCCTCCGTAGCTCCAGCCGGTGACGCCGAGGCGGTTGGCATCGACGGACACCATTTTTAGAACCGCGTCGACGCCGGCCAGAATGTCGCGCAGGTCGCCGTAGCCGAAGTCCTTCACGTTCGCGCGCGTGAACGCCTCGCCCTGGCCGTAGCTGCCGCGAGGATTCGGGAAAAATACGAAGTAGCCGAGCGCGGATAGGACGCTCATATCGAAGCGGTCGCCCGGCCAGTGCTGTGCGTTGAAGTTCGCAGGCCCCCCGTGAATCGACACGACCATCGGGTAACGTTTGGAGGCGTCGTAGTCGCGCGGGTAAAGCAGCCAGCCTTGCACGGCGAAACCGTCGCTGGTCCAGTCGACGCTCTTCACGTCGCCCCAGCGCGGTTTGAGATTGCCGTTGTTATGAGTGATCTGCTTCCAGTCGCCGATGGGGCCGGCCCAGACTTCCGGTGGATGCTGCCAGTCGCTGCGAATCGCTCCGGCTGTTTTTCCGTCGCGCGCCAGCGAGAAATTCGCGAAGTTTCCTTCGGCGTGGATGCTCTCGCCGCCCTGCCACAAGCGCTCGCTGCGGCCGGTGGCGATTTCGAGCGTACTGATGGCGCTGCCTCCACCTACGACTTCGGTGAGCAGCATTTTCCCGGGCCGCGATCCATTGAATGGAACTCACCGACGTTTTGCGTTCCGGCGTGCGATTGATCGCGTTGCCGCCGGTGGAGGAAATGGTGAACACGTCGCCGCCGGTAAAACCTTCGTCGCTCATCAGGCCCTGAATGAAACCGATGGTGGCTCCGTCGGGCGACCAGCGCGGCAGCGCGATCTGCGTCTCGGGCTTGAAAATCGCGGTCATTTTTCCGGAGGCCGCGGGCATCGTGTACAACTGTGCGATCCACCAGTTATTGTCACCGGGACCGGGCGCGGCGCTGAGCGCGAAACTGCGTCCGTCGGGCGACCAGTCGTATTCGTAGACGTTCAAATCGGCGGGGGAAACCTGCATCGCGGCGCCCGAAGCCGCGTTTACAACTGTCAGGCGCTGGTTGTGGATCTCACCTCCGATGACGCCCGTTTCGACCGGCTCGGCTTCGAGAGGTCCTCCACCGCTCGGCGCGTTTTCGGCAAACAGTATCGCGATTTTCGCGCCGTCGGGAGACCAGCGCGGATCGGTGAGGTAGCCGGTCAGGCTCGTCAATTTACGGACGCGCGCACCTGATGCCGAAGCGACGTAGAGCTGCATCTGCCCCTTCTTTTCGCGATCGGACAGAAACGCCACACTCGCGCTGTCGGGCGACCACGCCAGTTCGCGTTCCGACGCCGGACGCGCCGCGCTTATGCGCGCCGGAGCGCCGCCGTGGACGTCCATCATGTAGAGCGCGGAGTTGCCCGTGTCCTTGCGATTCTCGATAATCTCCTCGATCCAGGCGACTCGTTTGCCGTCGGGAGAAATCGCGACTCGATCGAAGGGCCGCACGGACGCCAGTTCGCCCAGGATCGAGCCGATGCGCGGGTCCGCGGCCGGCTGCGCGAAGGAGAGCAGGGAAGTCAGAAGGGATGCAAACAGAATCTTATTCATGAGCGTGGTTGTCATCTTAGAATATACTCGACGAATGAACGCTTGGTTCGATTCGCTTCGCGCCGATGCGGCGTTGGGATGGCGAAGGCTGCGGAAATCCAAGGTCACCTCGGCGGCCGCGGTGTTGTCACTGGCGCTGGCGCTCGGCTCCTGCGTGGCGGCGTTCCGGCTGATCGATGCGTTGCTGCTTCGGCCTTTGCCGGTGGTGCATCCGGAGCGGCTGTATAGCCTGGTGCGCTCCACATACGACGGTTGGGAGTACGGCCAGTTCACGCGAATGCGCGACGCGGTGAAGGATCAGGCGGCTTTGATCGCCATTTCTTTCGCCGAGCGTGTGGACCTGACGTTCAGCTCGGATGACGCGATGGAAAAGGGTCACGTGCAATATGTGTCGGGCGGCATGTTTGAATCGTTCGGATTGCGGCCAGCGGCCGGAAGGCTGCTCACGGACGATGACGATCAAAAGCCGGGCGCGCATCCGGTTGCCATCCTTTCCCACGATTACTGGTCGCGCCGTTTTGCGACAGGACCCGAACGTCATCGGGCACAAACTTTCCGGATCGCGGACCGGGTTTACGAAGTAGTCGGCGTCTCCAGCGCGGGGTTCACCGGCACCGAACCGGGAACCGTGATCGACATCTTCATGCCGGCGATGATGCATTGGGGAATCGGCCACGAATGGTCTGTGTTTCGCGCATTCGCGCACCTGCATGCAGGAGCGCGGCCGGGGCCGATGCGCGACCGCTTGCGTGGCGCGGTTCGCGCATTCAATGAAGAGAGGGCAAGCGGGCGGAAGCCTAAGGATCGGGCGGAGCTGTTGGCCCAGACGCTCGCGATGGAGCCGGCCGCGGCGGGCGCCTCCGGCTTGCAGAAGAATTACCGGCTATCGCTTGCGGCGCTCAGCGTCCTGGTCGCGCTCGTGCTGTTCATCGCGTGCGCGAACGTCGCCAATCTGATGACCGCGCAAGCGGCGGCGCGAACCCGTGAGATGGCGATGCGCGTTTCCATCGGTGCGTCGCGATGGCGGCTGGCGCAATTAGTTATAGTCGAGAGCGCATCGATCGCGTTTCTGGCGGCCGCGGGCGGCGCGTTATTCGCATGGTGGGCCGGACCTTTTGCCGTCCGGATGATCAGCACGGCGGATAATCCCGCTCGTCTGTTTGCTTCCGTCGGACGGGCGGGTGCTGGCGATTCGCCGTCATGCTGACGCTATGCTGTGACGTTCCTGTTCGGCTTGGCGCCGGCTTTGCGCGCTTCGGCAGTCCGGCCGTCCGCCGCGATGAAGGGCGGCGAAGATCCGCATTCGCGGCGGCGATGGATGCGCGGCCTGATCGCGATTCAGGTCGCGTTTTGTTTTTTGGTGCTGTTCATCGGCGGCCTGTTTGTCCTGACGTTCAACCGGCTGTCGCATGAGCGGACAGGCATCTCCGCCGAGCGCATTCTGACGCTTTACACCGTATCCCGGCGGGATCAGCCGCAAGCCCATTGGAGCCAGGTGGCCGAGCATCTGAGGGAAGTTCACGGAGTCGAAAAAGTCGCGCTGGCGGATTGGCCGATTCTGGACCACTGGGGCTATCGCAGCGGCATCAATTCCATTAACGGCGCTCCCGCCAGCAAGGAAACGGCATGGTTTCTGAACATTTCGCCCGGACTGCTGGATGTGATGAGGATTCCTCTCCTCGATGGCCGGGATTTCACGGAGGGCAGGGCAACTCCGTCATGGCGGGCTTCATAAACTACGTGATCGAGCTGGCTCCGTCTTCCCGACGCACCGTGTACATCGGCTGCGCGAACACTCTTGCAAGCCTTTCGGTCTTCGCGCCGCTCCTTGGCGGATGGATGCTCTCCGCCGGCGCCTCATGGCCCGCCCTTTTTGCCGTTGCGGCGGCGGGGCCCCTCGTGGGACTGGCGTTCTCCCTGCGGATCGTGGAGCCGCGCCACCGGGCGCTTGGAGCGCTTGCCGCGCAATGAGCGAAGCACCCCTGCCGCCAACCATTGAAGACATCAGGACCGCCGTGCGGCGCATCGCGCCCCACGCGCACCGCACTCCGGTCCTCACCAGCAGGACCATGGACGGGCTCACCGGCGCCGCCATCTTCTTCAAATGCGAGAACCTCCAGAGAATGGGCGCGTTCAAGTTTCGCGGCGCGTTGAACGCGGTCTTTTCCCTCGACGACGAGGCGGCACGGCGCGGAGTGGCCACGCACTCCTCCGGCAACCACGCGCAGGCCCTCGCGCTCGCGGCGCGGCTCCGCGGGATACAGGCGTGCATCGTCATGCCGCGGGATGCCCCGAAGGTGAAGGTGGAGGCAGTCCGCGGGTACGGCGCCAGGATCGTTTTCTCGGGCAACGCGCCCGGGGACAGGGAGCGCACTCTGAAGGAGGTGGTGGAAGAAAGCGGCGCGGTCTTCATCCATCCCTCGGATGATCTTCGCGTCATTGCGGGGCAGGGAACCTGCGCGGTGGAAGTGATGGAGGAAGTCCCGGAGCTGGACATGGTGGTGGCTCCGGTCGGCGGAGGAGGGCTCCTGAGCGGCACCGCAATTGCCGTCCGGGCGCTCTCACCGAGCACGCGGGTCGTTGGCGCGGAGCCGGCCGCGGCTGATGACGCGTACAGGTCGTTCACTTCCGGGGTCCTGCACCCGTCGGGAAATCCACGCACCGTAGCGGACGGGCTTCGCACCTCTCTTGGTCCCAACACGTTCCCCATTGTGCGCTCCCGCGTGGCCCAGATCGTTACCACCAGCGAAGAGGCCATTATCAGCGCAATGAAGCTCATCTGGGAGAGAATGAAGATCGTGGTGGAGCCGTCTGCCGCTGTCCCCCTGGCCGCCATCCTGGAGGGAAGGCTGGAGGTGCGGGGATCGCGAACGGCCGTCATCCTGTCCGGCGGCAACGTGGATCTCGACACCCTGCCCTGGCTCGCTCGCTGAAGCAAGGCGCCATGAGCGTCCTCGAGCCGGACAGCTCCCTCCAGCTTCCCAGCGTCACGGTGCTCAGGGCCTCTGCCGGCTCGGGCAAGACCCGAACGCTGACCGAGCGGTACGTCCAATTCCTCCTTTCCCCGCTGGTCCCGAACAACGGCCTTTCCAACATCCTGGCAATCACTTTCTCGAACAACGCCTCCCGGGAGATGAGAGAGAACGTCCTGCTCTGGCTCAAATCGTTGTATTTCCGTGATCGAAACCGCATGGCTGAAATCAGCAGCATCACGACGGGCAGCGAAGGGGAAATAGCGCGCAGGGCCGGCGAGATGGTGGAGAAAATCCTGGACCAGTATTCGGACTTCCAGGTGAGGACCATCGACAGCTTCATGTCCACCGTCTTTCGCGCGTCGGCCGTCGAGCTGGGGCTGCCGCCGGATTTCCAGATCGTGCTGGACCCTGCCCCGCTCCTGGAATACGCCTTCGACCAGTTCCTTCGCGACGCGCGCCAGGGAAGCCGGGCCGCGGCGCTGCTGGACCGCACTGTGGCGGCCCTTGCGGCCCAGAAAGAGGACGGGTTTCCCTGGGAGCCTGCCTCAGCGCTGCGGCTCCAGGTCATGGAGATCGAAAAGCAGGTCAGCATGCTGGAAGCGGACCCCGTTGTGGAAGAGCCAGGTGCAGCCGCGGCTGAGCTTTCACGGCGCATCCTGACCGGCCTGGAAGAGGTCGGGAGGCTCCTGGAGACTTCGCGCCTGGAGGAAAACTCGAGGTCGGCGTATCGGAAGGCGCTTGCTTTCGCCCGCGGGGGAATGTTCGCTGATCTCACCAGGCTCGGCATGGCGGCAAACCCCGCGCGAAGACCGCCGGCAGGAGACCTCGCCGGCCGGGCCGCGTGGGAGCGGCTCGGGGAGGTGTGGGAAGACACGCGCGCCCGAACAGGAGAATACGCGGCGCTGCTTGCCCGCAGCTTCTATGCTCCCTATCTTCGCCTTCACGCCGCGCTTTCCGCCACCGTCGAGCGCGTGAAGCGAGCCCGGGGGACAGTGTTCATTTCCGATGTGAACCGCAAGCTCCTCTCCGCGCTGGCCCAGGACATGGTGCCTGACATCTATTTCAGAATCGGCGAAAGGGTTTTCCACTATCTCGTGGACGAGTTCCAGGACACCTCCCCCATCCAGTGGAGGAACCTGTATCCCCTTATCGAGAACTCGCTCGCGCAGGGGGGAAGCCTTTTCGTTGTCGGGGACACGAAGCAGGCGATCTACGGGTTCCGCCATGCCGACTACACGATCATGCGAGGCATGGAGAGTGAGAACCCTTTCCCCTCCGCGCGCCGGCATACCACGCTCTCGATGAACACCAACTTCAGGAGCAGATCACGCGTCCTTCGCCTGAGCGAGCAGGTCTTCCGGGAGAACGCCGTGGTCATGCCGGAGTACAGGGAGGCCGTTCGCCAAAGCGGCCTGGACGACTGGCGCCAGAGCCCTCACGACCCGAGCGTCCAGGGCCGCGTGGAGGTCCAGGTCCTGAGCCGTGATGATGAGAGCCCGCCGGAGCGCGGGAAGCTGCATGCCATCGTTGATGATCTTCGCCGGCGGGGATACCGGTGGGGGGACATCGCCGTCCTTGCTTCGCGCAACGACCAGGTCATCCGGGCCACCTCCTGGCTGAATGAGAAGGGTGTTCCCTTCATTTCC
>CAVVNE010000150.1:0-11069 GCA_963749245.1 Bryobacterales bacterium
TCTTCTTAGGTCCAAACACAGACTCTAGCGTGTGGGGCAGGGCTATGCCCTGACGCCGGCTCTAAGCCGGCGTGCGTTTATTCCCTATTCCCACTGCTTGCCGCTATCGGCGTGATCCCGCTGGCCGCCAGCGACCGGTTAAACGGCGGAACCTCTTTATCCATCAACGACCGATACTCCGCCTTCGCCGCCGTCAGATCCTTTTCGATCATGTCCGTCAAGCTGAACGCCGTGTCGGTCGGCTTATAATCCGCGCCCCCCGCGACGTCGCCCGCCCCTGTACCCACCTCGCCGTTCAACCAGATCAGGTTGAAATAAACTTTGTACGCCGCGATGAAGTACTTGTCATCGGATGTCGTCAGCGCTTTCGAGACCAGCTTGTACTCGACATCCTGCATCTTCAGATCCATCTCCTGAACCGACTTCAGCAGCGCGGCCTTGCTCTTCTCCGTCTTCAGCATCTTCTGCACATCGTCGATCTGTTTGCGCATCCACTCGATCTGGTTGACCATGTCCGAAGTCGAGTTGATGTCTTCGCGAAGCCGCAGTTGCAGCTTCACCTGCGATTGAATATCCGCATCGCTCCCCGTACTGCTGGGATCCCTCACAATTTCGAGCGGCTGCGTATACGACTCGCCGTCCACCGTGATCCGCATCTTGTAGGTTCCCGGCGCGGCCACCGGTCCCACCTGCGCCTGCGCCGCGCCCCAGTGCGTGATGGCCCTCGAATCCTGACCCCGGAACCGGGGCTCCTCGAAAATATGCGGATTTTCAGGCGGCGCAGTGCGCAGCGCGATCAGGTGCGGCGCGTCGTAGTGCAGGTCCCACGCCGTGCGATTCAACCCCTGCCGGTTGGGCGCGTTGCGCAGCTCGCGAACCACTTTGCCGTCGCTATCGAGAATCGCCGCCTGCACCGGACCTTTGGCCGGATTCTTCAACTGATAGTTAACGTACGCCCGCCCGCCGCCCAAGATGCGAATCGCCTGCCGCGGCGCAAACAACGATACGGACGTGTCCGCGCCCACGCCCTTCGCCATCTGCTCCAACGGCGTGATGTCGTCGAGAATATAAATCCCGCGGCCGTACGTGGAAACCACCAGATCGTGAAACTGCTTCTGCACGACAGCCCACGAAACCGGCGACGGTGGCAGGCCCGTTCTTCAAGTTGGTCCATTTCCCGCCGTCGTCCAGCGAATAAAACAGAGCGTTCCCGGTCCCCGCAAACAGAAGCCCCTTGCAATTCGGATCCTCGGCGACGACACGCACATAAGACAACTGATGCGACGGCAGTCCTCCGGTGATCTTGGTCCACGTCACGCCGAAATCGGTCGTCTTGTAAATGAACGGCTCGCGATTGTCCATCAGGTGGTAATCCACCGAAATATACGCCGTGCCCGCGTCGAAAAACGACGGCTGAATGCTGGTGATCGTCCCCCAGGGCTTCATCCCGACATTCTTGGTCATGTCGTTCCAATGCGCGCCGGCGTCCTTCGTGTACCAGATCTTGCCGTCGTTGGTACCCGCCCAGATCAGGCCCTTCTGCACCGTCGATGGCGCGATGGCGAACACCACTTCGCCATAAAACTGGCCGAGGTTATCGCCGACGATCCCTCCGGAGGGCGCGATGTACTTCGGATCCTGCGTCGAAAGATCCGGACTGATCACGCTCCAGCTCTGCCCGCGCGTTCGTGGTTCGAAAAATCACCTGGCAGCCGTAATAAACCGTGTTGTGATCGAACGGATCGATCGCCAGTGGCGCCGTCCAGTGGCAGCGGTACTTCGTATCGTTCGGCGGCGAATCGAGCGTGTGCAGCCACGGACTCACCGATCGCGCCAGTTTCGTCTTCGCGTCCCAGCGCGTCACTTCGTCGCCGTAGCAGGAGGCCCACACAATATTGGGATCGGTCGGATCGGCGTACGTAAAGCCCGATTCGCAGCCGCCCATTCCGCGATCCCAACCCGGCTCGGCCGCCCGCCCAAATCCGCCGAAGCCGACCTGCACGGCGGGACCGCGCATGGTCGTGTTGTCCTGCATGTTGCTGTAGAAGTAATACGGGACCTGGTTATCCACCGACACGTGATACATCTGCCCCACCGGCAGCGTCACGCGATTGAATCCGCGGCCGTGCGACGTGGTGATGTTCAGACCGCCGTCGTGCGTGATCACGAAGCGGTCGGCATTGGACGGGTCCCACCAGATGTCGTGGTTGTCGCCGCCCCACGGCGTGGGACGAAACGTCTCGCCTCCGTCGAGCGATTGGTGGAAGGAGCTGTTCGACACAAACACTCTCATTTTCATTCATCGGCGAAACCGCCAGATGAATGTAGTATCCCGCGCGCCCGATCAGCGCGCGATCCCAGTTCACCACGCGCCAGTTCGTGCCTCCGTCGTCCGACCGCCACATGGATCCCTGGTCCGCGGTTTGAATCAGCGCGTAGACCCGATCCGAATTCGTGGGCGCGATCGCGACATCGATTTTTCCCACCGGCGATTTCGGCAGCCCCAGGCCGTGACCTTCGACTCCACGTCGTTGCCTCCGTCGCGCGTACGTGTAAACTGCCGCTGCCCGGACCTCCGCTCATCTCGCCGTAGGTGTGCATTTCCACCTGCCACGTCCCGGCGAACAACACACCTGGATTGTGCGCGTCCATGCTGAGCCCGCAGCATCCCGTGTTCTCGTCGACGAACAGCACGCGTTCCCAATGCTCGCCGCCGTCGGTGGTTCGATACACGCCGCGCTCCTGCTGCGGTCCGGTCATGCGGCCCAGCGCGCACACATACACGATATCGGGATTCGTCGGATGTACGATCATGCGTCCGATGCGGCCGGTTTCGTCGAGACCCATATGCTTCCAGGTCTTCCCCGCGTCGGTCGATTTGTACATCCCGTTGCCCGTCACGTCGACGTCGCGAATGGCCCATGCCTCGCCGGTTCCCGCCCACACGATGTTCGGATTCGACGGCGAAACAGCCAGCGCGCCGATGGCCGCCACCGGCTGACTGTCGAAAATCGGAGTCCATCCGAACCCGCCGTCGACGGATTTAAAAATTCCGCCCGACGCCGCGCCCGCGTAATACGTGTTCACATCCCCCGGCACAGCCGCCACTGACGCGACACGATTGCCCGCCAGCGGCCCGACGAATCGGAACCGGAACTGGTCCGCATTGGCCGGAGGTGCGCCCCGGCGTTGGGCGGATGCAGCGAGGGCGCAGAGAAAGATTGCCATGAATGCTCGGTACATGCCCCGAAGTTTAATAAGGATGGCCAGCGCGGGTCAACTTTGGAGCGTCTTGTAGGGCGGGCTATTTAGCCTGCAGCCGCCTTTTCAGGCGGCTCTCCTGGTGGACAGCCCCGATGATTTCAACATCGTCTGAGCTAACCGCTCCCGGTGGTCGCGGCTCCAAAGAACCAAATGGAGCCGCGACCACCGGGAGCGGTCAGAACAGTCGTGGCTGCCGGCATCTTGCGGTCTGCAACCGTTGAAGAAGTTTCTATCGTGTAGGCGCTCGTGTCGCCAACATGTATAGTAAGTGAAGTTCAAATGACGAAATGTGCATCGGTCCTGCTCGTGGCCGCAGCGGCTCTCGCCCAGAGCCCCGTCCTCGCGCCGAAATTCGAGGTTGACCTCACTTGGCCCAAGCCTCTCCCGAACCACTGGATTCTCGGCGCCACCATCGGCGTCTCGGTCGACGCGCAGGATCATATCTGGATCATTCATCGACCGAACTCCCTCGAACCCGGCGAAGTGCACGCCACCACCAACCCACGCATCGCGCAATGCTGCGTGCCAGCGCCGCCTGTTCTTGAGTTCGATCAGTCCGGTAATCTCCTCCGCCATTGGGGCGGTCGCGGCGTGGGTTTCGATTGGCCCACCTCCAACCACGGCATCACGATCGACTACAAGGGCAACGTCTGGATCGGCGGCAACAATCGAACGGCCGAGTCAGGCCCTCTGGACGACGCCGTCTTGAAATTCACGCAGGACGGAAAATTCCTGATGCAGATCGGCAAGCCCGGCCAAAGCTTGGGCAGCAACGACGTCCGGAATCTCCGGCAGCCGGCAAAGATGTTCGTCGATCCAAAGACCAATGAGCTGTACGTCGCCGACGGCTACGGCAACCATCGCGTCATCGTCTTCGATGCCGATACCGGAGCGTATAAACGCCACTGGGGAGCCTATGGCAGGAAGCCGGACGACACGAATCTCGGCCCATACAAACCCGGCGAGCCGCCGGCCGGCCAGTTTCGCAATCCAGTCCACTGCGCGCAGTTATCAAATGACGGCTTGCTGTACGTGTGCGACCGCGTCAACGACCGGATTCAAGTGTTCAAACCCGATGGAACGTTTGTCAAGGAAGCGTTTTTCGAAACCAGCACGCTCGGCTCCGGCGCTGCCTGGGACATCGCCTTCTCGCGAGATCCACAGCAAAAATATCTCTACCTGGCGGACGGAGAAAACGACAAAGTGCGCGTTCTCGACCGGCAATCGCTTCAAGTCCTGACCAGCTTCGGTGAAGGAGGACGCCAGCCCGGTGAATTTTACGGCGTGCACAGCATCGCCACCGATTCGAAAGGGAATCTCTACACCACCGAAACCTATCGCGGCCAGCGCGTGCAGCGATTCATCTACAAAGGCCTGGGTCCGGTGACCGCCAAAGACCAGGGCGTTGTGTGGCCGAAAAAGTAAGGAGGCTCATGAAAATTGCACGAACCTTTATCCCTGGCGCCATTGTGTTCGCGCTTTTCGCGCAGGATACGAAGCCAAGCTGCAACCACTGCTCGGCAACGTATATCGGCAACGACGAATTGCAGGCGTTTCTGAAGCTCGCACCGTCCAGGATCAGGGCCAACGACGTTTCCGATCAACAGGTCCGCGCGCTGGACGTCGGCAAAGTAAACGTGGACATCGGAATTGTGTATCGCCGCGCTCTGACCGCCACGAATCCGGTGGCCGAACACGACCTCGTCAGCGAGGTTTATCACGTCATCGACGGCTCCGCGACGCTGGTCACCGGTCCGGATATCGTCGACCCGAAGCGCAGGCCCTCGACCAACGAGAATGTACGGAAGTTGAACGGTCCGGGGAGCAACGGGACGTCGATCCGCAACGGGGTCACTTACCAACTCAAGCCGGGCGACGTCATCGTGATCCCCGCCGGCGTCGGCCACTGGTTCACGAAGGTCGACGATCATATCCGCTACCTGATGGTGCGGATCGATCCCGACAAGGTGACCCCGCTGAAGGATGAGGCCGCGGCCAAGGCCGACCTCGGCAAGTGATGGACGAATCTCCTCGTAAACCGCAGCCCTGGTTCATCGCGACGGCCGCGATCCTGGCCATTCTGATGCTCTACTACTACACAGGCTCCTGGCCCGCCGTTGTGTTGCTCTTCGCCGCCCTCGGTGCATTCGTCGTGTACCAGTCGACACGATCAAGGAACAGGCCGTCGCACCAGTGCGTCCGCTGCGGCGCGAAACTGAACCCGAACGCGCGGCAATGCAACTCCTGCGGAAGCGCGAGCTGGACCATCAACTGATCTCGCAAAACCTCTTCAAGTCGATATTTCCGCCCGAGACGATCGCCACGATTTTCCCGCCGCCCGCTTGCCCCGACAAAGCCGCCGCCACCGCGCACCCCGCAGCGCCTTCCGCGATCACGCGATTCCTTTCCGCCACCAGTTTGATCGCGGCCGCGGCCTCTTCCAGCGTGACCACGATCGATCCGTCCAGCAACTTCTGCGCCAGCGCGAACATCCCGGGAAAGACCGTTTTGCTGCCGATTCCGTCGACGAACGAAGGCTGGTAATCGACCACCTGCGGCGCGCCCGCCCTCAGGGACGCTTCGAGTGGAGCCGCCGTCTCCACCTCCGCCGCGAACACCCGCACCGATGGCTTCAAGGCTTTCACCACGGCCGCGATTCCGCACGCCAGCCCGCCTCCACCCCATGGCGCGACCACCGCGTCCACGTCAGCGAGGTCCTCCATCAGCTCCAGACCGATGGTCCCGTTGCCTGCCATCACGTTGGGATCGTCGAATGCATGGATAAACGTCGCGTCCACGCCCGGAAACGACCGGGTTTCGAAAGCTCGCCACCACTGGTCGAACGGAGCCTTGATGACGCGCCCTCCGAGCCTTTCCACGGCCCGCAATTTGGTCTCCGGCGCCGTATCGGGCGCGATCACTGTGGCGGGAATGTTCAGCCGCCTCGCGCAGAATGCCACGCCCTGCGCCATATTGCCGGCCGACGCGGTCAGCAGACCCTTTCGCCAGCCGTTCCTTGGGCGTCTTTGCGATCACGTTTGCCGCGCCGCGGATCTTGAATGATCCGATGGGCTGCAAATTCTCGAGCTTCAGATAAACGTCGTGCTCATCGGCGTTCAGCCGAACCAGCGGAGTCCGCATCGCCACGCCGGCGATGTTCCGGCGAGCCTCTTCGGCGGCCGCGAGAGTGACAGGCATCCCAACAAATCTACCAGTCTTCGGGCGGCGCTATGCTCTAAGCAAGTGAACTCACAAGAGCTGCCCGAGCGCGAGCGCACCCGCCGACTCGCCGCGTGGTTCCTCGGGCCCAAAGCGGAAAACGCGGAGCTGGAGGAGAAAATGATCCTCCACATCCTCCAGGATTATTTTCATTGGCGCCGCAATTACTTCCCGTCCGACGAAATTCTGGTCACGCAGAGTCTCCGCCGGGAGTCGATGGCCTGGAACGACGAATTATTCCAGCAAATCTCGGAAATGCTGGCCGGTTTTCGGCGCCATTTTCCGGTTTACAGCCCGCGCTACAACGCGCATATGGTCGCGGATCAGACCATTCCCAGCGTTCTCGGCTATTTCGCGGGCATGCTCTACAATCCCAACAACGTCACCCCCGAAGCCGCGCCCGTCACTGTCCAGTGGGAACTCGAAGTCGGCGCCGACGTCCTCCGCATGCTGGGATTTGAGCCTCCTCCCAGGCACGCCCCGGCGGGCGGTGTGAAGACGGAATTTGGCTGGGCGCACGTCACTTCCGGCGGCACGGTGGCGAATCTCGAGGCGCTGTGGGCCGCCCGCAACATCCGCTACTTCCCGCTCGCCGTGCGCGACGTCTGCCTTCGCCACGGCATCCCTCTCACCCTTCGCCTGCCGCATCAGGGTCAGGACGCGCACACCCCGATCGGCGAAATCGAGCCCCGCGCCTGCCTGGGCATCAAGCCGAATCAGGCGCTCTATCTCTACGGCCGCTTCGCCGACGCCGTTCGTCATCATTTTCATCTGGATCGCGCCGAGGCCGCGCGGAAAGCGCATGACCTGCTCGTTGCGAGCGAATTCAGCATCGCGCATCACGGCGCCCGCGCCTGCTACGGCCAATGCCCGCCGGCGATCTTCGTGGCGGGAACGCGCCACTACAGCTTCGGCAAAATAGCCGACCTCCTCGGCGTCGGCCGCGCCAACCTCATTCTGATCGATGTCGATTCCATGTTCCGCATCGAAATCGACGACCTCCGGCAAAAGATCGCCAAAGCCCGCGCGGAAGGCATGCTGCCTCTCGCCGTGATCGGCGTCGCCGGCACCACGGAGGAAGGCGCCGTCGATCCCATTCACCGCATCCACGCTCTGCGCGAGGAAATGGAGCAACGCGAGGGCGAAAGTTTCTGGCTCCACGTCGACGCCGCCTGGGGAGGATACCTGCGCTCGGTTTTTATCGCTCCTGCCGGCGGCCCTCTCGAAGACGCCGGCGATTTCGTCTCCCGCGATCTGACCATCCGCCGCGGCCACTACGAAAAGCAACTTGCTCTGCGCTGGGGATACTCCGAAGTCATTTCCGCTTTCCACGCTTTTCCTCACGCCGACTCCATAGGCGTCGATCCGCACAAACTCGGATACGTTCCGTATCCCTGCGGCGTCGTCGCCTTCCGCAACGATCTGGTCCGCCAATTCCTAACCGAGGCGGCTCCCTACATCTCCGACGCGAATCCGGAGGACGTGCAGTCGCGCCACCACCATCCGCCCACCTCCGTCGGACCTTTTATCGTCGAGGGCTCCAAGCCCGGAGCCGCCGTCGCTGCCTGTTGGCTTTCCCACCGCATGATCCCTCCGGACCGCTCAGGCTACGGAGAAATCATGCGCGCGTCTCTTCTCGCCGCGCGCGAGTTCTATGAGCGGCTGGTCCATTGGGACGTCTCCTGCCGCGCCAACGGCCACGATCCTTCCTTCCGTTTCGTTCCCATCACCGCGATGCCGCCCGATACGAACGTGCTCTGCTTCCTCGTGGTCGAAAAAGAAAATCCCATCGTGAGCCGCACCAACGCCCTCAATCGCTGGCTCTACGAACGCTTCACCATCGACGCCGAACACGGCGACGAACACTACAGCTACGCGCAGCCATTTTTTCTCTCTCACACCGAGATCGCTTTACCGGCCTACCCTGTCGACGCCATGGCCGCCCTGCTGGAGCGCGCCGGACTCAGCCGGCAGGAGTACCTCGCTGACGGCCTCTTCCTCCTTCGTGCCACGGTTATGAGCCCGTATCACGTCATGGCCGCCGAAACCGGGCATAAGCAGTCGCTCTTAGCCGATTTCGTGGAATCGTTAGCGCACAAAGTGGAGTTGGGACTCGCCGCCCTACAAGATCTGTCTCGCATTCCGACAGAGTAGAATGATCCCGTGATCCCCGATCGCCGATTATTCATCAAGAGCGCCTTAGCTGCGCCCTTCTTCATCCGCGACCTCCTCGCGAAACCTCCTTCCGGCACCGTTCGTCTCGCCAGCTTCGGAGCCGCAGGCATGGCCTTCTCCACGCTCGACGGCATTGCCGCGCACCCGAAAGTGAAACTCATCTGCGTCGCCGAAGTCGACGGCGATCGGCTGGAGCGAGTCAAGAATAAATATCCCGACGCGCGTTTATATCAGGACTGGCGTGAAATGCTGCGCAAGGAGCGGCGCAATCTCGACGCCGCCTGCGTGGGTACGCCCGACCATATGCATGCTCCCCAGGCCGTCAGCTCCATGCGCGCCGGCCTGCCGGTGTATGTGCAGAAACCTCTGGCGCACGACATCCACGAAGTCCGCACGCTGATGAAAATGGCGCGCTCGAAAAACCTGCCGACGCAGATGGGGATTCAGATTCATTCCTGGAAGGAATACAAGACGGCCGTAGCCGTCATCCAGGCCGGCGCGATCGGCAAGGTGAAGGAGGTCCACACCTGGAGCGAAAGAAGTGGGGCGATACGACGAAACTGCC
The DNA here is from genome assembly GCA_963749245.1 of Bryobacterales bacterium. Taxonomy (GTDB): domain Bacteria; phylum Acidobacteriota; class Terriglobia; order Bryobacterales; family Bryobacteraceae; genus Palsa-187. Next base: position 9,224 of record CAVVNE010000150.1, read on the forward strand.
CACCACGGCCGATGCCGTTCCCGCCGCGTTCAATTGGGATCTGTGGCTGGGCGTCGCGGCACCGCGGCCATTCATCAAGGACGTCTACCACCCCGAGAACTGGCGCAAACGCCTCGATTTCGGCACGGCGACGTTCGGAGACATGGGCTGCCACATTCTCGATCCCGTGTTCGGCGCGCTGCGATTAGGCTCGCCTGTCTCGGTGCAAAGCGAGAGCGAGGCGCCGAACGGCGAAAGCTGGGCGCTCGATACGCTCATCCGATACGTGTTTCCCGGCACGCAGTTCACGGCCGAAAAAACGATGCCTCTCACCTGGTACGACGGCGACCGCATCCCTCCGGAAGACATCCGCGCGCTGCTGGGATCGGTGAAATTTCCCGGCCAGGGATCGCTGTTCATCGGGACCAAAGGCCAGGCGTTGCTGCCGCACATTTCCATGCCCGTGTTGCTGCCCGCGCAGGATTTCACCGGTTACCCGATGCCGGAATTCGAGCGGACGGACCACTATTTAGAGTTCGCCGAAGCCGTCCTGGGCAATGGGAAAACATCGACGCCGTTCGATTACTCGGGGCCGTTGACCGAAGCGGTATTGCTCGGCCCGCTGGCTACGCGCTTTCCGAATATGACGTTGCAGTGGCATGGCGCCAAAGCAAAATTCTCCAATTCCAAGGAAGCCAACGCCTTTCTCCGGCGTAAGTATCGACAAGGCTGGTCCGTTCCCGGCCTGGCGTAGTGCCCGCGGCACCCGGTTGAGTGGAGGGGGCGAAAAATTGGGGACAGCCCGCTCTGTCCGCGCGGCGGCGAAGGGGAGTGCGTTTTCCCGGAGCGATCAGGGCGCCTTGGGACAGAGTAGGCAGTCCCCAATTTTTCGAGTCGTAAAAACGAAGCCATCTTCGGATGGGTCGTAGAGTTCTCCTTTGGTTTCATACATTTTCATCGTTCACCACTTGTTCCGTCACCCAATCCGTGGTCATTGCCGACGTCCCGGACGACCGCAACGGTGTACCGTCCAGAACCGCGCCGACGAAATCGTGGATGCAGGGATAGTGCAAATTTGCCGGCGCCGCAATCGACTCCCGCCCGCCCGGAAACACGAGCGAATCGCCATTCAGCGGCGACAAATCGATTTCGCCTTCGGTTCCCCGAATCCGGAACTCGTCGCGAGCGACGCGCGAATGCCAACGCACATCTACCAGTCCCCGCACACCGTTTTCATACTCGATCAGGACGGACGCGTTGTCCTCCACCGGTACGGCTTGAACTAGCGTCGAAAGATATCCGGAGGCCTTGCTCGGCGGGCCGAAAAAATAGTTCATCAAATCGATGCGATGCGACGCGATGTCGTACAGAGGCCCTCCGCCCGCTCGCGCGGGATCGGCCAGCCAGCTCCGGTGCCCTCCCACGGGATTGAACCAGTCGTGCGACGTCGCCTCGCAAAACACCGGCCGCCCGATGACGCCGCTCTCCATCAACTCCTTTGCCCGATCGACCTTCGGATAAAGCCGACGGTAATAAGCGATGCCGAGCACGCGGCCGGCCTCGCGCGCCGCCTGCTCCATGGAACATGCCTCGGCATAATTCATTCCCATCGGCTTTTCGCAAAGGACGTGTTTCCCAGCGCGCAGACAAAGAATAGTTTGCGGGGCATGAAGAAACACGGGCGTGGCCACATAAACCGCATCCGCCGCGGCCAGCGCGTCTTCGAGATTGTTCCACGCCGGAACGCTGTAAACCTCGGCCTTTCGCGCATCCCTCGTGACAATTCCGGCGAGCTTGCTCCGAGGCTCCGATTGAATCGCGGGGATCACCCGCCTGGTCGTGATGTCGCCAACCCCAACCACCAGCC
>CAVVNE010000151.1:0-4187 GCA_963749245.1 Bryobacterales bacterium
CCGGGTCCGCGGATGGATATTTCAGGGCTGACCGAGCGAGGAGATGAAGGCGGTCATGTTTTCTGGGGAACCGGAGAAAATGTCCGGCGCGGGCCTGCGGCGCATCAGCATCTCGCTGTATATGAATCCGGGTTTATCGAAATTTAAACCCATTCCAGCCAGATATTGCAGGCGCAAATTCAAATCACGATTGATCTGTGCGCCTTCGAGCCACTGTTTCAGATCGGACGCCTGCCCCGCGTAGGTTCCCAGCAATTGCGGCGCGCTGTGAAAGTTCACCTCCGCCAGCGACTGTCGGACTAACTTGTAGTCGTCGCGCCGTAGGCGCTCCTCCAGCGCGTCAATGTTTATTTTAGTTGGTTCGGTCTGAGCCAGCAGCACCAGGTCGTAGCCTTCGCCGCTGATATCGTTGCCCCAGATCGTACCGTTCGGGAAAACGTCGAAGAATGTCGCCAGTTCGCTTTTCACCGTCTGGAAATCGCTCTCATACAGAGGCACCCACTGCGTGATCACGCCGCCGGGATTCAGATGCTTCTTCACTAGCTCGAAATATTCCTTCGAATAAAGAGTCGCCGTGCCCTTCACCCACGGATGAATCGGATCCGAGGTAATGATGTCGAACTTCTGGTCCGTGGTCAGAATAAAATGGCGCGCGTCGTCGTAGACCATGTGCGTCCGGCGATCGTGAAACACGTCGTGATTTTCCGTGGCGAAATATCGGGACGACGCCTGGGGAATCAGCGGCTCAATCTCGCAGATGGTGATGTTCTCGACCTCCGGATGAACGACGAACGTGCCCGCGGTCACGCCCGCGCCAAATCCCACGACCAGCACCGACTGCGGCCCCTTATGAATCAGCGCCGGAATATGGCCCAGCATACGCTGAAGCCGCATGTCGTAAGGTTCGGTGGACGCCTCCACTTTTCCGCTGACGTGAAAATAAATCTGTCCGCCCGGAAGCTGCGAAACCACTACCGACGAGTTGCGTCCCTCTCCGATATAGAGGGGCCTTCCAGGATCGGTCTGGAGCGACATCCGCCGTCCATAGGCGATCGCAAGCCAAGGCACTTCGGACACGGTCGCAAAGAGGAAGATCGCAATCAGTGTCGCCGCGGCGACACCTAAATAGCCCGAGCCTTTCAGCCCGGACCTGAAGAACAGCAGCAAGGTCGCCACAAGCGATAACGCAATGAGCGCCTGCTGCGATCCCTGCGTTCCGACCCAGGGGATCAGCACGATGCTGAATCCGACCGCGCCCAAAATCGCGCCGACAGTGTTGGCCGCGTACACCTCGCCCACCAGCGCGCCGCTGTCCTGTTCCTTATTCGCCAACGACGCCAGCGCCAGGGGAAAACTCAAGCCCCAAAGCAGCGCCGGCGGCAGAACCGCGAACAGGCACATCATGAAATCGGCCCTGAAAAGGCGCCACGGATTCGCAACCGCCAGTGGATAGAAGGGCCACGACGGAATTAAGTCCGACACCGCGTAAGCCGTCCACGCTACTGCGAAAGCCAGCGCCAGTTGGCTCGCCGCCAGCGCGATCCGCGGACGCTTCAGCTTTCGCGTCCACACCGATCCTCCACTGCTTCCGATGCCGAGACCGATGAGAAACACCGCGAGGATGAGCGAAAACGTGTAGACCGTCGCCCCGAGCATCACGGCCAGCAGACGCGTCCAGACCACCTCCGCGCCCAGCGCGCACAACCCAGAAATCGCGATCGCCGCATAAACCGGCCAGGATTCCTTGGGCGAGGCGCTTTTCGCCGGTTGCTCCACCGGCGTGTACGCGGCGCGCGCCCGCAGCGCGAAGCTCGTCACCGCCACCGCGATGTTGATGCCCGCCGCCACATACGTCGCGACGGCCATATCGTGGACGCGCAGCAGATAAAATCCGGCGAACAGGCAGCCGAACACGGCGCCCGCGATATTGCCTCCGTAAAATAATCCCAACCACGATACGCCTTCTGCCGTCGACTCCACCCAACGCCCGATGGCGGGCAGCGACGCGCCCATCAGGATCGTCGGCGGCAGCAGACAGATCCCCGCGACCAACCCTCGCAACAGAATCGACGGCAGCCCGTCGCCCACCGCGGCCATGTAGATCCCGTTCAGCATCGGAATCACGAATAGCACCGCGACGCCGAAGAATCCGATGCCCAGTTCGAGAAGGCCGTAGACGCGCAGAGGATGCTCGCGGCGCGAAATCACGCGCGACAGCATAAGGCTGCCCACGCACATCCCTCCCATGTACGTGCCCAACAAGACGCCGAGAGATACCGCCGACGACCCGATGACCAGTTGCAGCAACTGAAACCAGACCACCTCGTAAATCAGAGCCGCACAGCCGCTGCCAGCGAATAAAAGGAGTAGGACGGAGTAAGAAGAAGTATTGCGAGACAATTCCGCATGATACCTCAATCAGTGCTTCACAAAGAACATGTGCTTGCGGACGTCCGGCCAGAATTCTTCCCACATATTTCCCAGCAGCCTGCCCCCGAATCCCGCGCCGATGCGGTCGATGGTGTTCACCGGACCCCGGTCGCTATTGGGCCGCCAGGCATCTGACAGGACGTTGGTACCGGCGATGGCGATATAGCGGGCATAGGCAGGTGTCAATTCTCCGTCGCGATTTTGAGACAGGAAGGTCATCTTCACGACGTGGTCGAAGCGCTCCCGAAGCCCGAGCGCGCGCGGCGATAGCGCGGATCTTCGCCCCAGATCGCTCCCAGGCTTGCCTCCGCCGCGTTACTGGTCGCGACGCCGGTCAGCCGCAGCCCGTACCGTTTCGCGAAGCCATCAAAGCTCTCGCCGTATTCTCCAGGACGATTAAACGCCGTTCCCCATGTGGAACTGAGCACTCCTGTCCACAAGCTCGCCGGGCCGATGGTGCTTTTTACGGCCCAATCCAAGCGGCCGATGCCGGTGATCGGCGCTGGAGCATCGTTCGGAGGACTTACGGACTGCGACTGCCCGACTACGAAGAAAATGAGAACGGGGAGTGGTCCCATAAGCCCGGCACTCTGCAAGCCTGGTGCCAGATCAGTATGCTGCTGCGAGGCCTGGACATCGGTTGAAACCGAGGTTGCCAGCTCAGCTCGCGCCACCGCGGCCCAGCAAAATTTACACTAGGTTCTGCTTGCGGATGGGCAGATCCCGCACTCGTTTGCCGGTGGCGGCGAAAATCGCGTTACAAATCGCGGGCGCGATGGGGGGCACTCCCGGCTCGCCCACGCCGGCCGGAGCGGCGGTGCTCGGCACGATATGCACATGCGTCATCAGAGGGGCTTCGGGCATGCGGGCAACGGGATAATTATTGAAATTTGCCTGTTGCACGCGCCCGTCCCCGAGGGTAATTTCGCCCATCATCGCGAGGCTGGTGCCGAACACCGCCGCGCCTTCGAACTGCGCCGTCACGCGCTCCGGATGCACCACCATGCCGGCGTCTACTGCGTAATCGACGCGTGGGATTTTGACCTTCCCCTTCGCGTCGACCTCCACTTCCACCACCGCCGCGATGTACGACAGGAAGCTGCGATGGACCGCGATCCCAAATCCCTGTCCGGCGCCGGATTTCTTTTTGGCCCACTCCGATTTTTCGGCAGCGAGCTCCACAACGCGCCGCAGGCGGCCGACGTCGAGTGGATAGCGGGGATCGCTGCGTCCGCCGGTCGGGTTGATGACGCGCGGCGAACCCAGCAGATCGAGGAGATAGTCGACGCGGTCGCGATTGGCGGCGGCTGCCAGCTCGTCGGTGAACGACTGCACGCCGAACGCGTGAAAAATATTCGCCACGGATCGCATCCATCCGATGCGCACCGGAGCCGTCGCCGGCCCGTTCTCCGCGCGATGGTTCGGAATGTCGAACGGCAGATCGTTCCAGCCCATCGCCATCTGCGAATTGCCGTATTTGGCTGTGGCATCGAACATCATTTCGATGGGAGGAAAGGCGCTGCGCTGAAGCCATGCCGTCGGCCGGCCCTTGGAATCGGTGGCCGCCCTCATGTACATCGCGGCGACGGAATGATAGTAATCGAAATGAATGTCGTCTTCGCGGCTCCAGACGACTTTCACCGGCTTGCCGACTTTTTTCGACAGTACCGCGGCTTCGGCGACGTAATCGGGTTTCGATTTGCGGCCGAAGCCTCCGCCCAACAACGTCACATAGCACGTCACGTCGGCCGGCTTGA
>CAVVNE010000152.1:0-3249 GCA_963749245.1 Bryobacterales bacterium
GTGAAGGACGGATTTAAAGCCATCGACGAGCACTTGACTTCGCTCAAACTCAAGAAAACCGCTCTCTGCGCCGTCGAACTGCGCCTGCCGCGCGCGCTCAGCCTCGAAGATTTCAGCTCCTTCAACAACGGCTACATCGACGTGCTGAACAGCTGGGGCATCGTGCTCGCGGGCGGTGTCAATCCGGTGGCCCGAACCAACGTCGCCCCGGTCGCCGCTCCGCCGCCCGAACCGGCTTTCCACGCCTTCTCCTATGCGATCCGTTCATCCGTCCGCCAAAAAACCTTCGTCGTGGCCGGTGGAGGTGAAATCGGGGACCTGGCCAAATATCCAGGCGACATCGTCCGCCGCGGCGATACCAGCCCCGCCGGGATCGCCGAGAAAACCCGGTATGTGCTGGGCGCCATGGAAGGACGCATGCGCGATATGGGCGTCGGCTGGCCGGACGTGACCGCCATCGACCTCTATACCGCGCACGACCTCAGCCCCGCGCTTCTCGACGAGATGCTGAAGCGATCCGCCCACAACGCCGTGACCTGGAACTACACGCGTCCGCCGATCACCGGCATAGAAGTGGAAATGGACCTCCGCGGCATAAGGCGCGAACTCGTCCTGTAGTGATGTGGCGCGAGCTTCAGCTTGCAGCGTCGGCTTCAGCCGGCGTCTACGGGGGGCCGCAACACGCCACGAAGCGACCTTACGGACGGGGACCAAATGACTGGTCGCAACCGCGCAGAGCGATAAAGTGTGCGAGTTTTCACTTACAGCGCAACGCAAGAAGGCCGGTGGCCTCCGCCAGATCGACGTCCGCGATCAGCAGCCCCTCTTTCCCGTATGGCTGGTAGCTCAGCAGAGTGCCGTCCGGACGCACCACCGCCGACGTGCTGGGCGACCCTGCGCTCGCGCAGTTCACGGTGGCGAAATAGCACGTGTTCTCCGCCGCCCGGCACAACGCCGCTTTTTCGTGAAACGTATTCAGAGGATCGGCGAACGTCGAGGGCGCGTAACCGCCGGGCTCGGCCTCGTGAAAATGAGGATGGAAGACGATCTGCGCGCCGCGGCGGGCCGCCCACCGGACCGTCTCCGGATAACGCCAGCCTTCATGGCAGATGGCGATGCCGAACGTGAGCGCACCGGTTTTGAAAACCTGCCTGCCGCAGCCCGGCGCATACGTGCTCTCCTCGGACGGGTCGATTTGCACTTTGTCCTGAAATCCGGCGATGCTTCCGTCGGGATTCACCACCAGTGCGGTGATCGTCAGGCCCGCGTCCAGAACCCGTTCGGTCCCCAGAATCACCGCAATATTTCCCTTCCGGGCTGCGTCCGCAACCGAGCCCCAGGCACGTTCGAGGAATGCGGGATCGGGCGGTGGAACCTTTTTGCCCTTCGCCCGGTAACCGGGGACAAAACATTCCGGGAAACACACGATGCCCGCTTGCGCCACGGACGCCTGCGCGATGGCTTGTTCGGCCAATGCGACCGACTCATCGGGAGTCGCGGGAAAACGGAGGTTGGCGAGGGCGATTCGAAACGGGTTCACCTTTCTTAGCTTCCTTTATTTCGATCTTTTTCAGCAACATCGCGTTTTCGCCCGCTGCGCGCGAAATAATTCCCGACTACTTTGTGGTCAAGGAGTTCACGTGCTCATCCAGCGGAGAACGGAATCGACCATTAAGCGCAACACCGGTCCCTGCGCCGAAACGGGTCTGTGTGCGTTGGATTGCCGCCAGTCAACGACTGGTCCCGCGCCGTTGCGGGCTAAATAAGCGGATCTTCCAGCCGGCGAAGTTAAACCCAGGCTAAAGGGCGCCCCGGGGCGCCCGATAAATCCTGTTCTTTGAGAATTGAATGTGGGGCGGGCTATCAGCCGGCAGCCGCCCTCTGGGCGGCTCTCAGGATGCGAGGACGGGAGTGCTTCAGGCGGCTATCGGCCGGCGGTGACGGTGGCATGATAGTGGCATGCGAATCCATCGGCTCCTGTTTGTATGGGCGTGCGTCACCGCGGCGGGACAGAGCGTAAAGCTCGATGTGGCGACGCTCGAAGCGTCGGCGAACGAAGAACTCCGCGCGACAGGAACGCCTGGGGCGGCGATCGGAGTAGTCAGTGAAGGCCGGTTGATTTATGCCCACGGATTCGGCACGTCCAATCTGGAGACTGGTGCGCCGGTGACCTCCGCGACCCTGTTCCGGCTCGGGTCGACCACGAAAATGCTGACCGCAGCCGCCGTGGCGACTTTCGCGGCGGAAGGCAAGCTCCAGTTCGAGGACACCGTAGGCCTGCATGTGCGGGGGCTCGATCCGGCCATCGCGGCGCTGACCGTGAATCAGATTTTGAGCCACACTTCGGGGCTCAAAGACACGGCGGTGATGAACGGCCGCCACGACGATGCGGCGTTGGGCGAGGAAATCAGGGCGTGGAAATCGGACTGGCTGTTTACCAAGCCGGGCGCGATCTATTCGTATGCGAATCCCGGCTACTGGCTGGCAGGTTATGTGGCGGAATCGATCGCCGGGAAGCCCTATGCGGACGTGATGGAGGAGCGCGTGTTTTCGCCCGTAGGCATGGCCTCCACGACGCTCCGCCCGACCATGGCCATGACTCGGGAGTTTTCGCAGGGGCACGACATCGTCGACAAAAAGATCGCCGTGCTCAGACCGGCGCCGGATAACGCCGCCAACTGGCCCGCCGGCTCGGTATTTTCCAATGTCGCCGACCTGTCGCGCTTCGTGACCGTGATGATGGACGAAGGGAAGCCCGTCTTTTCGCCAATGGTCGTGCAGGCGCTGACGACACCGCATGCCGATATTCCCGGATCGGCGTCGAAATATGGTTACGGCCTTGATCTGGAGGATAGAGCAGGCTTCAAAGCTGTGGACCCACGGAGGGTCGCGCGCCGGATATGGATCGTTCATCGCGATGATGCCGTCGTTGCATGCCGGACTGATCGTGCTGTGCAACCGGACCGGACAAAATCTGCCGAAGACGCGGGCGATGATCATGGCAATGCTCGGTGAGCCTCTGCGCTGCTGCGGCGACCCGCAGAAGGAGAGCGCGATTCCGGCGAGCGAATTCGGAAAGTACCTGGGTTCGTATCGGAATGGCGACGCGACGGTGCAAGTAGTGATGCGCGCCGGGAAGCTGTTTTTCCGGCAAATGGAATTGCGCCGGGGCGGAGACGGATGGCTGGTAATGAAGAACGCCGATGGAAGGACCACAGGCCGCGTCTTCCCGGTCGCCGGACCGAACGG
>CAVVNE010000153.1:0-3791 GCA_963749245.1 Bryobacterales bacterium
CTTTTGTCTCGATGAATCCCCAAGGCGCGAGATGGAGCCGCGACTATCAGGAGCCGACTTTGTTCCGGTCACCGAGGCAGCCCCAAGCTGAACGAGCCTGCGTGAAAACTCCAGTTGCAAATGTGGGGCGGGCTATCAGCCGGCAGCCGCCCTCCGGGCGGCTCTTGTTTGCAACATCGAAAAGCCTGCTGGAAGCAGGCTGCCGGCTGATAGCCCGCCCCACACGTTCTTGCGGCAGTTCTCACACAGACTCTGAACACCAGGGGTTATAACCCCGTCCGTCAGGGCGGGGACTGTATGTGGCGCACGCACTCCACTAACTCGCGGCGGACTGCTTGAACGTCGTCTTCAAGTGAATCTCCACCGCGGCCAGCGCTTTCGACAACGGGCACCCTGCCTTGGCTCCAGCCGCCGCAGCTTCGAACGCTGCCGCATCGATGTCCGGCACCTCGCCGACCGTCTCCAGTTCGATCTTCGTGATGGCGAATCCGCCTGGCACGCCGTCGATGTGCACCGCGGCAGTGGTGTGGATACTCTTAGGGGGATGGCCTTCCCGGGTCAGCACGCCGGAGAGCGCCATCGAAAAACACGCCGCGTGCGCCGCGCCCAGCAACTCTTCCGGATTCGTCTCACCGCCGCCCTCGAACCGCGACCGAAAACTGTACGGACTGTCCAGCGCCCCCGTCTCCACTTTCACATGGCCGCTGCCTTCCTTAATCGAACCATTCCACTGCGCTTCCGCGTGCCGAATCATAAATGGGTTCTCCTGTGTATAGTCTAGTTGATATGGCGAAACCGACCTTTGACCCGGGCTTGACGCAGCAATATACCGGCATCCTGCGGCGGGCCATCAATAAGGATGGAAGTTTCAACGTCTCCCGCCACGGCGCGGGCTGGCGCGACATTCATCCTTATTTGCATCTGATCAGCCTGCCGTGGCCAAAATTTCTGGCGCTCGTGTTCGCTGCGTACCTGGCCGTCAACACGATTTTCGCGGCGCTCTATTATTCGCTCGGACCCGGCCATTTAACCGGCGGCGATGCGCCGCACAAATTCGACCGTTTCCTGAACGCCTTTTTCTTCAGCGCTCACACGCTGACCACGGTCGGCTACGGAAATATCGCGCCCGGTACGATCTCGGCGAACATTTTTGCCGTGATCGAAGCGCTCATAGGGCTCCTGGGCTTCGCGATTATCACGGGCGTTCTGTTCGGCCGTTTTTCGCGGCCTTCGGCACGCATCGGCTTCAGCGAGCAGGCGCTCATAGCCCCTTATGAAGGCCGCACCAGCCTCCAATTCCGAATCGTTAACCGTCGACCCAATGCATTAATGGAGATGGAAGCTACCGTCATCCTGATGCAGGTGGAAGGCGAACCCGGCAAGCAGAAACGCACATTCCAGGGCCTGCCGCTGGAACGCGACGAAATCGATTTTCTGGCCCTGACCTGGACCGTCGTTCATCCGATCGACGAAGCAAGCCCTCTGTTCGGAAAGACAAAACAGGACCTGAAACTGAAACAGGCCGAGGTGATCGTTCTGATCAAAGGCTTCGACGAGACCTTCAGCCAGAGCGTGCGGGCGCGCTATTCCTATCGTTTCGACGAAATCGACTGGAATGCGAAGTTCACACCCGCTTTCGAGTTCGACGAGACTGGAAATATGGTGCTGAACATCAACAAAGTGGGCAGTCATGCGCCCGTGGAGCCAGCCGCGTGAGAATCCTGACGGGGGTGCTCCTTGCGTCGTCGCTCTTCGCACAGCAGCGGCCGAAAATTCTGGGCTTGGCGCACGTCGCCTATTATGTGAGCGATCTGAACAAAGCGCGCGGCTTCTACAAGGACTTTTTCGGTTTCGCGGAGATGCCGTTCACGCTCAAAAAGGCCGACGGATCCGAGCGCATCGCGTTCATCAAAATCAACGACACGCAGTACCTGGAACTGTTCGCCGAAGCGGCGAAGGACGACGGCATGCTGAACCACATCGCAGTCTACACCGACGATGCGGACAAAATGCGGGACTATCTCGCATCGAAGGGCGTGAAGGTGCCCGGCCACGTGGGCAAGGGCCAGACCGGCAACAAAAATTTCACCATCAAGGATCCCGACGGCCACGGCGTGGAGATTGTCGAATACCTGAAAGACAGTTGGACGTCGCGTGAACAAGGCAAACTCATGCCGCAGACGCGCATCTCCACTCACCTGATGCACGCCGGCGTTTTAATCGGCTCCCTCAACCGCGCGGTCGCGTTTTATCACGGCATTCTGGGCTTTGAAGAAACGTGGCGCGGGGGCGGTAATCCGAAGGAACTGAGCTGGGTGAATCTGCGCGTCCCGGATGGCCAGGACTACGTGGAGTTCATGCTCTATCGCACGCTCCCGGCCCAAGATAAGCGCGGCGGCAAGAATCACATCAGCCTGATGGTCCCCGATATGGCCGCTGCTCTCGCGACGCTTGAAGCGCGGCCCGCGCGCAAGACATACAATCACGAATTCGACGCCAAGACGGGCGTCAACGGCCGCCGCCAGGCGAATTTCTATGACCCCGACGGAACACGCGCGGAGTTGATGGAGCCTGATACGGTGAGCGGCAAACCGACGCCACTGTCCAGCGCACCGCCGCCGATTCCTTAGCAGGCTGCGGAAAAAGTCGTTGCAAGCCACGACTGGCAGGCGGAACCGCCTGCCCCACCAAAGCAAATTAAGCAGTTACAGCAAGGTGGGATAGGCGCTTTCGCCTGTCGAGCGACTTTTTCCGCAACCTGCTAGAGACCTGTTTCACCGATCATACCTCTTGTGGGGCGGGCTATCAGCCGGCAGCCGCCCTCCGGGCGGCTCTGTTTCACGCGACGAAAGAGCCCGCTGGAAGCGGGCTGCCGGCTCAATAGCCCGCCCCACACAAAAGTTCAAACGTCTTCTACCGCACGACCACTTTCGTCAATCCCGCATTGCCTGCCGCATCGTACACGCGAATCACCAGGAGATGCTCGCCTGCGGAAACCTTGTCCAGCCGGATCTGAAAACGCTCGCGCGCCGAATCGGTGACGCCGTCGGCGGCTTCTACCGGGATCCACTGCCCCGCGTCGATGGAATATTCGCAACGCCGCAACACAGAGCCGCGATCCTCCGCATCAACATCCACTTCCACCACGTCGCCAGAGCGCCGCGGCGCGCTGGCCGTCACTACCGGCGGCGTACTGTCGATCAGAATTGGAGCGCTCACCAGTTCCGCCTCGCGCGCCAGATTGGCCGGATTCGATGGCGCATCCGACGCGACCACGCGAAAATAATAGCGGCCATCGGCGAACACGTCCGCGTCGATCAGGAACGTGTTATCCGTCATATTGCCGCGCAGCATTTTCCAGCGCGTCTCGTCCTCGCCGCGAAAATAGAGGCTGTAAATCAGGCGGTCGCCGTCGGGATCGTCGGCCTGCCAGTAAACCTGCACCTGCTGCCCGGGGATTCGCGAAAGAGTCTGCGAAGGCGTGCCCGCCGTGGCCGGAGCGTCGCTCGAATCGGTGACCGTGATCGCGTAGCTCGCGGTTGCCGCTGCCGCCGCGGTTGCCGCTCCCGATTTCGCGGAACCGCTGACCGCCGTCACATTGATGCTGCGCACATTTGGAGGCGTGTTCTGCGGAAGATAGGCAATGGTCACGCTATCGAGCGCCGGAGGCGACCCTGCACTTCCCGAAAATTCGGCGCGCCATTGGATGTAACGCGCATTCGGGCTGGTAATCGCCGCGTGGTCCTGATCGGTCAGCGGTTCGGACCAGTCGCTCCACGTCGCGTCCGGCC
>CAVVNE010000154.1:0-5368 GCA_963749245.1 Bryobacterales bacterium
TCCAAAGACATCGAGAGTGGTCAGAGCTAGTCATAAGTACCCTCTAATTGCCACTTTTTTGATTGGCGGTTGAAATGGAGGCGGTAAAGGGCGCCGTCGGACAGGACCAGGTCGAACTCGTCCTGATCCCAGGCATCGGCTCGCCACCAGTCGCCCGCGGTGCGCCAGGATCCTGAGATTTCGCTGATCGTTCCCTGGATGCCGGGGGCGCGCAGACGGCCTTCCGTTAATTCCACGCGCGCATCGAGCGCCGGACGGAAATGGCGGAAGGCCAGAGGCGATTCGGCAGGCCCCCATCCTGGACGATACGTGTTGCGGATCTCTGGAATTTTTACGTTTTTCGGGCCCACCATGGCGCGGATTTTCTGAAGCGTCGATTCCAGGCGCTCCGGCTCCGGCGCGGGGATGGTGAACATGTCGTGCTGCAGGAGCCTGGTCGCGGTGGGGACGGCGCGCAGGATCAGGATGGAGACTGGTTCGCCCGGCAGCTCCGCTTCCAGGTTGTGCTGGAGCAGTTTCAGCAAAAATTTCACATCTCGGGTGGGGAAGGGAAGGCGCAGGATGCGCCGCGCCCGATTCAACGTGAGATGCAACTCGCCCGCGGCCAGCGATTGTGATTTCAGGCTTGCGCAGAGTTCGTTTAAGAATTGCGTGAGCAGGAAAAGGATCGGTTCGAGAAGTTCCAGCGCGTCGTCGAGTTCGATGCGTTGTTCATAGATCGTTTCTTCGACGAAGGGCTTTAAAGGACGTCCCAGCGCGCCTCGCGCCATCCTTTGCAAACGCACTCCGGCATCGCCCAACCGGTCATGCAGGCCGTTTTCGGGCAGGCAGGCCAGATCCTCAAACGTGCGCAGACCCCAGCGGTCCAGCGTTTTCCAGATCCCAAAATCATTTGAAAAAGACTCGAGCGGCAGGCAATCTAACGGCAAGGGCCCCAGATAGCGCATCTCTTCGCCCTGCGGGATGATCACGACGCCCGGCAGATTGCGGGCGGCCAGCACGGCCGTATCGGGCAGCGCGGCGATGGCGATATTCGCGCTGGGAGCGCGAACGGCCAGCGCTTTGGCGGTCGACCGGGCGTCGCCATAAATGCGATGCAGGCCGTCGAGCGAGAACAGCACGGTATCGGGGGCAACCTGCTCCACCCAGGGCGAGAAAGCGTCGGCCAGTTCGCGCAGGTTTTCAGCCAACGGCCAGTTGATGCAGGCGAACATGAAATTTCACCGGCTCCTTTCCGGCGGGTTTACGGGAGGCGATTTCATAATCGACGCCGCGCAGAAATTTCACGCCGCGGCGGCGGGTTTCGATCAGCAGGGTGGAGCAGGATTTGGTCACCGGACGATTGGCCAGCACTACGAAGATGGTCGGCGTCGGTTCCACCACGCGGCGGAAACGGAACCACGCGGTGGGAGGAATGCGGTTCAGCCCGGAGGCCGGAACGTCGGCGAGGTCGAGCGCGACGACGCCGAAGCCTCCGCTGTGCAGCACCAGGTCGGCCGCGCGCAGGGCGTGCTCGGCGTTGCCCCGGCAGCGGATCCAGATGAGCTTTTCGAGGCGCACTCCGTAGGCGGCGGCGGAGGGAGGATCGAAGGAATCGCGGGTGTCGATGAGCACGCAATGCTCGCCGCGGGAGGTGGCGGAGGCGAGCAGGGAATCGAGCAGGCTGGTGCGGCCGGACGAGGAGGGCCCGATAATTTCGGAGATGCGGCCGCGGGGGAAATCGATGCCTTGGATGCCAGTCGGGAGGCACTCGGGGTCGGTAGGATGACGCCAGCCGAGAGGGAGTGCAAGGGCGGTCGTGTTCGCCATATCTTCGCCTACTGTAAGCCTGCGCAGAGGTCTCTGTCAACGCAGTAAGTGTGATATAAAGATTACATGACGGGCCGATAGCAATGAGCGAAGCTCGCCCTCGCGAAATACTGTTTTTGGAGGAAGGTGGATTCCCGGAGTGGATGGACGTTTTAGAAAACCAGGACAGCGCCGCCTATGACGCGATCATCGCCCGTTTGGAGCGGGTTGAGGACGGGAATCTCGGAGATTGTGGATCGGTAGGTGGCGGGGTGTCTGAATTGCGCTTCCTAAAGACGGGGCCAGGGTACCGGATTTACTTCGGTGAGCACGACGACATCTTTGTTGTTCTGAGGGCAGGCACCAAGAAAACTCAGCAAGCCGATATTGCGATCGCTCAAAAGCTTTGGAGAAAATACAATGCCTAAGACGATTCCGTACAAAGATTGGTTGAGCGCCAAGCTGTCCGATCCAAAGCGCGCCGCTCGATATCTGAATGCCGCCTACAAAGATTCCACGCCGGCGTTTCTGAAGGCTCTGCGTAAAGTGTCCGAGTCTCTCGAAAAAAAACAGCTTGCCGAGAGCGCCGGCATAAGCCGGGAAAGCCTGTACCGCATGCTGTCGGAGACGGGCAATCCTACCATCGCGAGCCTTCGTGGAATCACGGAAGCGATGGGATTCCGGCTGGAGATTGTGCCAATAGACTCTTCAGAACCATCAATGCAACATCGGGAATAACTGGCGGATGCGGGATTCATCCGGCTGGACGCCGTATTCGCAGATTTCGAAGGCTTCGTAGTATTTGGCGGCGTTGCCTTTTTCCGGGCCGTACCACTTTATTAACGACGCGCGGACTTGAGCACTTGGCGGGCGCGTCCGCCTCTGCTTGAGCCATGCTTTGCGCTCCGCTGCGCCCGCCGGAACTTCCGACAGTTTGCCATCCACCCAGGGCAGCCATTCGTAGAATTGCGAGACGTGCGAATCGAGGGCGTCGATTTTCTTGTCGATCACCGAATCCAGGTCCACGGCGATATCGGGCCGAAATGGATTGGGGCGCTGAAAATTGTCTTCATAGTAGAGAAACACCGGATTCTTGCGCAGCGCGGGCACTTCGGGCATCAGGTGCGGCACCACCACCATGTAGGCGGCGTCCTGCACCAGAACGCCGGTGTAGCGATGGTCGGGATGATAATCGTTGGGCCTGGGCGCGAGCACGATGTCGGCGTTCCAGAGGCGGATCTGGCGGATGATTTCCCTGCGCACTTCGAGCGTGGGCAGAAGCTCGCCGTCATGATTGTCGAGCACCTCGTATTCGATGCCCAGGCGGCGCGCGGATTCCTTGGCTTCGCCCAGGCGGCGCGCCGCGAGCTCCGCTCCATGCATGGTCTGGTGGCCCGCGTCGCCGTTGGTGACCGAGACAAACTTCACGGCGGCCCCGGCGGCGTGAAACAACGCTGCGGTTCCGGCGGCGCGGATATCGCAATCGTCGGGATGCGCGCCGAAGGCGATCACGCGGGTTTGTGCCAGGAGAACAGTCATACTGCTCAACAGTAATAAAAACTTCATCTCGCTATTGTCTATCTTTAGAGAGTATGAATAAGCGCCTGCGTAGTGAAATCTGGTTTAACGACCCCCACGACCCAGCCGAATCCGCCGTCTACATCGAGCGGCTCACCAACTACGGCATCACCCGCGACGAATTGCAGTCGGCCCGGCCGATCATCGGGATCGCGCAGACCGGCAGCGATCTGGCGCCGTGCAACCGCCATCACGTCCAGCTCGCCTCGCGCATCAAGGACGGTATCCGCGACGCGGGCGGCGTCCCTTTCGAATTTCCCGTGCATCCGATTCAGGAAACCGGCAAGCGCCCCACCGCCGCTCTGGACCGCAATCTCGCTTATCTCGGCCTGGTCGAAATTCTTGGCGGCTATCCCTTCGATGGCGTCGTGTTGACCACCGGTTGCGACAAGACCACGCCCGCCTGCCTGATGGCCGCGGCCACGGTGAATCTGCCAGCCATCGTTCTTTCCGGCGGCCCGATGCTCGACAGTTATATCGACGGGAAACTCTCGGGCTCCGGCTCCGTTCTCTGGGAGGCCAGGCGATTGGTGGCGGCGGGGAAAATTTCTGTGGAAGAACTGGTCGACCGCGTGGTCCGCACCATCCCCAGCGCAGGGCATTGCAATACGATGGGCACCGCGCTGTCAATGAACTCGCTGGCCGAGGCGCTGGGCATGTCTTTGCCCGGCTGCGCAACCATCCCCGCGCCCTACGCGGAACGAGCAAAAATGGCGTACGAAACCGGAAAGCGCATTGTCGAAATGGTTCATGAGGATCTGACGCCCAGCCGCATCCTGACGCGCGCCGCCTTTGAAAACGCCATTGTTGTGAACTCGGCCATCGGTGGATCGACGAATTGTCCTCCGCACATCACCGCGATTGCAAGGCACGTGGGCGTCGACCTGAGCATTCAGGACTGGCAAGAGGTCGGCTATAAAATCCACCTGCTGGTCAACGTCGCGCCCGCTGGCTATTTCCTGGGTGAAGGATACAACCGCGCGGGAGGCGTGCCCGCCGTCATCGGTGAACTCATGCAGGCGGGAAAAATTCGCGAAGACGCCGTGACCGTCACCGGCAAGACAATGGGCGAAAATTGCCGCCACGCGCGGAGCCTGGATCATCAGATCATCCGCACCTATGAAAAGCCTCTCAAGGAAAACGCCGGATTATTGGTTGTCTCCGGCAATCTGTTCGACTCGGCGGTGATCAAGACGTCGGTCATCAGCGACGATTTCCGGAAGCGTTACTTAGCCGACGACTGCTTCATCGCCCGCGCTATCGTTTTCGAGGGACCAGAGGATTATCGCGCCCGCATCGAAGACCCGGCGCTGAACATCGACGAAACCTGCATCCTGGTCGTGCGCGGCGCGGGCCCCATCGGCTATCCTGGCTCGGCCGAAGTCGTCAACATGACGCCGCCAGGATATCTGCTGAATGCAGGCGTACGGATGCTGCCCTGCATGGGCGACGGGCGACAGAGCGGCACTTCGGAGAGTCCGTCGATTCTGAACGCATCGCCCGAATCGGCGGTGGGAGGGAATCTGGCGATTCTCGAAACGGGTGACCAGATCAAGGTCGACCTCAAAAATCGCCGAGTTGATGTGCTTCTTACCGACGAGGAGGTTGCCGCCCGACGCGCTTCGCTGAAACCTGCCGAATTGAAAAACGATTCGCCCTGGCAGGAGTTTTACCGTGCAAATACAGGTCAGTTGGAGACTGGCGCATGCCTCGATTTTGCGGTGAAATATCGCGACCTGGCGAAAGTGGTTCCGCGGCACTCGCATTAGCGGGCGCGAATGGTAAATAATTTCTAAAGGCGATGTCGATTTTCGCACTGCCCGTGCGACTTAATCCTGGAGGACTGGTGTTATGGCAAACAGCGGAGTACGAGTACTGGTCGGCACGCGCAAAGGCGCGTTTATTTTGACGTCGGACGGGAAACGCGAAAAATGGGATGTCAGCGGCCCGCACTTCGCGGGTTGGGAGATTAGCAGACCCAACTGAACGAAGTAGAGGACAT
>CAVVNE010000155.1:0-39985 GCA_963749245.1 Bryobacterales bacterium
TCATAGTTGATTTCACATACAACCGATTCCGAGCCGCGACCACAGGGAGCGATCGTTCCGATTGACTTTTCCGCAGCCTCTACGCCTAAAGTTCGCGCCACAAGAACCCTCAAGCCGATGCCCGAATTTCGGCATTGTGCCAATCGGCGGGCTCGGCCCTTCGGCATTTCGACACCTTCCATGACGGATATCTCCTGATTTTGTTGGGTTTTCTGTTTGGCACGCGGCCTGCCTCTGTATAGGGCGTGCTCCGCATTACCTCCACTGACACGACGCTGGTGCTCGAAGGGCAACTGGCTGGGCCGTTTGCGGAGGAATTGAAATCCAGTTGGGACGGGGCCAAGTGCGTGGTGGACTTGACGGGCGTGACGTTCGTCGACGAAGCGGGGGCGCGGGTGCTGTGCGCGATGAAGCAAGCCGGAGTGCGTTTCATCGCGGGCGGCGTCGATACGAAGCAGATTCTGGCGGGGCTGGGCGGGAAAGAAGCGCCTCCGCTGCGGCGGTGTTTGTCGTGGTTGAGCTGTCGAAAGGACTTATGAATATTTTCGAGGAGCAGTCTTCCGAGTTGTTTTCGCTGGCGTTTTTGTTGACCGGAGATACGGACCGGAGCGTGGAGGCCTTCGATCGGGCGCTGGATTATGACGATCCGGAGAATCCGCGGGACGTGATTATCGGCGAGGCGCTGGGCACGATGGCGACGGAGCTGCGCAAGTCGAGGCAGAGGACGGCCGAGCGGGCGGAGGAGCCACCGGACACCGGAGAGAAGTTACAGGCGAGGCCGCGGATCGCACGGGAAGAGTTCGAGGAAGCCGTGATTTCGATCGATGCGTTTCCGCGGTGCGCGATGCTGCTGACGATCTTCGAGGGAATGTCGATTCGGGCGGCGTCGGCGCTTCTGCACGCGGACGAGGCGCTGACCAGGGTCGCGCAAAGGATCGGGATTATCGAGCTGACGAGGAATCTGACGGCGCCGGCATTGCAGGTGGGTTGAAGAATGAGCGGACTTACTTTTTACATGCACGACGGGCCGAAGACCTTCCGGTTCGAACTGGCGGGGGTACTGGAGGGGGTTGAAGTAGGCAGGCTCGACCAGGCGTGGCGGACGGCGGGGTCGACGTTCGATGGAAAAACGCTGGCTGTGGACTTGACTTTCTTGAGGGCGGCGGACGAGAGGGGGCACGATCTCTTATTCCGCTGGTGGAGGGATGGGGCGCACCTGATCGCGAGTTCGGATAGATCGAGAAAGTTGGTGGAGGAGATCACGGGCCTGCCGTACGCGACGCCGGAAGTGGGGCCGACGTTTGAGCCGCGGTTCACACGGTCGGCGTTCCGGACGGCAGCGGCGGCGATGATCTTCGCGGGGATGCTGTTGTTTCCGGTGACGGCGTCGGCGGCTTCCGACGAATCGGGAGCGGTGCTGGAGCGCTATACCGCCGGGTTGGCGGTAAAGAGCCTGGACGCGGGTGCGGTGGCGGTGGAAGTGGAGGGGTCCGTACCGAGGCTGGATAAACGGGGGCGGGCGGAGGCGATCCGGACGGTGTCGGACGGGAAGAGCACTTATCGGTTTTTGAGTGTGGAGGGGGATTCGTTCGTGCGAAACGAGATGATCGCACGGTATTTCGCGATGGATTCACGGGCGGCGTCGATCACGAAATCCAATTACAAGTTCAAGTTCCTAACGACAAGAGGCGCCGCGTCCGTGTTCCATATCACGCCGCGCCGGAAGCGGCTGGGGATGATTGCGGGGGAAATGTGGATCGACACGGAGAGCGGACTGGTGACGCACCTGGAGGGGAGGCTGGTGAAGAATCCTTCGGTGCTGCTCAGAAGGGTGGACCTTACGCAGGATGTGGCGATCCGCGACGGCGTCACCATCGGGCGGGAAACGCATCTGGGGATTAGCACGCGATTTGCCGGCCGGGCGGAGTTGACGATCCGGGAGAGGGCGGCGGAAGCGGAGGTATCGGAAAATGTCACGCGGTAGTGTGGTGGCGCTGCTGTTGATGGCGGCGGGGGCGCGGGGGGCGGACTTGAAGCCGGCGACGCTGGAGGCGTGGGACGAATATCTGCAGCGGGCGGACGCGCGGATGGAGGAGCGGGCGAAGGGGCAGTTTTTATGGGCCGATGAGTCGCGGGAACGGTCGCGCCGGCTGCGGGCGGGCGAAGTGCTGGTCGCGCCGATGGGGCATACGCCGGAGGCAGTGCCGTCGGGTCTGATCCATCACTGGATTGGAGCGGCCTTCATCGCTGGGGCGCACATGGACGATGTAATGGCCGTAGTGAGAGATTATGAGCGGTACACGGAGTACTACAAGCCGTCGGTGGTGGATGCGCGGACACTGAGCAGGCGGGCTGGGGAGGACCGGTTCACGGTGGTGGTGGTCGACAAGGCGATGTTCATGAGGAGAGCGCTCGATAGCGAGTACCGGTCGCGGTTCGCGCAGGTGGATCCGACGAAATGGTACAGCGAAGCGCGGACGACGCGGGTGCAGGAACTGGCTGACACTGTTCGTATTCCCGATGGCGAAGGGAGCGGCTACATCTGGCGGCTGGCGACGATTTCGCGGTACGAGGAGCGCGACGGAGGCGTCTACATCGAGACAGAGGCGATGGCCTTGAGCCGGCCGATTCCGATGACGCTGCGCTGGTTGGTGGATCCGATTGTGCGAAGGGTTTCGCGGACGTCGCTCGAGACGTCGCTGGAGCAGACCCGGGACGCGACGGGGGCGCTGGCGAAGACGGAATCCGGTTTGACGGCGTCGCGGCGGGGGAGAGCGAGGCGTGCGGCGGTAAAGGAATGATATTTTGCGTAACTAATTCGCTTCCCAGCGTATCTTTTATAGAGTGGAGATGTTGATTTTATGAACCATTGTTTCCGCTGTATCGCCATGGCCTGCGGCTGATGCTGGTTCCGGCTCTGGCGCAAGATCAGCAGGCGGCGCCCGAGAAGCTGTCGCCGGAGCAGATGGAGAGCCTGGTGGCTCCGATCGCGCTTTATCCGGATTCGCTGCTGAGCCAGGTGCTGGTGGCGAGCACGTATCCGCTGGAGGTGGTGGAGGCGCAGCAGTGGCTGCAGCAAAACTCCTCGCTGACGGGCACGGCGCTGACGGACGCGGCAAAAAAGCAGAGCTGGGATCCGAGTGTGCAGGCGCTGGTGGCGTTTCCCGACGTGGTCAAGCGGCTGAACGAGGATATCCGCTGGACGACCGACTTGGGCAACGCGTTTCTGGCGCAGCAGGCGGATGTGATGGCCGCGGTGCAGCGGCTGAGGGCCAAGGCGAAGGATTCCGGCAAGCTGAAAGATACGCCGCAGGAGAAGGTTGTTACCGAGGATCAGAACGGGCAATCGGCCATTGAGATTGAGCCCACCGATCCGCAGGTGATTTACGTACCGGTCTACAATCCCGCGTATTTCTGGGGTCCGCCGTATCCGCTTTATCCGTGGCCGCCGCTGTTTTATCCGGGAATTGGCATTGGATGGGGCTGGGGTCCGGGAATCAATCTCGGTTTCTACTTCGGCGGATGCTGCGGATGGGGCGGCTGGGGGTGGGGATTCGGCTGGTTCGGCGGGGGGATCTTCGTGAACAATCACTTCTTCCACCGTTACGGATTCCACGAATTTCATGGCAGCGAGTTTCACGCGACCTCCGCCTGGGTTCACAACCCGGAGCATCGGGGAGCGGTGCCGTATCCTCGCGGAGTGTCGTCGCGGTACCAGGGGGCGGCGATGCGCAACGAGGCGCGGCCCAGTGCCGCAGCGGTACGGTCGAACATGGCAAGATCGAGCGCCAACCAGGCGCATCCGAACAATCACAGCGCGTTCGGCGGGGTGAATAACGGGAGCAAAGCTCGGGTGCAGAGCGACCACGGCTTTTCCAGCCTGGGCTCGGCGAGGACCGCGCCGGCATTCCACGGAGGCGGACGCCCCGGCGGCGGGGGTGGCCGCCCGGGCGGAGGACGGAGATAACGTCATGAAAATGCTACTGCCTTTTTTCGCTATTTTGACGCTGTCGGCTCAGCTGAAAACGTTCGACTCTCCAGAGGCGGCCGCGCAGGCGGTGATCGACGCCGCGGAGAAAAACGACGTCGCTCAATTGGACGCGATTTTCGGTGCGAACAGCAAGGCGATCCTCACTTCCGGCGATCCGACGCAGGATGCGGAGGAGCGGGCGCAGTTTGCGCGCGCGGCTCGCGCAAAGCACAGCATTGAGAAGGATCCGATGAATCTTCATCGGGTGATCCTGGATGTCGGGCCGGAGGACTGGCCGTTTCCGGTGCCGATTGTCGAGAAGAACGGCAAATGGAGCTTCGAGCCGGAGCAGGGCGAGCTGGAAGTGCGCTGCGCGCCAGATCGGCGCCAATGAGCTCGACGTAATGGACGTCTGCGCGGGCATGGTGGAAGCACAGCAGCAGTATGCCGAGGTGGATCGCGACAAGGACGGCATCCTGGAATACGCCGAATTTCTGATGAGTACACCTGGAAACGACGACGGGCTGTATTCGGAGAGCGCACAGCGGATTCCAAAGGCGCTGGCCGATGCCGAAGTTCGCGCGGGCAGGAAGCCGGTGCCGTATCACGGCTATTATTTCCACGTGCTGACGTCGCAGGCGACTTCCGAGCACGGCGGCACGCACAACTACCTGGTGAAAGGCAAACACATGATGGGCGGATTCGCGCTGGTGGCGTGGCCTTCCGAATACGGCGTCACCGGGATTCATACGTTCGTGGTGAACCAGACCGGTATTATTTACGAGAAAGACCTGGGCAAGCCGGCGTCGAATCTGACGCTTCCGGTGAGAACGTTCGGGCCCGACAAGAGCTGGTCGCGCGTCGATGAATAACGCCGGTGCTGTCCTGAGGGCAAAACAAAGCGAGCTGTTGTCGGATCTGGCGCGGCTGAAGGGCGAAGCTCGCGCGGCGGGCGGGGCTGAAGTTCGAGACTCTACCGATATCGTCACGGCAACGCAGAGTTCGGCGGAGGCTCTGGAAGAGGTCACCCTGGAATCGCGCACGCTGGAGCAGGTGGAGGACGCGCTCAAACGGGTCGATGACGGGACGTACGGGCGGTGCGTGATTTGTGGGCGGACGATATCGGCAGCGCGGCTGGAGGCGATTCCGTGGACGCCGTATTGCCTGGAGGATCAGGAGAAGTTGGATCGGTAGTCCGTTTGACTGCTCCCTCGGGTTCTTGTAAACTGTATCCTACTGCGGAGGGTACAGTATGAAGGCAGTGTTGCGGTGCGGTCTGCTCATAGGGACGCTGACTGGTTCCGCCTGGGCTGGTACCATCGTCGATTTTAACAGCTTTTCGCCGCAGGATACCTGTCTGGGAACGGTATCCACCGGGGGCTTGGATTTCACGTTCAATGGGGACACCTGCATGGGGGTTTGGACCGGCAGCCCGAATGGCAACGGCACTCCGGATCTCGTCTTTGGATACAACGGCTACGTGGCCATCACCCAAACCGGCGGCGGGGCTTTCAATTTGAACAGCTTCGATATGGCGATCAGCTGGTACTCCGCCGCGACGTCTACGACGGTCGACGTCACCGCGCTGTTCGCGGGCGGCGGATCGTCGATGCAGACATTGACGCTGATCGACGCGGAGCAGCTCTACAGTCTGAATCTCACCGACGTGACGGAAGTCGACGTGAGCGGGCTCGCCAGTGCCGACGGTTATTGGGAAATGGATAATGTCAATTTCGACTCGGTGCCCGAACCGGGAAGCGCAGGTCTGTGTGCCGCGGCGATGCTCCTGCTTGGCGTTGCGGTTTACGCGCGCAAGGCTTCCATAGCGAGCGGAGGCAGGTAGGCCAATCACGCACCCCACCTACCCCAACTACCGGCTTTTCAACCACATCCCGCTTCCACCCACTCACCCCCGGCGACGACCAATGTTATGTCCTTAAGTGAAAGGACAAGAAATGTCGTCAAGCGCCGAAACCAATCGAGCCAACTCCCAGCACTCCGCCCTCCTCGCCTTTCTCGAACACCAGCACAAGGCCGTCCCGGCTCCGGCAGACTGCTGGACGTCATGGAAATATATGAAACAAAAGGATAAACCCACGACCCATCCGAAGATGGCTTCGTTTTTACGAAAGCCCAAATCAACCAGGCCATCCTAGCGAAACCGGGATGATTCATAACGGAACCGCCATGCGTCAGCATGCGGACAGACGCAAAAGAAGCCCGATGAAAAAGAAGCCCGATGAATGTGTTTTTGAGCCACAACAGACCTTCGTGTCGAAAAGGCGGACGCATTCGTGTCAATATAGACGACGATGGGTTTTCGACTAATCGTCGTCGCGCTGTGCTTCTTCGTCACCCGGCCGGACGAGATCCCGTTTGAGAAACACACCATCGACCTGGGCGCCAGCGAGACGGCGGCGGTCGCCGATATCAATGGGGACGGCCGGCTCGACATCGTATCGGGCGAGAACTGGTACGAAGCGCCGCGGTGGACCAAGCACAAGTATCGCAGCCTGAACTTTCAGGACAACTACGTCGACGATTTCAGTAACCTTCCGCTGGATGTGAATGGCGACGGGCACATGGACATCGTGAGCGGGTCCTATTTCACGCGCAAACTGTACTGGATGGAGAATCCAGGCAAGGGAAAGGGCGAGTGGAAGGAGCATCCGATCGACTCGGGGTTTCCGGTGGAATTTGCGTTCCTGGTCGACCTGAATAACACAGGCAAGCAGCGCGAAGTGCTGCCGGAGTACGACAGAGCCGAGGCGCCGCTCGCCTGGTATGAGGTGCAGAACGGCGCGTTCGTGAAACACGTGGTTAGTCCCACCAGCTTCGGCCACGGGATCGGCGTGGGCGATGTGAACGGCGATGGACGCAACGATATTCTGACGCCGAAGGGCTGGTTTGAAGCGCCTCCGGACGTGCGGACGGGAACGTGGAAGTGGCATCCGGATTTCGATCTCGGCTCGGTAGGGTTCATTTATGTGCTGGACGTGAATGGCGATGGGCGGAATGACATTGTGACGTCGATGGCACATAATTACGGCATTTTTTGGATGGAGCAGGGTGCCGATGGGAAGTGGACCAAGCACATGATCGACGAGAGCTGGTCGCAATCGCACGCCATGACGATGGTGGACCTGAATAAAGACGGCAAGATGGATTTCGTCACCGGCAAAAGGTATATGGCGCACAACGGGCGCGACCCGGGCGGCCGCGAGCCCCTGGGCGTGTACTGGTATGAGTATACGAAGGGCGACGACGGCAAGAGCGTGGTGTGGATCAAGCACGTGATCGACTACAGCACCCGCGCGGGCGGGGGCTTGCAGATTCCCGTTGTCGACATCGACGGCGACGGCGATTTGGACATCGTGGTGGCGGGGAAGAGCGGATTGTTTTTGTTTGAAAACATGACCAAGAGGCATTTATGAAAATCGTTTCCATTGCGCTGTTGGGAGTTGGGCTATTGCATGCGGCGGATACTCTGCTAGTGCTTTCGAAAGGCGATTTGACTCTGTCGATTGTCGATCCGGCGACGTTGAAAGTGATTGCGCGGATGCCTTCGGGACCGGACCCGCATGAAGTGATCGCGTCGGCGGACGGGAAATTCGCGTACATATCGAACTACGGCGGAGGAGCTTACAACACGATCACCGTGGTGGACCTCGTCGCGCACAAGACGCTGACGCCGCCTATCGATCTTGGGCCGCTGCGCGGGCCGCACGGGCTGATGTACGTCGGCGGAAAAGTCTGGTTCACGGCGGAAGCGGCGAAGGTGATCGGCAGTTACGATCCGGCGACGCAGAAGATCGACCTGGTGCTGGGCACGGGACAGAACCGGACGCACATGCTGTATGTGTTCGACGATTTAAAGCGGATCATCACGTCGAACGTCAGCTCGGCGACGATGACGATTATCGACAAGACGGCGGGAGGGCGCGGGCGGGGTCCGGGTGGGCCCCCTCCGGGCGGTCGCGGTCCGGGCGGTCCGCCGCCGGGTGGACGCGGGCCGCAAGGCGCTCCAGGAGGCGATTGGGATGAAACGGTGGTTCCGGTAGGGCGCGGCGCGGAGGGGTTCGATGTAGCGCCCGGCGGAAAAGAATTGTGGGCCGCGAATGCGCAGGATGGGACGATTTCCATTGTCGACCTGGGCTCGAAAAAAGTCACGCAGACGCTGGATGCGGATGTGAAGAGCGCGAATCGTTTGAAGTTCACGCCCGATGGGAAGCTGGTATTCGTCTCGATGCTGAACGGTCCCGATGTATCCGTGTTCGACGCGGCGACGCGGAAGTTGAAGAAGAAGATTCCGGTGGGTCGCGGGGCGGCGGGGATTGAAATGCAACCGGACGGGTCCCGGGTGTATGTGGCGTGCACGCCGGACAGTTATGTTGTCGTGATCGACCCGAAGGCGCTGGAGCAGGCGTTTCATCTGGATGCCGGGAAGAATCCGGATGGGATGGCGTGGTGCCATCGGCCTTAAACTGCCGGACGCCGGCTGAAGCCGACGCTGCAAGCTGAAGCTCGCGCCACCTCATCAGCGGATTTTTGCGGCTTCGACTTCCATTGCGCCTTTGGTGATGAGCACCGGCTCGATATTTTCGCGGGATTTTTCGGCTAGTTTTACGGCGGTTGATTTGCTCTCGAAACTCTTGCGGAAATCGGGATCGGAGATGATGCCGTCTTCGCGGTCTTCCCAGGCGAAGACCTGGTAATCGCCGGGGGCGAGGCCTTTCTCATCGAACGCTCCGTTCTGATCGGTGGTGGTGGTTTTCGCGATCTCGCCGTCTTTGGCGATGAACTGGACGACCGCGGCCGGAACGGGTTTGCCGTCGGCATCGCGGACAATGCCGGTCACTTCGGCGCCGTTGGGCGAGAGGAGGATCTGCATTTCGCCGCCGGCGCCTGAGGTGAGGTCGAGGTCCTTGCCGTTGACGTCCTGGCCCGCGAACGTCATCGACTTCACATAGACGTTATCGGGCAGGTTGTACACATTGACGCGGAAAGTCGACGGGAAAACCCCTTGAATTGAGAACTTGCCGTCGCTCTCGGTTTCCGCGCCGCCGCCGTAGGAGGAATCGGCGAGGTCACGCAGATTGACGCCGGGGCGCGCGGGTGTCGCCGTCTTGTCGTCGCCTTCGGTCTTGACGCCGCCTTTGATTTCCAGGGCGGGGGTGAGCGGCACGACTACGTTTTCGAGGTTCTGATCGGACACGGTCAGTTCAAGGCGCGCCACCAGTTTGGTGGACCCGGCGGGGGCGTTCTGGGTCTCGATTATGTACGTGCCGGGTGTCACATTCTTGAACCCAAATGCTTTCGACTGGCCGGTGATGAAGGCCACCTTTTGTTCGAGCCTAGGGTTGCCGAGCGTGGACTTCGGAGTGAGCAGCAAAGCAGTGTTGTTGGGAGCGCCCTCGACTCGACCTCGAATGTCGAAGGCTCGGCCGCGGCGGACATGGATTTCGACGCCGCGCAATTCCGCGCCGGGAGCGACATCAACTAGCGCGGCGGAGGCTGCGTCGAGGGCGCTCGGGAAATATGTTTTCAGGTAGGATTCCTGAGGCGTGTTGTTTCCCGACAACTCGCCTCCTGCGAGCATGGCATCTCGACTCTCGGCGCTCAGGTAATAGCGGGCTGCGGCGAGGTTACCGAGGATGAACGTGCCGTCGGCCTGCGAGCTCGAGTTGGCGACGACCTGCAACTGTCTTTTGCCGTTGACGAACATCCAGCGCGAGGCGCGCACGGGAAAGCCCGGCAGAGGATCGCCGTCGTCGTCGACCAGTTTGCCGAAGATCATGCCTTGCGGAATTAGTTTGAAGACGAGATCCTTCATCTCCTGCCCGGCGTCGAGCTTCATCTGCATGGCTCCGGCCGAGGGGTTTTTCGTGCCGTAGTATTGGCGCAGGTAACCTGTTCGCTCGCAGGAGAGGATGTAGGCGCCGGGCGTGATGCCTTCGAAAAAGAATTTGCCTTCGTTATCGGTGGAGACGGAGTAATTCAAAAAATTGGACTGGCTCATTTGCGACGCGGCTTGGAGGCGGAGGGTCGCTTTTTTGAGAGGGGCTCCGGAAATGGACAGGACTTGTCCTTCGACGCGGCATTTTTGTTCCTGCGCAGCCATTGACGACGCGAATAACGCCGAAATCAGCAGGAAACGCATGCTAATGACAAGACTACCAGTTCTTTTCCCAGACGCGGACGATGGGATAGCGGCCGGAATCTTCGGGTTGATATTTCGATTGCTCGAACCACCAGTGGAGGCGGGCGGCGGGGTCGGCGGCGAACTGCGGGTCGGAGGCGAGTTTTTGTTCGAATTGTTTTCGCAGCTCGGGTTGATCGGCCATCATGCGCCGGGCGATGGGTTCGGAGAGATACTCGCCCACGCCACCGGTTCCGCCTCTGCCGCCGCGGCCGCCTCGTCCGCCGCCTTCGAAGACAGAGTCGAGCAGGCCCCACGACGCGAGGGAATCGGGGGCGTTGGGTTCGAGCAGCGCGAGGATCAGGCGGGCGCGGCGCTGCTTCATGGGAATCCAGTAGGAGCCGGCGGGGATGAAGATTTTTTCCTTCACGGTGCGAGGCTCGACAGTGAGCATGACGTGGCCTTCGACGGCATTGGCGGCGAACTTCGCGCTGGTGAATCGATAGGTTTCAAAAACCTGATCGAGAGGTTTCTCGGTGCGCGACATTTCCACGCCGTGGAGTTTCAGAAGATCGGCGGCGGAGCTGAAGGCCGCGGGGATCAGGTAGCCGAGAGGCATCTGCGCGGCGAGCGTGGTGTCGATCTGATCGTGAATGACGGTTGAGATGTCGTCCACTTCGCCGGTGTAGCGGGTGACGTTGGCGCCGGTGACCTCGCTTTTGAAGGGTGCGTTCTTGAGCGCGTGATAGACAATGGGCCGGCTCTTGTCGCTGACTTTTCCGGCCAGGTAAACGGGTTCAGCCGAGCGGTCGCCGGCGCGGGATTCGATGGCGCGGTCGGCATCGCGGACGGCTTTGCGGAGCGATTCGGCGTCGGCGGCGATGATGTCGAAAGTGTGGCGCATGATGTCGTAATTGGCCCAGGCCCGAGTGCGGGCGGTTTTGAGGCTGTGCGTTTCGACCAATAACGACGGGCGATTCTGCACTGCGGCATATAAGTGCGAGTAGCGCGGCGAAAACACTTCCATGAAGAACTGGCGGTTCCTGCGCAGCGCTCCATAAGGAGCCACCAGATGGCCGTCTGCGGCCATGCGCTTGTCCAGTTCGGGGACGAATTTTTCGCGCACCCACGCGCCCGCGGGTTCGGCAATGTCCTGATTGCGAGCCATGTCCCAGGTGACGTCGTACTGCATGTCGGAGCCGTCGGTGACGTGGTTGTCGATCAGGAAATCGGGCATCCAGGTATTGAAGACGCGCAGCCAGGCGCGCATTTCGGGCGTGTCGGCCTTGATGTAATCGCGGTTCAGATTGAGGCGCTGGGCGGTGGCGCGCAGGCCGGTAGAGTGCGGGTCCGTTCTGGCTGTGGCCGGTGATAGGCGCTGAAGTATTCGTGGCCATCGACGTTGAAGACGGGGATGACGACGAAGATGGCGTGGTCCAGCCAGGCTGCGAATCGTCTTGCTGACGGTCATGTCGCGGACCAGCATCAGGACGGTGTCTTTGCCTTCGATTTCGCCGGCGTGGATGCCGCTCTGGATCATGATGACGGCCTTGTTGGTCTGCGCGGCGGCTTCGGGGGTGAAGGCGCGGTCCTTGGAGACGACCAGCGCGATCATGGTGCGGCCTTCGGGGGTGGTCCCGATGTCGAGCACCTTGACGAAGCGCGAAGCGCGTTCCAGACGGTGGGAAATTTCGACCGCCTCGGCGTAGGGTGCGGTTTCGTTCCAGTCGGTCTTCTCGCCGGTGGTGAGCAGGTTCGGCGGCGAATCCTTGGTGCTGGCGGCAAGCGATGCGGCGGCTTTGGCGGCCGGCGGCTCGGAGGCGGAGTGCGGAGCGATGGGGTCCTGCGCGAGTAGGAGAGCGAGTAGGTACGTGGCGAGCATGATGTGTATGTTAGCGTACGAGACATGAAGATGACTGAGAATACGATTTTCATTACCGGCGGAGGTTCGGGGATTGGCGGCGGACTCGCGAAAGCGTTTCATGAGCTCGGGAATCGGGTGATTGTCGGGGGGAGGCGGCGCGAGGTTTTGGAGAAGACAGGACTGGATTTTGTTGTGGTCGATACGAGGGACCGGGGGAGCATCGCGGAGGCAGCGTCGGAGGTGATAGAAAGATTTCCTTCATTAAATGTGGTCATCAATAATGCGGGGGTGCAGAGGAAGCACGATTTTTTGGGGGCTGTGGATGAGTCGGCGATTGGGGATGAGATTCAGACGAATATCATGGGCGTGATCAGCATGGTGACGGAGTTTTTGCCGCATTTAAGGGGTCGGGATTCTACGATTATCAACGTATCGTCAGGGCTGGCGTTTGTGCCGATGGCTCGGTTTCCGGTTTATTGCGCGACAAAGGCGTTTGTGCATTCGTTCACGGTGTCGCTGCGGCATCAGTTGCACGGGACTGGGGTGCGGGTGATTGAACTGGCTCCGCCTTGGGTTGAGTCGGACCTGGGCGCCGGACATTCGACGTTTGCGGCAACGCCGGGTCGCGGGCCGATGGCTTTAGATGCCTTTATTGGTGCTGCGATGGAAGATCTGGCGTCGGATCGGGAAGAGTTGGCGGTGGCGGGGGCGAAGTTTTTGTATGGCGCAGGCGTCGGCGAAAGAGCGGCGGCGGTTTTCGAGCAGATGAATTCGTAGCGGTTTTTGGACGACGGCTGAAGCCGTCGCTGCAAGCTGAAGCTCGCGCCACCCCTTTAGCGGCCGAAAAGTTTTTTTCTTAGGTCGGTTAGTTTTTGGCCCAGGCCGGTGGAGGCTTGGGCGGGGGCGGGCGGAGGGTCGAAATTTCGGGACATGCGCACTTCCGGGAGCTCGCCGGGCGGATTGTAGGGAATTTTCGAAATCATGCGGACGTGGTAGCCGGTGAAGCCATAGGTTCGCTTGTAGAGTCTGCCATCCTTTTCGCGAAGCACGACGGAAAACGCGTTTTCTTCCTGGCCCGGAAGTACAACGGGTTCGATGGGATAAAAACCCTGCACGTTACGTTCGATGAAGGCGGTCTCATAGTGATGGCGCTTCGTGCTCCAGACGAAGACGCGGAAACTGTCGAACTCGAAGGGATGCTGGCCGGCGCTGGAGGTGGTCCAGAGCCAGTTGTGTTTCGACTGGTCCTTGCCTTTTTCCCTGACCTCGCCCAAAGGCAGATAGGCCGTGATGCGATGGCCTTCGGCGTACTGCGCAACCTCGTCCGGAATCGACATGATCAGCATTCGGGCGAGCACCCAGCCGACTTTGCCGTCCCTGGTGCGGATCAGGTTCCAATCGTCGAATTGCGGCGCGGCGGCAGCGGGGGCCGTGGGAGCGGCCGGGCGCACGGCGAGGTCGGTAGCGTGAGGCTTCGAAAGGTCCTGCCAATTGTGCGGCGGCGCGGGGGGGACGGGCATGGGAGGAGCCTGGGCGGCGCGCGCGGCCCTGGCTCTCGCCTTCTTCGAAGGCACCGTGTGTTTGACCGGCGCCGAGAGATGAACCGGTTCGGGGGGCGCTGCGTGGGGGGCCAAGCGGTGGCCGATCACTTCGACCGATTCGCCTTCCGAGATTTGAAAAAAACTGGGGGACTGGCGCGCGGGGGCGCTGTGCATGTTGAGAACGTCGAAGGGCGTGGCCTTGCCCTGCGAGGCGAGCTTGGCAGCGCCGTCGGCTAAACGCAAAAGGTCATCCATTTGCTGACTCGTGAGGAGAAGATTAGAGTCGGTCCATCCCTCTACGCCTTGCGCGGTGCGGACTTTGATGAAGCGCCGGCGCAGTTCGAGGACATCGAGCTTATCGCCGTGCTTGACGGTGGCGACGGGAGGGGATTTGGAGGCGAGGTCTTTGCGGAGATTGAGAGTGATGGGGCCGACGTAGGCGACTCCGGAGGAGGGTTGCTGAGGGGGGCGGGAGGAGCAGGCTGCGAGGGCAAGGAGGACGGCTAGCGCCAACGCGGCGTGCGATGTGGCGCGAGCTTTAGCTTGCAGCATCGGCTTTAGCCGATGTCCGGACGCCGGCTGAAGCCGGCGCTGCAAACTGAAGCTCGCGCCACCTAGCCGATTCCCAACTCGTCCACTTGCTCCAAAGGGGAGCCACATCGGCGGCAGATGAGGGAGCCGCAGTCGCCGCAGGCCAGAGGATCGCTCACTGGCTGCTGGCAGCGGGGGCAATAGAACTCTGTGGTTGCCTTTTCCACGCACGTTTTCTTTAGTGACGATCCGGCGCGGGCGCATCCGCGGCGGCCGCGGCCGTAGCCACACTCTCACGGGCTTTCAGAAAAATATCGTACTGGCCCATCAGGTCGCGAAACACGGCGTCGCCGATCATGCGATATCCGGGGCCCGTGAAATGGACGTAATCGCCCTGCGCCATCCCGGCGAGCACCCACTCGCGCATCGCGCCTTTGCCACCCATTTTCGCCCTCAAATCCCAGAACGCGCAACCGGTGGACGCGGCGGCCTCGCGCTGCGCCTCCACGATCAGGTCGATATTGTCCATGGGAATCCAGCCCTTCGACCGCGTGCGAATATAGCGATCCGGCGGGCCGATGACCATGATCGTTGCGGCAGGCGCGGCAGCGCGGAAGCGGCCGATCAACTGTACGAACATGTCCCGATAGGATTCCACCGTCCAGTCCTTGCGCCCGGCTTCATTGGTGCCGTAAGCGATCACGATCAGCGCGGGATTGCGGCGCTCAATGTTGGAGCGCATGGTGACTTCGTCCCAGTTGAGCGCAGTGGTGGCCTGCGCCCCATTGATCCCCAGTTCCTCATACGTTACGCCGCGCGCGTTTTCTGCGACCCAACCAAACAGACGCACCGGAGCGCGGTCCAGCGTCTCGACCTCGAACTTATGCGATCCCGGGACGCCTTCATAGTGATAGTAACCGGGGGCCGGTGTACCGTCAGTGGAAATACGCTCGACCGGTGTTCCGTTGTCGTAAATCTGGATCGCGCCGCCGCCGGGCTGTTGGAGATAAAACAGCTCGAACTGCTGGCCGTCGGCCAGAACGTAGACCGATTCGCGGGGCATTCTGGTCGACATGCTGATGCCGCCGAGGCCGTAAATGCCGTCGCCCGGCGCTTTTCCGACCAGGCCTTCCGTGTGCCAGCCGCGCGTGGAGCCGCTGCGCACGTCGAAGCGGCGGTAGCCGCCATAGGGGCGGCCAATGAGCGAAAATCCGCTACCTCCGTCGCCGAATTTTTCCTGGAAACGATTTCGGAGGTCACCCGTCCATTCGTCAGCAGCAGTGTGCGAGTCGCCATAGTGCAAAATGCGCAGGGGGCCGGGGAGGTCACCCTTCTGGTGGCGGTAAAGCTGTTCGAAGAATGGAATCAACGTTCCGGCGTTTTCGACCGGGATGCTGGCGCCGGTGGAAACTTTTTGAAACACTCCCTGGTTGGCTTCCATCCTTGTAGCAGCGCTGACTCGGGGAGCACGCGGAGCAGTGACCCGGCGCCGAGTTGTGGTGGCAACTTTCTTGACGCCTGTTTTGACTGGAGTTTTTTTCGCGGCAACCGCGGTTTTCGGCGCGGCCTTGCCAACGCTGGACCGGTATCTTCGCTTTTTCGATTTGGCCGCGGGAGGGGTGGTTTTCTTCGCAACGGTGTCCGTCGCACCCAGGCACACGCCCAGGGCGAGGAGTGCTGCGCACCCGACTCTGGCCAGCGGAATCATTCTTTGGAGGCTGTCTGCACTGAAGCCTTGTTCAATTGTCGCAGTTTATAGTCGTTATATCCATCCCGGAGTGCACTGTAAAGCAACTCGCCTACTATCTTAGCTCCTGCGGGCATAGGATGGATGAAGTCCGCGCCCACCAGGCGAGGCTCGGCCGCATACCAGCGGCCCATGGTTCCCGGCCCTCCCATCGCCTGAAATGTATTGAAAAACGCTACGCCCGTTTCCTGCCCGACGCCCGCTTCGATCTTCACGAGGTTGGGCATGGCGGTGATGGTGTCGATTTTGCCGTCCTTATCGCGCTCGCCGCGATCCATGGGGCTCATCAGCAGGACGGATGTTTCAGGCAGCGCGGTCCGCACCCGTTTCACGGCGTTTCTTA
Organism: Bryobacterales bacterium; assembly: GCA_963749245.1. GTDB lineage: Bacteria > Acidobacteriota > Terriglobia > Bryobacterales > Bryobacteraceae > Palsa-187. The sequence continues at coordinate 16,136 of CAVVNE010000155.1, forward strand.
GTTCCTGTCCCCAGGTGCCGTCGACGAACGTGGGATAGCCGCTTTCATTGGTGCCATAGTTGATGATCACCAGATCCGGGTTGTAATGGCGCAGTTCCGCGGTCCAATGCGGCGCGCTAAAGGCTCGCGACAGGAGCGTGACGTTCGCGCCGTTGACGCCCAGGCTGTGATAGACGACGCCCGGGCCAGAGCGGCGGAAATTTGCTCCAAAAAGCCGCACGTAGCCGCGCGTCACCCGTATGACGAACTTTTTCGCGCCGCCCGGAATGTTGAACGAAGAAAACCCCGGCGTCTTGGAATCCGCTGCTGTTTCGACGGTCCCGAGCAGCGAGCCTTCGGCCTCCACGACAAAATCGCCTCCGTCAGGTTGGGACAGATACGCGATCTCCACCATGTTGTGAGGGACCTTCAGCGTGAAGTGCGCGGTGGCGCCGGCCGAGCCTCGAAAGCTCGCGCCGCCCAGGCCGTGCATGCCGTCCTTCACTTCGGTGGCGCCCGCGACGTCGATGCCCCAGCCGGAACCTTCCATCTCCACGCCCCGATGGTTGTACCAGGCCCACGGGCGCGCGATCAGGGCGAAGCCGCTGCCGGCGTCGCCGAACTGTTTCTGCAAAGCCGCGCGGGCGTCGGCGGTGATCAGGTCGCCGGTGGTGGGCGAATCGCCGTAGTGCAGGATGCGGGTGGTGCCGCCTTTGAGAAGCGATTCATAGAAATGATCGAGCTCATGCGTCGGGTCTACCAAATTTTTCGGCGCCGTCGCTTCCAGGCGCTTGGCGCGCAACTCTTCATTCTTAGGTCCGGGATCATTTTCCGAGGGCGGCCCCTTGATGGGAAGGTCGACCACGAGAGGGATCGTCGCAGGATTGAACGCTTTATATTTTCCCAGCGCCGGGACGTACTGCGGCAAAAGGAGGAGCCCGATAAAGGTGATTACGGCGAGTCCTGTTTTGACCGGCATGAATCTAATCTTAAAACTTGTTATAGATGAATGGCGTTGCGCCTGTCTGGGCCACGTACTGTAATCCGATCACGAGCAGCGCCAACACCAGCGCCTGGACGAAAAAGGGCGCTCGCGAATAGAGGCTCAAGCTGAAGTCGTACCAGTTCTTCGGACAATAATGCGCGAGGACCGCGATGCTCATGATCAGCACCAGCGGCGGCGCGATGTTCACAGCGGCAAAGCTGAGCGACCCGATGCGCGAGAGAATCGCATACGCGTTTTCCCAGTTCGCCGCGCGGAAGAAAATCCAGGCGAAGCAGACATACTGGAAAGTCACGAAAATGTTGAAGTACTTCCAGAAACCCGTCGCTTTCTTATTGCCGTGCGACACTCGCCAGAAATGTTGAGCCGCGAGGCCCAGGCCGTGAATCGCGCCCCAGATGACGAACGTCCAGTTCGCGCCGTGCCACAGGCCACCGATCACCATGGTGATGAACAGATTCCAATAGGTGAAGATTTTCCACTTCGACCGCAGGCCGGGCAGCGAGAAGTAGAGATAATCGCGCAGCCAGTTGGAGAGGGTGATGTGCCAGCGACGCCAGAAATCGGCGATATTCACCGCCGCGTACGGCGCATTGAAATTCGGCGGCAGCTTGATGCCCAGCAGCAGAGCCGAGCCGATGGCGATGTCGGTATATCCCGAGAAATCGAAATAAATCTGAAGCGCGAAGGCGTAAACCGCGATCAGTACCTCGAAGCCGGAGTAGAGGGCGGGAAAATCGAAGACGCGATTCACCAGATTGGCGGAGAGATAGTCGGCGATGAGCAGTTTTTTCGTCAGCCCAATGCCGATGAGGAACAGCGCGCGCCCACCGTCGGCCGCTTCCAGCTTGCGAGGCTTCTCGAACTGGTCGATGATCGAGGAAACGCGCGTAATCGGACCGGCCAGCGTTGTGGGGAAAAATGAAACTGCGGCAAGGTAGGAAAGATAACTCTTCGTACCCTTAGCGTCGCGGCGATAGATGTCGATGGTGTAAGTCAGCGCCTGAAATACGTAGAATGAAAGCGTCACGGGCAGCGCCCAGTGCCACTCCGGCGCCGGCTTGCCGGTCATGCTCGCGTAGTTTTGCAGGAAAAACGGCATGTATTTGAAAAACGCGAGCATGCCGAGGTTCATCAGCAGGCTCAAGCTGACCAGAATGCGGCGGACAATGGCGTTCTTCGAATATTGCAGTCCGAGCCCGAACACGTAGTCGCAGCTGCCTACGGCGGGGATCAGCGCCAGATAAAACATGTCCCACTTGGCGTAGAAAAAATAATTGGCGAACAGCAGCACACCAAGCGCCAGGGATCGCACGCGCGACAGGGGCCAGTAAAGGAAGAAGATGGCGGCCAGGAAGATGAAGTACGTGGAGGACGAAAGGAGCAATTACCAGAATACTATCATCGACTTTTAGATCAATAAACTTCGATCTTCCGCTTCGCCCGCGGAGCCTGCACGTACGGGCTGACCAGGCTCTCATTGCCGTCCTTATCGATAGCCTTCACCCCGAACACCAGCTCGTCAATCGATAGGTCGGGAAACGTATATTCAGTCGCCTTGCCGACGAAAACTTCATGTTCCCAGTAGGGCGCCGTGGTCGATCTCCACACCACCACGTAACCAGCCAGATCCGCCTCCGGATTCTCCTGTTTCCACTTCAACGCCGCGTCGTAGCGCGATTTCCCTCGCGTCAGCAGCAGAACGGTTACCTTCTGGCCGTTCCGTTCCGTGACTTCCGACGTTACCGGAGCCTTCGGCGCCCACGCCAGCGATGCCGCCGCCGCTCCGTTGATCTTGGTCACCAGCGTGATATACGGCACCGACGTGTTGGCGAACGTATCGGTCACCGTGTGCTGATTGGCGAAATTCTCTTCCGGCGAGGTTAGCCGGACCGCCGGAAAGCCCTCCTGGTTGAAGGCGGTGTGGTCCCCTCCGCGGCCGAAGCGGTCGTCCCGGAAGATGGTATCGACGCGCATCGCCGTAAGGTACCGCTCGCCCATGTCCTTTATATAGCGGGCCAGCTCGCGCGACGGCGAATCGTCCGGGTCCTCGCTGAACACGCTGACGCGGCGGTTGTCCATGCGGCCGGAGCCCGACACGTCGCTGCCGATAATGTCGTTGTTCAGGACCGCCTCGATTTTCTGGTTGGCGGCGCGCGCCTTCTCGGCGTATAGCGACGCGCCCAACAGCCTTGCCTCTTCGCCGGCGAAGGCGACAAATACCAGCGTCTTCTCGAACTGGTAGTGGCTCAGGACGCGAGCCAGTTCCATCACGCAGGCCGTGCCGCTGCCGTCGTCCGTGACGCCGGGGGCGTCCAGATCCGGATCGCGCATCGGCGGAGCGGCGCCGGCGACCGGAGCGCCGCCTGTGGGCCGGTCCATCACCATGCTGTCGTAATGGCCGCTGATGATGATTCTCTGTTCCTTGTTGGTGGTGCCGGGCAGGACGGCCACCACGTTATACAGGTCCACGTCGCGCGGCACCCGCGAGTCGGGGCCTTCGATTTTCTTCAGCCGGTGCTGATCGAAACTTACTTCCAGCCTGGGGCTGTAGCCGCGAAACTGCGCGTAAATCCATTTCCGCGCCGCGCCGATGCCTCGCGTCGGATTGTCCTGCGAAGAAAGAGTGTTGCGCGTACCGAACGATTCCAGCTTCTTCAGGATCCCGGCGATCTTCTCGTCGGAAACCTCGGAGACGATCTTCGCAACCTGCGGGTTGGGTGTCTTGTATTGGCCCGGCAGCACAGCGGCCGCCAGGAATAGGGACGCGAGAGCGCGTTTCATATCTGTGAATGATAGACGACGTCCGCGCGCCTGTAAAGGTAACTGGCCCGCGATTAGCGCGGTTAGGAATCGCGCAACACATGTCGTGCAGGACGGCCACCATCACGCGTCGGATCGTTCAGTTCAGCCGGAACGTCACGTCGATGGTGGTGACCACCTCCACCGGCTCCCCGTTGAGCAGCGCCGGCTGGTAGCGCCACAGGGGCACCGCCGCCAGGGCCGCGCTTACCAGGCGGGGGTCGACGCCGTTGCTGACCGACTTGATGCTCAGCAGGCTGCCCTCTTTCGAAACAATCGCTTTCAGCATCACCGTGCCCTCCACACCCTCCGCCTGCGCGTCGGCCGGGTAGTCGGGATTCACTTTCGAAATCAGTTTGATGGCCTGCACGTTGCCGCCGACGCGAATGCGTTGCCTGGTGGACGCGGCACTCATGGACGTCTGCGGACGCTTGCCGACGATGTCGACCGCTTCCCGCACCTCGCCGATGGCCAGATTGATATTCACGGTAAGCGCCGAGCCAGAGTCGAGTTTCAACTCCTTCTGATAGGTGGCAAAGCCGGGAACAATCACTTTCATAAGGTAGTCGCCCGCCGGCACGCTTTGCAGTTTGTACTGTCCGGCGGCGCCCGTTCGCGCGACTTCTTCATTCTGGCCGCCAATTTTCTTTAGAGAAATCGTGGCGTTCGGGACAAGCGCTCCGCTGGGGTCGTAGACCGCGCCCGACATCGACGCCGTCGATTGCGCGTGCAGCGCGGCCAGAGGCACGATCAACGCGAGGACGCCGATGAACATCGCAGCACACAATTTCCGGCTGACGGCCTTACGAGCGCGCCCCGCATCGAGCAGCGCATGAACGCGCCCTTCCAGGTCGAATCTTTCGGCCATGCCCAGGGCGGGCTCCGGAATCGCGATGGAGCGCGCGAGGTCGACAAGATGCGCGGCGTACATGGTCGAAGCTGTTCCGGCCATCACCACAGCGTCGTCGCAGGAGCGTTCCTGCTCCTTACGAAACTGCTTCGCGGCCAGCCAGGCCAGCGGATTGAACCAGTTCACCGCAAGGGCGCATTGCGCGAGCAAGCCCCACAACGAATCGAGCCTGCGGGCGTGAATCATCTCGTGAGATAGAACGATGCGCCGCCGCTGCTCCGGCCAGGAATCGGATTCGCCCGGCAGCAGCACTGTCGCGCGAACGAGGCCGTAGCTGAGCGGAACATCGGTCGCGGTCGAGCGCTTCAGGCGAAGCGCGCGGCGGAACCCGATGCCGGCCGCGACGTCGCGGGCCTCCGCCAGCCAGTGTGAATCGCCGATCGTCTCCGCCCTTCCGAACAACAGGCGCACGCGCCAATGCCCCACAGCCGTCCGCGCGAGCATCGCGATCATTCCTCCGATCCAGACGGCGACGGGCAGCTCTTTCGGCCAGGCTGGCTCGGGCGCGGGCCGTCGCGCGTGCACCACAACTGAAATCTGCTGCGCCGGCGTGGCGCGCCATGCGCTGCGATCGACATTCGTCACCGGCCCAATCCACATCACCAAAGGCAGCACCAGCACCGCCGCCAACGCGCACGTCCACAGCGCGTATCGCGTTGATGCTGCCGACGCGCGCCGCATCGGCCACACAACCAGGAAGGCGGCACCCAGCGCCAGCGCGCTCTTCAGACCGAAATCGATAAGAAAACTCATGATCTCCCTTTCTTCGCCTGCTCGATCATTCTGGAAAGGTCGTCCAAGTTCTCCCGTGAAAATTTGCCCGGCCTCAACTGGAGCAGCGCCGTCATCGCCTGCTCGGCGGAGTTATCGAAGAACGTGGCGAGCAGATGCCGCAACGCCGACTCCTTGGCCCGGTCGCGCGCCACCACCGGCGCATAAACGTAGCGCGCGGCCTGCGTTTCATGGCGGATATGTCCTTTTTCCTCCAGAACGCGGAGCTTGGCCCGCACGGCGGAGTAGGACGGCGGATCGCCCAGCAGTTCGTGAACCTCGGCCGCGGTGGCGCGTCCGCGCCGGTATAGAATGTCCATCATCTGCCGCTCGCGGCGGCTCAACGTGCTGTCCGGCAGTTGTTTTTTCATTGGTTCATGTGCTACAAAAGCAGCATATGCTGCAAATGTAGCATTGAGGGCGGGTTCTGTCAACGAAAAAGATTTTTCCCATGATTTTCGCGACCCTCTGCGTCCGCTGCGGCCCGCCGGCTCCGCCGCAAAGCTCTGCGCCCGCCGCCTTCCAACCGGTGAAGATCACGCAGTTTTACGCACGCGACGCCGTGGTCATCGAAGGCGGCTCGACCGTGCTGTGCTACGGCGTCGCGGATGCGAAATCGGTGCGCCTCGACCCTCCGGTCGAAGCCATTTCGCCGAGCATGAACCACTGCATCGAAGTTCGGCCAAAAGGCGAGACGCACTATACGCTCACCGCCGAGGGCGTCGATGGGCGGACGGTTGCGCAGTCGGTCACCGTTCGCGTGGGCGCGGACCAGGCGACGCTGCCGAGGATCACTTCGTTTCAAATTGACGGTGCGAAGAAGGATTACAGCGGCCAAACGGTTTTCTCGCTGAGCTTCGCGGTTCAGAACGCGGAAGAGGTTTCGATCGACCCAGCGGTGTTTCCGACGCTACACGGCGCGCCGTCGGGGCAATTTTCGGTGAAGCCGGATAAGACGACGACGTACACGCTCATTGTGAAAGGAAAAAACGGCCACGTCGCGCGGCGGGAGTTGACTGTGCAAGTTCCGTAATAGCCTATCGGCCGTTTTTCGGATCCAACAGCCGGTCCACCTGCGTGCGGCTGGTTTTGAGCAGCGCTGCCATTTTGTTCCTGAAAATTTTTAGTGGAAATGGTCAATGCTCTGACGTGCCCGGTAGGCTCTTCCTGCTGAAGCTGCCACAGTCCACCGCCTGAAACGAACCTGGGACAGCATTGTCGATGGCCGCGACGACCTTTGAGATGTTCGCTCTAATTATCGGCAACTGGATCGCTGATAGGGCCACAATCGCAAGTCGCCTCCCCGTCAGGTTCTGCTCATAGCGGAGCGTCCGGTCGCCTGTGACCAGAACCTCAATTCCATGTTCCTCGGCGGTCTCGAGCAGTTCACCGTTCTTGAGCCCGGCCCAACCCATGAACGTGACCTTTACCACATCGTGGCCGCCCAAGTACTTCCGCAGACTGTGGTCGAGATTTTCGTCGAGCAGGACCCTCACGGAAGCCGTTGCGCCCGGCGAGCGCGGGCAAAGTCAATCAGGCGTTCGATCTGGGCGACCGACAGTGCAGGAAAGCCCTCGCGGAGTTCATCAATCGTTTCCCCAAGATCGTAGCTATCGACGATGGCGTCGGGCAGAATGCGCGTCCCGCGCACGATCGGCCGGCCCGACACCTTGCCTGGGACCCGCTCAATCAGCTCACATGCCATCCAATCGATGTCGGTTTCCGTGTCTGTCATACGCATTTCAAGCTCTCACACCAGAATAACTCCGAACGCGAGCATCTGATAAACTTGTAGTTTGTCAGGCTCCGGGCTTCGTGCAACGGGCGGCTGCAAACCCCGCCAGGTCCGGAAGGAAGCAACGGTAGCGGTTTAACTCGTGTGCCGCGGATCACCCGGGGTCTGGCATAATCCCCTTCATGTACCAGGTCATCGCCCGCAAGTACCGGCCGCAGACGTTTGCGGAACTGATCGGCCAGGAACACGTCAAAACCACTCTCGAAAACGCCATCGCCCAGCGCCGCATCGCGCACGGCTACATTTTTTCCGGCCAGCGAGGTACGGGGAAAACCACCGTCGCCCGCATTATGGCCCGCTGCCTCAACTGCATTCAAGGCCCCACCGCGCATCCCTGCGGCGTCTGCGCCAGTTGCATCGAAACGGCCCGCGGCGGCGCGCCCGACGTGATTGAAATCGACGCGGCGTCGAATCGCGGCATCAATGAAATGCGCGAGCTGCGCGAAAACGTCCGCTACCGGCCGGTTCGCGACCGCTATAAGGTCTTCATCGTCGACGAAGCGCACCAGATCACCAGCGAAGCGTTCAACGCGCTGCTCAAAACTTTGGAGGAGCCGCCGGAGTGGGTCGTCTTCATCCTCTGTACTACCGAAGCCCACAAAATCCCGGCGACCATCGTCTCGCGCTGCCAGCAGTTCAGCTTCCGCTCGGTCGATTTCGCGCAGCTCGTCGAGCGCATGCAATGGATCGCCAAACAGGAAGGAATCACCGCCGACGCGGAAACGTTCAGCGTGCTGGCGCAGGCGGGCGAAGGCAGCGTGCGCGATTCGCTCTCGGCGCTGGACCAGGCCATCGCCTGCTGTGGGACAGAGCTGAAAGCGGTCGAAGTCCGGGACCTGCTCGGCATGTTCTCGCTCGATTCGCTGGGCGCGGTGGCCAAAGCGTTAGTCGACGCCGATTCGAGAGGGATGCTCGACGTAGTGGCCGATCTCGAAGCGAACGGCCGAAGTTTGCAGCATTTTTCCCGCGAACTAGCCCGCTATTTCCGCAATCTTCTCGTCGTGAAAATCTCGCGAGGCGTGACGAAGCTGGTCGCGGCTTCGCCACCGGAGCAGGAAGCGTTGGGCAAGGTCGCCGCGCGGTTCACGGAAGAGGACTTGACACGCTACCTCCGCCTGACGCTCGATTTATTTCGCGATCTACAAAGCTCGCTGCAACCGAGGCTGCATCTGGAATTAGGATTGCTGCGTCTGGTTCATGCCGGGAAACTGGTATCGATTGAAGAAGCCATCGCGGGCATCGGCAGCGCTCCTGCGCCTCCTAAGACAGCGCTTCCAATGAAACCGGCGCCAGCGGCCGTAACGCCAACCAGCGATGTTCGGTCCCGTCTCCACGCCGCGCTGCTCGAGGCAAAACAAACCTACGTCGCCGACGCGTTGGAACACTCCGAGCTGACCGAATCGGCCGCGGAGTTGATCGTCACTGCGCCGAAGCAGTACGCCATGAACCTGAAGCACGGCGACTTTACCGCCATCGTGCAGAAGGTGCTCGGCAGGGCTGTGAAGGTGACCATCAAGATCGGTGAAAGCGGCGCGAGCCCGAGTACGCCGTCCGCGGCTCAAACCGACGAAGTAGCCGCACGCGCCCTCGAACACCCCGAGGTAAAACGCTTCCAGGAACTTTTTCCGGACAGCCAGGTCCGAACCGTGCGAAATTTGAAGGACGCATAAAGAGAGGCAATTATGAAAATGCCAGGAAACATGCAGGCCATGATGCAGCAGGCCCAGAAGATGCAGCAGAAGATGCAGGAGGAGATCGCTCTGATCCGCGTGGAGGCCTCGGCCGGCGGCGGCATGGTCACTGTGAAAATGGACGGCCATAAAAACGTGCTCGGCGTGAAGATCGATCCCGAAGTCGCCGGCGACGTGGAGATGCTGCAGGACCTGGTCATGGCCGCCTGCAACGAAGCCACGAAAAAAGTGGAAGAGTCGAGCCAGAAGATCATGGGCGGTATGCTGGGCGGAATGGGACTGCCTCCTGGGTTGTTCTAGGAGCCGATTCTAAATGCCGGATTTCGCCGCGCCCCTGCAACGGTTAATCGAGGAGTTCCGCCGTTTGCCCGGCATCGGGCAGAAATCCGCGCAGAGGATCGCGTTTCATGTGCTGCGCAATTCGCGCGACGACGCGGCGCGGCTCGCGCAGGCGATGCTCGACGTGAAAGATAACTTGGGCATCTGCGCCGAGTGCAACAACATCAGCGACGGCGAGCTTTGCTCGTATTGCCGCGATCCTCACCGCGACCGCACGCAGGTTTGCGTGGTGGAGGAGCCTCACAACGTCCTCCCGATCGAAACCACGCGAACGTTCGAGGGTGTATATCACGTTTTGCACGGAGCGATCTCTCCGCTCAAAGGCATCGGGCCGGAGCAGTTGAGGATCAAAGGTCTGCTGGACCGTATCGCAAAGGGCGACGTGAAGGAAATCATCCTGGCGACGAATCCGACGGTGGAGGGGGAAGCGACCGCGGTGTACTTGTCGCGATTGCTGAAGCCGCTCGGCCTGCGCGTGACCCGCATTGCGATGGGTATTCCGGTGGGCAGCGACCTGGAATTCGCGGATGAAGTGACGATTTCGAAATCGCTCGAGAATCGAAGGGAGATGTAGAATGGAACCCCTCATACCTGACGACGCGATGCAGCGTCTGAGAGACGCACTGCGGCGATTCGAAGCCAACATGATCGCCGCTTTCCGAAGCTACGATAATAGCCCTGAACCGCCGCCCTATGTCGAGACCGACGCGGACCGCCGGCTCGCGGAAATCGCGCTGCGGATTCAAGCTCTGAAAATTCGCCCGTAAGGCAATTATGCGCCGAGTCGTTCTCGCTCTGATTGCACTTCCGTTATTTGCTCAAACCAATCCCGCTTCCATCGCGGCCCGCCACTGGCGCGAGACACACGAGCGGGCGATTATTGACGAGTATTTTCAATTACTTTCCATTCCCAATATCGCTACAGATCAGGCGAATATTCGCCGAAATGCGGAGTTTATTGTCGCCATGTTCAAGAAGCGCGGCGTTTCGGCTAAGTTAGTCGAGGCGCCGGACGCGAATCCGGTGGTCTTCGGCGAGATCCGGACGCAGGGCGCCACTCGAACCATCGTGTTTTATGCGCATTACGACGGGCAGCCTCTGGACCCGAAGGAGTGGGCGACGCCTCCGTTTTCTCCGGTTCTGCGCGATAAATCGCTTGACAAGGATGGGCGGATCATTCCTCTGCCCGCGAAATTCGATCCGGAATCAAGGATTTACGCGAGATCGACTGGCGACGACAAGGCTCCGGTGATCGCCATTCTGGCCGCGCTCGATTCGGGGGCGAAGCCGAAATCCAACATAAAGTTCGTGTTCGAAGGCGAGGAAGAGGCAGGCTCCCCCAACTTAGGGAGGATTCTCGAAGCGAACAAAGCTCTGTTTTCGGGTGACGTCTGGCTGATTTGCGACGGTCCGGTGCACCAGACGCGGCGCCAACTGATCGCCTTTGGCGCCCGTGGAATCGCGCAGGTGGACATTACAGTGTACGGTCCAAGGCGCGAACTGCATAGCGGGCATTATGGAAATTGGGCGCCAAATCCGGCAATGATGCTGGCAAAACTCCTTAATTCACTTAAAAATGACTCCGGCATGGTCTTAATTGACCATTATTACGACAATATTACACCATTAAGCGATACCGAAAAACGCGCGATTGCCGAAGCGCCGGATTTCGATGACGAGCTGAAGAAAGAACTGTGGCTGGGGTCGACCGAGGGCGCGCCGAAGAAGTTGATCGAGCTGCTCCAGCAGCCGTCGTTGAACATCCGGGGAATGGCGAGCGCGCGGGTGGGCGCGCAGGCGTCAAATGTGATTCCGTCGACCGCGACGGCGAGCATCGATATGCGCCTGGTGAAGGGGATGGATCACAAGGAAACGGTCGCGCGGTTCATCGAGCATGTTCGCAAGCAGGGTTTTTTTGTGGTCGACGCCGATCCGAGTCCGGAAGTTCGGATGTCGCATGAAAAGGTCGCGAAAATTGCTTCGAAAGAAGGCGGATATAACGCTGTGCGGACGTCGATGGATCTACCGATTTCGAAGGAAGTGATTCGCGCGGTGGAGAGCGCGCGCGGGCCGGCGGTGAAAGTGCCGACCATGGGGGGCAGCGTGCCTCTCGAAGCGATCGAGCGCGCGGTGGGGACGCATACGATTACGGTTCCGATCGCCAATCACGACGACAATCAGCACACGTTCAACGAGAACATCCGGATTCAGAATTTGTGGGACGGGATTGAGTTGATGGCCGCGCTTCTGACGATGTGATTACCGGGAGCATGCCGGATTCGTGGACTCCGTCCGCGGTCATTCCACCGACAAAGATTTCCTCGATGCGATTGGCGGGGCGCTGTGTGGAGAGCGCGACCTTCACGAAATTGCCGCTCAGCGCTTTGCCGCCCTCGAGCGTGACGACGGAAAGTTTCCGTCCGATCATCGAGCGGCGGAACTCGAGATTCTTCTTCGCGGCTAACGCACGCAGCACGTGAGTCCGGTGTTTGCGGACTTCCATGGAAACTTGTTCGCGCTCGGCGGCCGGCGTTCCGGGGCGCTCCGAGTAGGTGAAGACGTGCAGATAGGTGAATGACAGGCTTTCGATAAAGGCTCGTGAGTCTTCAAATTCAGCTTCGGTTTCGCCGGGAAAACCGGTCATCACGTCGGCGCCGACCGCGCAATTGGGCATCAGCGCACGAGCCTTGGCGATGCGATCGGCATAATGGCGGGGGCGGTACTTGCGATGCATGCGGCGCAGGACAGTATCGGAGCCCGATTGCAAGGGCGCGTGTACGTGTTTGGCGATGCGCGGCGATGACGCCATCAGACCCAGCAGATCGTCGGAAAAATCCATCGGCTCGACGGAACTGAGGCGCAGGCGCTCGACCGGAGTTTCGTCGAGCAGCCGGCGGACGAGATCTGCGAGGCGAACGCGCCCGGGGAAATCGCGGCCCCAGCGGCCGAGGTTGATGCCGCTCAGCACCACCTCTCTATACTTTTGCGCGAGCGCGCCGACCTGACTTATCACCTGTTCGGCTGGAGCGCTGCGGCTGCGGCCGCGCACGTAAGGAATGATGCAGAAGGAGCAGCGGTTATTGCAGCCGTCCTGGATTTTGAGGTTCGGGCGCGTGCGTTCGCCAGAGGCGTCTTCGACTGGCGCGGAGAGAAAATCGTGACGCTCGAAGATGTCGCCGACTTCGATCTGGCCGTGATAATCCATCGGCATGGAAACAAGATCGGGAATCTGCGTTTTATGCGAATTGCCGACCACCAGCGTGACGCCTTCCATCGCCGCCAGTTCCTGGGGAGCGCGTTGAGCGTAGCAACCGGTGACCAGGATACGGGCCCGCGGATGGTCGCGATGAATCCTGCGGACCGTCTGGCGCACTTCATCGTCGGCGGTCGCGGTGACGGTGCAGGTGTTGAGAACGATGAGTCCCGCATCGGACACGGTTTCCGCCGAACAAAAACCTTTCGCCGCGAGGCCGGCCTCAATGGCGGCACCATCGGCCTGCGAAGCGCGGCACCCGAAGTTTTTTACCCAGAATCGATCCACTGTCTTCATTTTAGAATAGGCGAATGGAGATTCGCGTTCTTCGGGAGACCGATGCCGAGGCCTGGTGGCAGCTCCGGCTGGAGTCTCTGGAAGCCGAGCCGTTTGCGTTCGGGAAGTCCGTCGAGGAGCACCTGGCGACTCCGCTGGAGACGATCGCGGCCCGTTTTCGCGATCCGGCTAACTTCACCCTGGGAGCGTTCGAGGACGACAAACTGGCCGGCATGGTGACTTTTGTTCGCGAAACGGGAGTGAAGGACCGGCACAAGGGGCGGATTTACGGCGTCTACGTGTCCGCCGCGCATCGGGGCAAAGGGATCGGCAGGGCGCTCATCGGTGAGCTTCTCGAAAGGGCAAAGAAGGATTCGTCGCTCGAGCAGATTTTATTGGCCGTGGGGACGGTGCAGCATGCGGCTAAGAATCTGTACTCGAGCTTCGGATTCGCAACTTACGGGACGGAGCCGCGCGGGTTGAAGGTCGGCTCGACGTATGTGGATGAGGATCATATGATTTTGCGCGTCCGGTAGGTGATATACTTCCTCGACAAGCCGGGACCTAAATGCGAATTCCGGGACGAACGGCGCTCGTAACACAAGGAGGTAATAATGATTTGGAGGCAAAGAACATTCGGCTACGCGTGCGTCTTCACGATGTTAGCCGCGGCGATGATGGTCGCGCCCGCGCGGGCGCAGAATGTGCGGAGCGTGACTTTCTATACCGTCAAACCTGATCGTACTGGAGACTTCCTCGCGGCGACCAAGGAATACGCTGGCCTCATGAAGAAGGGAGGGTCGGAGCGCTCCTTTCAGGTGTGGCATTCAGTGACCGGCGCAAATGAATACGCGTTTGTCCGCAACTACGCCAAGTGGGCGGAACTCGATGTCTTGCCTGAAACAAAAATGAAGGAGCACGAGGCCGCAGTGCAGAGCATCTTTTCGCGGATCGGCGGGTGTGAGGAAAGCTACTCCCGGATCATCGACGAATTGCTGCCGGACTTGAGTTTGCCGCAAACCGGGGGAGTACAAATGATCCGCGTGCTGCGAACGCGGGTGAGGCCGGATAGGGTCAGCGAGTATATGGCGCTGGTTAAGAACGAGGTGTTGCCCGCGGCTAAGAAGGCCGGATTGAAAGTTTACGGGGTCTCACAGGTGCGATATGGCGCGCCGAGTTCGGAGTTCATATCCGTGGCGGGCCTGAACAACTGGGCCGATCTGGATAGGGGGACGTGGATTCAAAAGACGATGGGAGAGGAGGGATATCAGCGTTTCCTGGCCAAGGTCCTGCCGCTTATTATAGAAAGCGAGGTCAATGTTTATCGGTTCGTGCCCGATTCAAGCTACTCCCCGGCAAGGTGATTTACGGCAGCGACTTGAGGTACGCGAGCACGGCCTGGGCGTCGGCGCGTGTCATCCGGAAGGGAGGCATCGGCGGATTCGGCGGGCTGCCGGTGCGTGAAATTCCCGTGGTCAGCAGCCGGATGAACTCGGCGTCGGTTCCAGGGGGCGCGCCGCCGATCCGGGGCTCGACGATCGCCCAGGTCGCTGCGGGATAGGTGGGCCGCAATTGCGCCGGACCGCCCATCAGCCAGCGGCCCCGGTCGGGGTTGCCGTGCTCGTCGCGAGGCGTGTGGCAGAGCTCGCACATCGCGACGCTCTCCACGATGTATTTGCCGCGCTCAATCAAAGCCTGGTTGTTCGCGCCGGCGCCCTTGCTGTCCTGCGCGTTTGCGGGCCATATTCCGGCCGTGAAGGCCGCAACGGAGATCAATGAGAGTCGAGTCAGGTTGCTCATACGCCTCAGTCTAATACGCGCCGATTCTCGGAACAATCCTTATCGCTGTTCTACGGCGCGGCGCCGATAAAGGAGTGTGTCTCTAGACCGCGTCCTTTCGCAGGAAGAAATCGACAACGTATTTAAGAAGCTGCGGGAGAACGCGGCGGACGACGACCCCGCCAAGAAAGCGCAGGTTTACGATTTCCGGCGGCCGGACCGCATCGCGAAGGATCAGCTTCGCGCCATCCACCTGCTGCACGAAAACTTTGCACGTGGCCTGGCGTCAAGCCTGTCGGCGTACCTGCGCGCCTACGTTGCTGTAAACCTGGTTTCGGTGGAGCAACTCTCGTTCATGGAGTTCACGCAGTGCCTGCCGTCGCCAACCTGCATGATCTCGCTGGGCATGAGGCCCTTCGACGGCAATGCCGTCCTGGAGATCAATCCGACGCTGGTGTTTCCGATTCTCGAAATGCTGCTCGGCGGCAGCGGGAAGATCGCTACCAAGATCAACCGCGAAATTACCGAAATCGAGCAGAGCATCATGGAAGGGCTGCTGCGCATCGTTTTGCACGACCTGCGAACGGCGTGGCACGCGGTAACCACGATCGATTTTGCCATCGAAAGCTTCGAGACCGAACCGCAACTACTGCAAATCCTGGCTCCGAACGAAGCGGTGGTGGCGATCAGCATGGAAGTGCGCATCGGCGATACGGCCGGAATGATGAACATCGGCATACCCTCCATCATCGTGAAGATGCTGCGCCAGAAGTTCGACCAGCAGTGGAGCGTGCGCAAAACGCGCGCCACCGAGGAGGAGCGGGCGCGGGTACTGCGGCTCATCCGCCCGGCGATCATCAACCTGGACGCGCGGCTGGCGGGGCCGAGGCTCGGCGTGCAGGAGTTGCTCGATCTGAAGGAAGGCGATATTCTGGCGTTCGATTATAGCGTGGATCGTCCGCTGGATATCACGGTGAACGGGAAAACAAAATATTCGGGCGAAGTTGTATCGACGGGACGCAAGCGCGGGTTTCATATCCAGGGACTGGTTTTCGACGAGACACTGAAGGTCGCGGCGGGCACCACGTAACGGTTATGATAGTTTCGGCGGCGGAAATGCCGCTAGGAGAGACCAATGAAACAATTTTTGCTGGTAGCCGGATTCGCCGCGTTATCCATGGCACAGAGTGCTCCGCAGCACACTCAGCTTAAAGTTGGCGACGAGGCTCCGGATTTCACGTTGCCCGATAACAACAATAAGCCTGTGAAGCTGTCCGATTTCCGGGGAAAGAAAAACGTCGTTCTGGCGTTCTTCCCGGCAGCGTTCACCGGTGGTTGAACGAAGGAACTCACCGCCTACCAGTCTGGTATTGGCAAATTTTCCGACGCGGATACGCAGGTCCTGACCATCAGCGGGGATTTCGTGGCGACGTTAAATCATTGGTCCAAGGAATTGGGCGCGACGTTCCCGATGTTGTCCGATTACAAACGAGAGGTCATGAAACAATACGGAGTGCTGGGTGAGAAATCGTACCTGGCCAACCGGACCACGTTTCTGATCGATATGGATGGAAAGATTGCGTATATAGAGGAAGGCAACAGCAACATCGATCCGACGGGCGCGGTCACGGCATGCAGCCGGTTGAAGAAGCATTAGCGCTGTTTCCGCGACTACGTGAACCTGCGCCGGAATATGCCGTAATGGCTAGCCGCATAGTACGAAAACGGTTCAAAATGCGGGTTTCCGCTATTGGATTCGCCGCCCTCCTATGGCATTCTCGATGTAGATCGAGGGCCGGTTCGGAGGGCGGCCTTCGGTACTCCTGTCTCTTTGGATTGATCCTATCCCTGTAGTGCTTTTGCTTGCTCGAGAGCGGATTCGACGTCATGACGATAGCTCTCGAGCATTTTTTCGTTAGGCGCTTCAAAACGCATAACTAACACCGGTTGCGTGTTCGACGCGCGCAGCAACCCCCATCCCTCGGCGAACAAAACGCGCACGCCGTCGACGTCGATCACGCGATGTGTTTTCTTGAACTGCGCGGCGACCCGCGCGACCACCTGGAATTTCGTCTCATCGGGGCAATCGACGCGAATCTCCGGCGTGGAAACCATTTTCGGGAATTCGGCGAGCTGGGCGGAGAGGGGCTTGCCACTGGCGGCGACGATCTCCATCAGACGGCAGGCGGCGTAAAGTGCATCGTCGTAGCCGAAATAGCGGTCGGCGAAAAACATGTGCCCGGACATCTCGCCCGCGAGTTCGGCGTGTTCCTCCTTCATTTTCGCCTTGATAAGGGAGTGGCCGGTTCTATACATGATCGGATTGCCCCCAAGGCGCGCCAGTTCGTCATACAGGAGCTGCGAGCATTTCACTTCGCCGATGAATGTCGCGCCGGGCTTGCGAGTGAGAATTTCGCGGCCATAGATAAGCAGCAGCATGTCGCCGTAAATCACCTCGCCGTTTTCGTCGACTGCGCCGATGCGGTCCGAATCGCCGTCGAAGGCGATGCCGAGGTCGGCGTGCTGCGCCTTCACGGCGTCTTGCAGATACTTCAGATTCGCGGGGACGGTGGGGTCGGGATGATGATTCGGGAAGCGGCCGTCCATTTCGAAGAACAGCTCCGTAGCGTCGCAGTTCAAGCGTTCCAGGAGGCGGTGGACGACCGGTCCGGCGGTGCCGTTGCCGGCGTCGGCGACGACTTTGATGCGTCGCGCGAATTTGAACTGCGGCGCAACCACGTCGAGATAGGCGTCGGAGACGTCGATGGTTTTATGCGCGCCCGCGCCGGTCGCGAAATCGCCGGCTTCGATCAGTTTGTAGACTTCCTGAATCGTTTCGCCATGCAGCGTGCCGGAACCGCAGACCGTTTTGAAGCCGTTGAACTCAGCCGGATTGTGGCTGCCGGTGATCATAACGGCTCCGTCGGCCTTCAGATGCACGGCGGAAAAATAGAGCAACGGAGTGGGGACGACGCCAACGTCGGTGACCTCGCAACCGGAGGCGAGCAGACCTTCGAGCAGCGCGTCGTGCAGGCGAGGCGAGCTCAGGCGGCAGTCGCGGCCCAGGTTGATACGCCGTCCGCTCCTGCGCTGAAGAAGCGTGCCGAGAGCGCGGCCTAGCTGGATTATGTCGGGGCTCAGGAGTTCGGTTTCAGCAACGCCGCGGATGTCGTATTCGCGGAAAATGGTCGGTTTCAGCATGAATTTCGAGGGTAGCAGAAGAAGTAGCCGGCAGCCAGTAGCCAGGAGCCGGGTTGCCGGCGCTCCCTGACTGTCGCGGCCAAAAGTCCGTACGGAGCCGCCATGCGCAAGCATGCGGACAGGTGGGAAAACTTCCACTGACAAAATCGCGCACCGATACCGAAACTCAACAAAGAGGAGGCGTTCTTCCCCGCCCAGCATCAGCTTCGGTTCTTTCGGCTCACGCACGGATTGCCTTTTATGAAAAATCGCAGCGGCAGGTCGGCCGATTTCGTGATGCCGATTCGCGCCGATGTCGCGATCTCGAACTCTTCAGCGTCCTCCGGTGCGTGAATCGTGATCGGACCTTTGGTCACGTCGACGCCGTTGTGCGCGCGCGTGATCCCCAGGGCTCGCGTCAATTTGCCGGGGCCGTTCGACGAACCTTTGAGACCCACGACGGGTTCCAATGCGCGGATCAGCACGCATCCGGCGACGCCCTCCGGCTCGCAGACGATGTTCAGACAATCGTACATGCCGTAGATGAGATAGACGTAAGCGTGACCCGGCAGACCGAAGATGACTTGCGTTCGAGGAGTGATGCCGTGGGCTGAATGCGCTGCGCCGTCGTTCTCGCTCAGGTACGCTTCCGTTTCGACGATACGGCCCGACGCATCGCCGAGCGATAAAATTTTCCCGAGCAACTCGCGCGCCACCTGCGTTGCGGGCCGCCGGTAAAACGCCCTTGCCAGCGAAGCGTGCACTTTAGAGATCGAGCTTGCCGTTGAAGACCATGTCCTTCACTTTGAACTTGGCCCTCACCACCATCTGGCCGAGCTTGGTGCTGAACTCCACTTCCTTGTCGTCCATATCGATGGCCATGGTCTTCGGAAACAGGAACAGCGCCGCGGCACCTGCGGATTGAATATCCTCGGGGGCGATGGACTCCTTGCCCTTGACGGCGAGGCTCGAGTTCTTCATCAACGCTTCTTTCATCTCCGGGCCGCCGCGGCCCATCCGGGCGGGGAGTCCGCTCACCACGATGATGTAGTATTTCTGCGGTTCTTCAATGACTCTCTTCGCGTCCGGCGAAGTGCCCACTTCCGCGCCGAACTTCTGTTTGGCGATCGCCTGGCGAAGAGGCAGCGCGGTCCGCCAGCTGACGACCAGAGTCATGCTGGGAGCGCCCGTGCCCGGCACGCCTCCGCCGACTTCGCTGACGCTCTGTCCGCCTCTGGTTCCCGCGTTGCCGCCGCCGGTGCCCATTGCGGGGCCGTCAAAGCCACCGTCGCCGCCGCCAGTACCGCCCCCACCGCCCTTGCTGCGTCCGCCTTTGCCCGATCCTCCACCAGCGCCGCCCAGCGATATGACCACCTCCTTCGACCATGGCGAATTGCTCAGCAGCTTCTGCACTTCCTTATCGGTCCATTCCGTGTACGGTTTCGATACCCAGAAGTCGGCTGCCCAGAGGGAGATCGCGAAGATAAATAAAAACGGTAGGAGTTTTTTCATAAGCGTGGATTCCAAGCTTGTAAGTATACCGCTACACTGGATTCTCATGCGGCTGTTTACCGCGATCGATCTGCCAGCGGAGATGCTGGAGAGAATCGGCGAGTTTCTGGCGCGCCTGCGGCCCCTGGCGAACCTGCGCTGGACACCGGTCGAGAACCTGCACATCACGACGAAATTCATCGGCGAATGGCCCGAAGCGCGGCTCGAGGAAATGAAGACTGCGCTCGGCAGAGTCCCAGGCCCCGGACCCGTCGCCATCGCCATTCGCGGAGTGGGCTGGTTCCCGAACACGCGCCATCCTCGCGTTTTCTGGGCTGGAATCGAAGCGGGCGAGCCTCTGGCGGTGCTGGCGCGTGCGACCGAGCAGGCGCTGTCGAAGCTCGGCGTGCCGGTCGAGACCAGGGATTATTCGCCTCATCTCACGCTTGCACGCCTGAAAGAGAAAGTGCGGATCGACGACGTCGCCGCGGCCGCCGGCAACCCCGATTTCGGCACCTTTCAGGTGTCTTCGTTCTTCTTGTACTTATCCCTAAATGGGAAGTATTCCAAACTTGCGGAGTTTGCTCTCCACTCATGACCGGATTCCTGGCAATTGTCATCGCTTATCTCATCGGAGGGATTCCCTTCGGCTACGTGCTGGTCCGCCTGACCACCGGCAAGGACGTTCGTTCCTCGGGCAGCGGCAACATCGGCGCGACCAACGTTCTGCGCACCACGGGCCGGACGGCGGGCGTCGCCACGCTGCTGTTAGATGTGGCAAAAGGTTTTTTCGCCGTCTGGCTGGCCGCGAAAATGACCGATGACGATCCTTGGTGGATGAGCCTGGCCGCTCTCGCCGTGATGGCGGGCCACGCGTTTCCCGTGTTCCTGAAATTCCAGGGCGGCAAGGCCGTCGCGAGTTTCATCGGCGCGTTTCTCTATCTGACGCCTCTGCCTCTGGCCGCCGTGCTGGTACTATTCGTGATCGCGGTGTGCGCGACGAAAGCGATTTCCGCCGGATCGATTATCGCGGCAGGGACGTTCCCGCTGGGCGTCTGGCTGATTCTCCATCCGCCCGCGCCGGTGCTGATCGCGTCGCTGATTGCCGGCGTGTTCATCGTCTACCGGCACAAATCGAACATGGAACGCCTGCGCGCCGGAACCGAAAATCGTTTCACCTGGTTCAAGAAATGACCCTGGCGATTATCGGGGCGGGGAGCTGGGGCACCGCGCTCGCCATCGTGCTGGCGCCGAAGTTCGAGCGCGTCCGGCTCTGGGTCTATGAGCAGGATCTGGCCGAGCGAATGAACGCGACGCGCGAAAACGGCGTCTACCTCCCGGGTTTAACACTGCCCGAAAACGTCGAGAGTCTGACCGACCTCGGCGGCGCTCTCCAGGACGCAAAAATCGTGATCGGCGTCATGCCTTCGCATCATGCGCGAGGCCTCTACACACGCATGCTGCCGCATATAAACGAGAGGATGACGTTCGTCAGCGCGACCAAGGGAATCGAGAACGGCACTCTGCTGCGGATGTCTCAAGTGGTTGAAGAGGTTACCGGTTCGCCGAAAATCGCCGTTCTTTCCGGGCCGACCTTCGCCCGGGAGGTCGCGCGCGGCGAACCGGCGGCGGTCGTGGTTGCTTCGGTGAACCAGAAAGTCGCGCTGGAGGTGCAAACCGCCTTCTCCGGTCCGACGTTACGTCTGTATACCAATCACGATCCGATTGGAGTGGAGGTGGGGGCGGCGCTCAAAAACGTCATCGCCATCGGCGCGGGCGTCTGCCAGGGGCTGGGATTAGGAAACAATACGCTCGCCGCGCTCATCACCCGTGGGCTGGCCGAAATCACCCGGCTGGCTGTGGCGATGGGAGGCGAGCCGAAAACGCTTGCCGGTCTGGCCGGTCTGGGAGATCTGGTACTAACCTGTAGCGGGGAACTAAGCCGGAACCGGCGCGTAGGACTGGAACTGGCAAAAGGGCGCACGATTCAAGACATAACCGGTTCGATGCAAATGGTGGCAGAGGGAGTGGAAACGTGTGCGGCGGCGGTCGGTTTAGGGGCGAAGTTTGGCGTGGATCTGCCAATAATTCAACAGATGCAAGAGGTTTTGCATCACGGAAAGAGCCCTCGGGAAGCGCTCCGCGATCTGATGGAGAGAACGTTAAAAGGGCGAGTAGCCGAAGGCGGTTCACTATACGATGGGAAGCGAGGCCGCGTTTTTACGAAACGAACCCAAGAAGTCGATGCCATATGGCGTTAATTCCAGCGCAACCTTCGGCGAATCCGGGGGTTAAGAAGGATATGGAGGCTGTCGCAGCGCTCGACCGGGATGCTGAGCTGATGCTGCGCGTCCGCGAGGGCGACGACACCAGCTTTGCGCTGCTGCTGGAGCGTCATCGCGGGCCGGTTGTACATTTTTTGTACAGGATGGTGCAGAATCCGTCGGTTTCGGAGGAATTGGCTCAGGAAGTATTTTTGCGGGTCTACCGCAGCCGCGCGACGTATGAGCCGACGGCGAAGTTTACGACGTGGCTGTTCCGCATCGCGACCCACTTGGCGCTGAACTTTGTCCGCGACGGGAAAAAAGAGAAGGGGCATGAGAGTTTAGACGAGCAGGTTCTGGACGGCGTCGATCGGCAGGTGCGGGACCGGCAGCCGACCATCGAGCAGGCGTTGTTGCACGAAGTGAAAATGACGGAAGTCCGGCAGGCCATCGAAGCCTTGCCGGCCAAGCAGAGGGCGGCCGTGCTGATGCACAAGTACGAAGAGCTGGAGTACGCTCAGATCGCCCGCGCGTTGAACTGTTCGGAGTCGGCTGTGAAGTCGCTGCTGTTCCGCGCCTATGAATCGTTGCGGTCGCGGCTGGCGCATATGGCCGGTTAAAATATCACGAGGAAGCAGTTGGAGTACACCATGAATTGCCCGACAAAAAGGAACGAGGACGCGGAGATCCTGCTGGACTACTGCGCCCAAACGCTCTCGGCCGAGCAGACGGCAGAGTTCGAAATTCACCTGCGGCAGTGTGCGGATTGTTCGCGGGTGGTGGAAGCACAGAAGGAAGTCTGGGGCGCGCTCGAAGCCTGGACGCCGCCCGCGGTCTCCATCAATTTCGATGCGCGGCTCTATGCCCGCATCGCGCGGGAACAAGCTGCGCCCTCGTGGCGGCATTGGCTCGGCCGGATTTTCCATCCGCCGGTTCCCTATCCGCTGTGGAAGTCCGCCGTCCCTCTGATCGCAGCCTGCGCGGTCCTGGCGGCCGGGCTAGCCGTGCGGATGCCAGATGCGCCGCATGTCGCACCCCACGCCGCGCCGCATCAGCCTCGCGCCGACAAAGTGGACATCGAGCAGGTGGAGCAGACGCTGGAAGACTTCGATATCCTGACTCCGCCCGCGCAAGCGCAGTCCGGCTCGATGTAAACTGATGCGAGCCGTATGAGACCGGGCCTCAGGATCGCGGTGGCGTTCATGTTGGTGTGCGGAGCTGTTTTTCCAGTCGCCGCGCAGAAGAAGCCTCCCGATCGGCGGCCCCTCGCAGGCCTGCGGCGCCTCCCAAGCGTCCGCAGCCCAATCCGGCGAAAGAGCTTGACCGGTTCGCCAAAGATGTTGCCGGAGGAGCAGGAGAAGGCTCTTTCCAAGCTCCCTCCGCAGCGGCGCGCGGCAATGGAACAGCGTCTGGACCGGTATGAGAAGCTCTCTCCGGAGCAGCAGGAGAGGTTCAAGGAGCGCCTGGAAATGATGCAGAGCCTGCCGAAAGATCGCCAGCAGGCGGTGCGGCAGAAGATTCAGGAGTTGCGCGCGCTGCCTCCGGCCGAGCGCCGGAGAGCCCTCACCGGCGACGAGCTGAAGCAGAATTTTTCCCCCGACGAGGAGCAGCTAGTGCGCGAAGCTTTTCCCCGAATGATGAACCTTGAGTAGCGCAAACACTATGTTTTCGCCTTTTTCACTTCCTCAACCAGCGCCGGCACCACTTCGAACAAATCGCCGACGATGCCGTAATCGGCGACTTCGAAGATCGGCGCGTTCGCGTCCTTGTTGATCGCCACGATGGTCTTCGCGCCCTTCATGCCCACCAGGTGCTGAATCGCGCCGGAGATCCCGACGGCCATGTAGACCTTCGGCGAGACCGTCTGCCCCGAGCTGCCCACCTGCCGGTCCATCGGCAGCCACCCGCTATCGCAGATGGGGCGCGATGCCGCCAGTTCCGCGCCCAGCGCCTTGGCCAGCTCTTCGACGATCGGAAGGTTCTCCTTCTCCTTAATCCCGCGGCCGACCGAGACGATCATCGCAGCCGCCGTCAGATCCACCGCGTGCGCGGATTCGCGGAACGGCGTTTCGGGCTTCTGTCGGATCGACGCGGCATTCTCGCGAGTCGCACAAATTCTCGATGCGCGTCGAGCCCACTTCCAGCGCATCGACGCGAAATGCGCCCGTCAGCTGGGCGGCGTCCTACGAGAAGTCGGGTACTCGACCGGACCTGCTGTTCACGTTCCGCAGCGGGGGAGACGACGAGCGGCTTGGCTGACGGTCGGATCGCGACTCGGCTGCACCCGGCGGCCAACCTTCGGGGGCGCGCAGGTAAC